>JBIKYV010000016.1:0-38198 GCA_044355075.1 Prosthecobacter sp.
CTACATGCAAATCATCAGTCCCGCGATGATTGCTGCGTTTCCCAATCAGATCCTGAACATTCATCATAGTTTCTTGCCGGCCTTTGTCGGGGCAAAGCCTTACCATCAAGCGCACGAGCGTGGAGTAAAAATTATCGGAGCTACCAGTCACTACGTTACCTCAGAGCTCGATCAGGGGCCCATCATTCATCAAGATGTCATGCGTGTGAGTCATGAAGATCAAGTTCATGACCTAGTTCGTCTGGGGCGTGATTTGGAAAAAACCGTATTGGCCAAGGCTCTGTGGTGGCATGTGCATAATCAAGTGCTCGTGTGCCGGAACAAAACCGTCGTTTTTGGTTAAGTTTTGGTTCGCATGGCATTAGCACTAGTCGAACTCCATAAAGGTTGAGAAAAACATCGCCCAAGCTAGCGCCTGCTGCCTTCACACTTCTTGACCATTTACAGCTCTGCGCCACTCTCCGCCTCCCATGTCCGAAACCGCTCCCGCAGCTCCCTCATCCCTCGATTTCATCCGCGAAATGATCGCCGCCGATGTCTCGGTGGGTCGCAATGGAGGGCAGGTCATCACTCGTTTTCCTCCAGAGCCCAATGGCTATCTGCATATTGGCCATGCTAAGAGCATCTGCCTGAACTTTGGTCTGAGTCAGGAATATGCTCCAAACGCGCGCTGTCATCTTCGCTTTGACGACACCAATCCCACTAAAGAAGAAGTCGAGTATGTCGAAAGCATCATGGAGGATGTGAAGTGGCTAGGTTTTGACTGGGGCAACAATCTCTTCTATGCCAGCGATTACTTCGAAAAGCTCTATAGCTTTGCTGTGCAACTGATCGAAAAAGGCCTGGCTTATGTGGATGATCAGACGCCCGAACAGATCCGCGAAACACGAGGCACTCTGACTGCACCCGGCATAGCTAGCCCCTACCGTGATCGCTCGGCAGCGGAGAACAAAGATCTCTTTGCACGCATGAGGGGAGGGGAGTTCAAGAATGGTGAAAAGGTCTTGCGCGCAAAAATCGACATGGCTTCGCCTAACATGAACCTGCGTGATCCCGTGATCTATCGCATCATGCATGCACACCATCATCGTACGGGTGACGCGTGGTGCATCTACCCCATGTATGACTATGCACATCCTTTGAGCGATGCCATGGAGGGTATTACCCACAGCCTTTGTACTCTTGAGTTCGAGCACCATCGGCCACTCTACGAATGGCTCATCAATAATATAGATGGCCTTCTCGGTTCACCTTACCAGCGTGAGTTTGCTCGTCTCAATCTGACCTACACGGTGATGAGCAAGCGCAAGCTGCTCCGCCTCGTCAAAGATGGTCTTGTTCATGGTTGGGATGACCCCCGCATGCCGACCATTAGCGGCATTCGCCGCCGTGGCTATACGCCAGCGGCCATTCGTGCTTTTTGCAAAGCCATCGGCCTGACCAAATACCCGTCACTAACGGAGCTAAATCTGCTAGAGCACCACGTCCGAGAGGATCTCAATAAGCATGCCCTTCGGGTCTATGCCGTGTTGAAGCCGATCAAGGTCTTGCTCACCAATTATCCTGAAGGCAAAATCGAGTATGTCGAAGTGCCGAACAATCCTGAAAACGAAGCAGATGGTAAACGTCAGGTGCCGCTTAGCCGTGAGCTTTACATAGATGCTGATGACTTCATGGAAACACCAGTTCAAGGTTTTCATCGCCTCGTTCCTGGTGGTGAGGTTCGTCTCAAATATGCCTTTTGCATCATTTGCCAAGAGGTCATCAAAGACGCTGAGGGTAATGTCGTCGAGTTACACTGCACCTACGATGATGCTACCCGTCACGGAGTCAAACCGGTGGGTCGCCCGAAGGTCAAAGGCACGATCCACTGGGTCAGCGCCGCGCAGGCTGCCGATATCGAACTGCGTCTCTACGACAAGCTTTTCACCGTTGAGCAGCCAGATGAACAGGCCGGAGAGGACGGCGACTTCACTCAGTTCCTCAATCCAGGGTCCTTGGAAACAGTGATTGCCAAGATCGAGCCTTCCATTCTCACGGCCAAGCCGGGTAGCCATTATCAATTTGAGCGCGTGGGTTACTTCTTTGCCGATCCCAAAGACAGCCAGCTTGGCAAGCCCATCTTCAATCGCACCGTCCAGCTAAAGGATGGTTTTGTGGTGAAAAAGTAGGCCAGACGCTCTGGATCGAGTGCATCTTCAGGATAGAGGGCAGCGGCTAAGTCCGTGATACTAGCAGCTGTTTTGAAGTCTTTTCCTGCACCTCCCCATCGTTTTCACCTTCGCGCGACGGTTGCCTTTGGCGTGCTCCTATCATTGGTGGCGATGGCCGCTGACAAGGAGAGTTCCGAGCTGCTTGTGAAGCAACAGGCAGCTCAAAAAGCCTTCAAACAAGACGTGCAAAAGTTCGTGGCCACGTATTGCTTCGAATGTCATGGCAATCGTCGTTCAAAAGCAGGCTTGAATCTCGAAGTGGCACTCAAAAAGCCCGGCGATCCAGGCTTTTCACGCAAGTGGATGGACGCCATCGCCAACGTGCAGGCACACGACATGCCGCCTGATGATGCGGATCAGCCTTCGGATGATGAGCGGCAGCGCTTTCTCAATGCGCTGGCGCAGATCAAATACCTCAGCACTCGCGATCCGGGGCCGTTTGTCATCCGCCGTCTCACGAAGGTCGAGTATGGCAACACGCTGCATGATCTCCTCGGCGTCGATGCCGCCATCGCGAAGGAGTTGCCCGATGAAGTACCCGGCGAGGGCTATCTCAATTCACTTTCGCCGATGCAGACCGAGCAGTATCTGGGCATCGCGAATGCCGCGCTGCAAAAGATGCCCGCCGAGGCTCAGAATCGGCTGTTTGGAGCCAAGGAGGCGGATGTTCGCGATGTGGCGCGAAACCTTGCCCGCAACGCATATCGCCGACCGCCGACCGAGGACGAACTCAACGTGCTCGTGAAGGTTTTCGAACTCGGCACGGCCAACAAGCTCAACCGCACTGCCGCACTCCGTCTCATGCTGAAGGCCGTGCTCGTCTCCCCGCAGTTTCTTTTCATCACGCCGTCTAAAGACGCGCCCACGGGCGAAAAGATCGTGCCGCTGGATGATTACCAGCTCGCCAGCCGCCTCTCGTATCTGCTTTGGGCCACCATGCCGGACGCGGAGCTGTCCAAGCTCGCTGACGAAGGCAAGCTGCACGAGCCCGACGTGCTCAAAGCGCAAACGAAGCGCCTTTTGGCCGAGAAACGCTCACGAGCGCTCTTTGACGGCTTCGGCGCTCAGTGGCTCGGCACCGCTGAGTTGAAGGACAAGACCTTCGACGCAGCCAAGTTCCCCGAAATGACCGCCGAACTCCGCACCGCGATGTATGACGAGGCGCGGCTCTTCTTTGAAAGCATCGTGCGTGAGAACCGCAGCGTGGTCAGCTTCGTGAACAGCGACTACACCTTCCTCAACGGCACGCTCGCGAAGATCTACGGCCTCGAAAAGAAGATCACCGGCTCCAACATGCAAAAGGTGAAGCTCACCGATGCGAATCGTGGTGGCATCCTTGCCATGCCCGGCGTGCTCGCCACGACCTCGTTCGCGACACGCACCAGCGCCGTGAAACGCGGCGTGTGGGTTTTGGAACAAGTGCTTGGCCAACGAGTGCCGCCCGCACCGCCGAATGTGCCCGCGCTCGAAAAGCAGGATCAGAAGAAAGTCGCCAACCTCACCCTGCGCCAGCGCACCGAACTGCACCGCACGAATGCCGTGTGCAACAACTGCCACAAGATCCTCGACCCCATTGGCTTCGGTTTGGAGAACTTCGATGCCATCGGCCGCTGGCGTGACAAGGACGAATCCGGTGGTGCCATTGATGCCGTCGGCGAACTCCCCGGCGGCAAACACTTCTCCTCACCGAAGGAACTCAAAGCCCTCATCGCCGCCCGCGAGACCGATTTGACCCGCAACCTCACCGAAAAACTCCTCGCCTACACCCTCTGCCGCCAGCTCGACGGCTATGACCACATCATCGTGGACCAGATGATGAAGACCATCGCGAATGACGGCCACAAGATGCAGACGCTGATCAGCGAGATCGTCACGAGTTATCCGTTTTTAAATCGACGCGTCGTGGAGTGAAAAAGTGGTTTCGGCTTCAGCCGAAAAGCAGAGCAACACCTGCGACGAAAGGCGCGGCTACACTTCATTGCCCTGAAACATCCAGCGCCGATGTTCATGTCGGACTTGCAGCACCGTCACGAGCTTTTGTTCCTCATCAATGGAGTAAAGCACCCGCCAGCCGACACCCGATTTCCAGGGCCGAAAGAGCATCTGGCGGATTTCATACTCGGGGAGCCATTCATCGTTCTCTGGCGCGAAGCCATGCGAGGTGGGACGTATGGCAAGCTTTGCCAAGGCCTTATAAAGCGCATTGAACCATCGCTCAGCCAGATCGTCACCTCCGTGACTTTCATCGGCTCGATACCATTTTAGCTGCTCATCAACGGAGGACTTGCCGCTCTCGGATGCCTGGACGCGGTAGTTCACAGTCGCTACTTTTTGCTGAAGTGTTTCTCGCGTAGCTCCCCGAATACTTCATCCAACGGCCTACCCCGATCCCCCTTCGCATAAGCCTCTAGCGCCGTCTTCAGCTTCATATCCATCTCCCGCTCGTAGGCTTGTTGAGCCATCTCATCAAACATGTCCACCGGCATCACGACGGCGGCCGCCTTGCCATTCTGAGTCAGGACGCGTGGACGCAGAGTCTTCGCCATTTCCGCCAGATGCTCTTTGGTGCCACGAGCGAAATCTGTCACACTCACAATGTCTTCGGCCAGGATCATGTTCATGGTAGGAGATTAGCACAGAATAATGTGCGAATGCAAGATTTGGTTCTAGCCTCGGCAGCTTCCGTAAACTTCAGCCATGAATGGACAGGCGGTTGGAGGTGTGAGCAAAAAGTGGTTTCGGCTTTAGCCGAAAGGCTGCAATGTAACCTCCTGTTGCAAGCCACAGTGATCCCGCTAAAAAAATCCTGAAAGGCCGACCGTCCCCAACAAAACCCCCACCATCGGCCTCCTTCTCTGCAAATCCGCCAAAAAGACCGTCGTCGAATTCACCCTGCCGAACGTACGCCAACATCCACGCCAAAGAACCGGAGCGCAGCGGAGATAGACTGCCGCAGGCAGCCCGAAGGGCGAGCAAAGCGAGTCAATATCAGCTCTATTTGCCCTCCAATGAACTACTGAAGCAGAAGCTCGACGAATGGAGCGCAGCCGCTTCCCGCTGAGCCTCAGCTTGCCAAACATCGTAACCCAATCGAAGTCAGTCACATGACAAGACAAGAGCGAATCCAGCGACTCATCGCAGCCATTCCAGACCTGAGCAATTATCGGCTTCAACTGGTTGATCGGCTCGTGGTCGCTTTCAATCAGCCCAAGGACTTTCGACGAGACTCCAAGTCGAGTTTAATCATGCCCAGCGTTTTGGAAGACTTTGGCGATGTTCTTCGGATGCACCATTGCTTGTCACGCGAGCCGTTCTCAAAGGATAAGTTCGAGTATGCCCTTGAGCGTGTCCTGAAAGAAGCCGGTATCGCAGCAACGATGGCTCCGAGAGGACAGCGAGGCTTTGATATTGAGATCGCCGGGCAAAAATTCTCTCTCAAGACCGAGGCCGCCAAAGCGATTCGTGAGAACACGATTCACATTTCAAAGTTCATGGAACTTGGCGGAGGCACATGGGGTTCGAATCCCAAGGATTTGATTGGTCTGCGCGAGCAGTTCATGAATGCCCTTAATGGCATCAGTCGGATTTTGGTGCTCCGAGCGTTGAAGAAGGGCGATCCGCTTTTCCTTTATGAGCTTGTAGAGATTCCAAAGGGCTTACTTTTGAAGGCTGCGGCTGGGCGACTCGAAATGATGAAGGACAGCAAGCAGAACCCCAAGCCGGGCTACTGCTATGTCGAAGAAAACGGCAACACGCTTTTCAGCCTCTATTTCGATGGCGGTGGTGAGCGAAAGCTCCAGGTGAAGGGATTGCAGAAGTCACTCTGCACCGTCCATGCCACATGGCAGTTCGAGTCTCCTACAGACACTCTGTGAGAAGCGGGCGATTGGCGCTCATAATCCGATCCTTCGCGATCCTCACATAGTCAGGCTTTGCTTCGACTCCAACACACAGCCGGTCAGTTTCAATGGCAACGACACCGACTGTCCCACTGCCAAAGAACGGATCGAGAACAACGCCACCCTTCGGTGAGCCTGCGAGAATGCAGGGACGCACGAGCGCACGCGGGAACACGGCAAAGTGTGCTTCTTTGCATGGCTCAGTGTTGATGGCCCAGATGGTTCTCTTGTTCTTCTTGGATCTCCCGTCGGCAGTCGTCTCTTTAATAGCCTCCTGATCGAAGTAGTAGCTTTCGCTCTTCGAGAACATGAAAAGATATTCGTGGGACACGGTGACGCGATCTTTGACTGATTCAGGCTGGCAGTTGGGCTTATGCCAGATGATGTCAGAGCGGAGATACCAACCATCGAGTTGCAGAGCCATTGCCACCATCCAAGCCACGCCGATCAAATCCTTCGGTTTCAGTCCTTCGGGTGTATCGGGGCGATAAGACATCGCACGGCCTTTGTTCTTAGCATCGCTGTCTCTCCAAGCTCTTCCACCAGAGGTATAGGTATTGGCAATATTCAGCCAGAATGTGCCGTCAGAGCGGAGGACTCGCCTGACCTCGCGAAAACACGAAACAAGACTCTTTACATAGTCCTGCAAATCGTCCTCCGCACCAATCTGCCCTTCATGGCCATAGTCTCGCATTCCCCAGTATGGAGGCGACGTGATGCAGGTATGAAATGTCTCAGCAGGAATGTCCAAGAGTTTGGAACGAACATCCCCCAAGATGATTTGCACCGGTTCACGCTCCGTGCAGCGCAGCGGCCATGCTTGTGAGCCATTAACGAAGTGACTTTTCATTTTGCCCCTCCTTTCGCTATGCTGACTTGATAACGCGTTGGCTCTTCTTGAAGCCGTGATGACAACGTTTCGATTATCAGAGAATGGAGGGTCTTATCTTCCTCGATCGCACGAACTTTTAGAGCCTTGTGAAGGTCATCTTCAATCTCCAGCGGGAAGGTTTTCGTCGCACGTTTGGGCTTATCAGTTTGCATAAGTGACTGGAGTAACCTGGGTTATTTAGGTTTGTCAAATTAGATTCTTCACTGGGGACGGCCATCAACGCCGTCAGTTCTCCCAGAAACCTCTTTGCTAAAACGTTTAGGCGCTTTGTCCACTCGGCTAAGCCAGTCGTTGGAAGGCACAGGAACTAATTTTTGAGGACAGTCTCTTACACATAAAATGACCTATTCTGGCTTAGTAGAGCTGTATTCCTTGCCTCATCACTTGATGGAAAATCGCCTCTCTGACGGTATTCATACTCACGAAACCAATCCCCCATTTGCCCATGACCAATCCCCTCCTCAACCGCCGCGCCTGCCTCAGAGGCCTCGGAGCCTCTCTGGGTCTTCCTTTGCTCGAAACCATGGGCTGGGCGGAGGCGGGCAAAGGCAAAACGAGCTACAAGCCGCCAGTGCGGCTCGGGTTCATGTACATGCCGCATGGGGTGATTATGGATCAGTTCTGGCCGAAGACGCCGGAGAGTTTCCGCAACTCGCCGCCACCTGCGCTGGAGGCGCTGCGGCCGATTTTGGATCAGTGCATGCTGGTGAAGGGTATCTCCGGCGTGTCGATCTCGCCGTTCAATGGGGCACCGCATGCGTTGGAGCTTTCGACGTGGCTCACGGCCTCGCTGCCGAATGCAGCGAAGCGAAACCAGATCAACATCGCCATCTCGGCGGACCAAATCTTTGCCAACTACTTCGGCGGTCTCACCTCTCTACCCTCGCTGGAGCTGGCGACGATGCCGCAGACGCACAAGGAGAACCAGGAAGGGCTCAACGAAGGCTACTACTCGCATTGCAGCTTCCGCTCGCCCACGCAGGCGATGCCGGCGGAGATCAATCCGCGCAGCGTTTTGAATCGTCTCTTTGGCAAAACGGGCCAGGAAGGCCAAACGACGGCCGCAGACCCGCTCGACCGCCAGATGCTCGATCTCGTCATCGGCGGAGCGAGAGACCTGCGCAAGAAATTGCCGCACGGCGACCAGCAGAAGCTCGATGAATACCTCGACAGCGTGCGCTCGGTCGAGCGTCGCATCGCCGCCATCGAGTATCGGCAGAAAGAAGCCGCGCTCGAAAAAGCCGGAGTCGCCTCCAGCAAGCGCAAAGCCAGCGACTCGCCGCCCATCGAGGTGAAAATCCCCGAGGGCGACAAGCGCAGCGAATACATGCAGGTCATGTGCGATCTCACCGTGCTCGCCTTCCAGACGGACACGACGCGCGTCAGCACCTACATCGGCTCCACACCGAATGGCGTCTCGTATCCCGAACTCGGCTTCAGCGACACGCATCACGGCCCCACGCATCACAACAACGAGGCCGAGAAGGTCCGCAAAGTCGCCGCCATCACGAAGTTCAACATCGACCAGTATGCCTACATGGTGAAAAAGATGGCCAGCCTCCGCGAAGGCGACGGCACGCTGCTCGACAACTGCATCATGATGTGGGGCAGCGGCCTGGAAGACGGCAACAAGCATACCCGCGAGAACCTACCCTTCATCCTCGCCGGCAAAGGAGGTGGCAGCCTGAATACGGGACGCTTCATCAACAACGTCAAAGGCAATCAGGGCGACCTGCTCACGACGTTGCTCGCTTGCAGCGGTGTGCCGCTGGATCGTCCGATTGGCATCGCGACGAAACAGATCACGGAGATGATGAGGGGTTAAAGCAAATGCATGAACTCAGCGCTCGTTTCCAATGCCATTGGAGAGCGGTGGAGCTACACAGCGCTTAGTCAAAATCCATCGGCATCGAGTTTTGGAATCAGCTCTGGAAATACGGCCTCAACTCCGCCTCGAAATGCTGGATGGCATTCTTGATCGGCAAAGGAACGCCACCTCCCAACGCGCACAATGAAGTCTGCTCCATCGTGTCGAGCAGGTCGGTGAGCAGCTCGCGGTCGATTTTGAAAGTGGTGTCGCCACGGGCTTTAGCGATGAGTTCCTTGCCACGGGTGCTGCCGAGGCGGCAGGGGAAGCATTTGCCGCAGCTTTCGTCCGCGGTGAATTGGAAGAGGTGCTGGATGTATTCGATCATCGGCATCGACTCGGGGATGCTGACGACACCGGCGTGGCCAAGGAGGAAGCCAGCTTTCTTGAAGCTCTCGAAGTCCACGGTGAGCTGGCTGACGTGGCTCATCGGCACGATGCCGCCGAGCGGGCCGCCGATTTGAATGGCTTTGATCTTCGATTTGAAGCCGCCAGCGAGGTCGATGACGGTTTGCAGCGGCGTGCCCATGGCGACTTCGTAGATACCGGGCTTCACGAAATGGCTGTCGAGCGAGAGGAGCTTCGGGCCGGTGGACTGCGGGGTGCCGATCTGCGCGTAGCCTTTGCCGCCCATCGTGAGGATGGCGCGGAGGTTGGCGAAGGTTTCGACGTTGTTGACGATGGTGGGTTTGCGGTAGAGGCCCTCGTTCACAGGGAAGGGGGGGCGAGTGCGCACTTCCGGCCGCAGGCCTTCGATGCTCGCCAGCAGCGCAGTTTCCTCGCCGCAGATGTAGGCTCCGGCGCCTTTGATGGTCTTCAGCACGAAGTTGAAGCCAGTGCCGAGGATGTTCGTGCCGAGCAAGCCTGCCGTATGCAGGTCCGCGATGGCTTGATTCACAATCGTGACGCTATCGGGATACTCGGCGCGGATGTAAAGAACGCCCGTTTCCGCGCCCGCATACCAACCGGCGACCATCATGCCCAGCAGCACGCTGTGCGGCTGCTTTTCCATGAGGTATTTGTCGATGTAAGCACCAGGATCGCCCTCGTCGGCATTGCAGACGATGTATTTCACTTTTCCTTCGGCGGAGCGGCAGCCAGCCCACTTGATGGAGAGCGGGAAACCCGCACCACCGCGTCCGCGCAGGCCGCTGTCCTTCAATTCGGCGGCGAGAGCATCGCGGGTGCCTTCGGTGATCAGCTTTTTGAAGGGCGTGTAGTAGTCTTCGATGCCTTTGAACTCTGCGGTCAAAATCGCAGGCTCGAGGTGAGAGACGACGGCGTAGCGGTCTTCGCTATCGCCTTGACCTGTTTTGAAAAGATCGCCCAGTGCTGCATCGGACTGGCCGGAGTAGTTTTTTCCACCGAACTGCAACGCACCGCCTTCATGGCACCGTCCGAGGCAACAGATGTGGCCGATCTCTTCTTTCTTGAAGTGCGTTTCGAGCGTGTGGTGAAGCTTGTCTTGTGTTCCCGCGCACAAGCAGGCGCTGCCATTACAAACGAAAACTTTCTTACCCTCGTTCTCCTTTTTGAGGAAGTCGTAGAAGCTCACTGCACCTAATGTGATAGCATCGCCAAAGAGGTGATCCTGGCCCATCTGGTGAACGAGGTCATGCTTTTCGGAGGTGCCATGCTTTTCGGCGGCTTCGACCATGCGCTCGAAAACGTTTTTTTCGATGCCTTTGCGGAATGAGAGGGCGCTGAGGTTTTTAGACATGAGAGTTGACCTGCATTGGTTTGCCTCTTTGCTATCAGAGCCCGCACGTACTAGGCGAGAATAAAGTTTGATAGACGTGAAGACGTGGAAACTAGGCTTGAGCTCTCAGTGGCCAACGTGCATTTTCTTTTTCATCGCGTCTGCAAGAACGATCTAGGCGGCTCAAGGCGCTAAGCCTAGTAAACGAATCTGTGAAGGTAGATGTTTTGGCAAGGAGGCTATGGGAGCAGTCGTTATCGAACTTGAACACTGCATTTCCTGTAGGCTTTTGCGATGAGTTTCAGTCTATCTAAAATGTAGGCGATATCTAGTAGGCTGAGCCAATCAGTGCCTGCGCTAAGCGACAATGACTTTTGATCAAAAAGGCAACTTATGCATTTGCTTTAAGTCGAGCTGATAGAGGCTGAGCATTCATGGCTCTACAAATGGTTGAGCCATGCTCTTTGTGAACTTAAAGTAATGGCAGAGGCACCTGTTTGCCTATCTTTCGGGACGTAGTGATGAAGGCTTCCTGCAAGTAGTAAGGTTCGACTTGGGCTGACCCTAAGTTATGTCTTTCTTCTGCAGTCATACCTAGACTGAGACGCCCTAGCATGGCTGCTGCTGGCATGATGAGATTCAAATCGGGTAGGGGCAGGGGCGGTTTGCTGTCAAAGCTGACCCAAGGAAGAGAGGAAGATTTCTGCCAAATTTCTTCAATGGCGTTGGCATTCAAAAGTTCTGGTGGCTGGATTAGAGTGCCCTTTGAAACCTCGGCATGGTAATACATACCGCGACGTGCATCGCCAATAACATGATATTGAGGAAAATCAGCGGTGCAGATCGAAGGAATGCCGATGACCTCCCAGCCACGGGAGAGCCCAATTCCTTGCGCGGCGGCGATGCTGATCCGCACACCCGTGTAACTGCCTGGGCCTGTGCCGACGAGGATCAAACCGTCCTCTTCTTGCCCCGCTTGATCCAAAGCTTGGCTCAATGGACCAAAAAGACAGGCATTATGAGAGCGTTCCGATTGAAAAATTGCCTCGAAGATAAGCATGCCTTCTCGAAACAGCGCGATGCTGCCTCGTGCACTAGATAGATCAATGGCTAGGGTCAGAAGGCTCATGGGTGTTGAAGTATTGAACATCAATTTGCCGCGACCTGCTGCAGCCAATCCTTGAGGTTGTAGTAATTGGTCACACGAGCGATACACCCTTCGCGAAGCTCAAAAAAAGCACCAACGCGGAGATGATACTTTTGGCCATGCGCAGGTGGTAGACCGTCGTCAGTAGTCAAGTACTGGCCTGCGATGAAAAATTCCGCAGCGGCGCGTGTGCCGCAATTGCTGGCAAACACTACCAGGTCATGCACCTGTTCCGCATAGCATTCATCCATGTGCTGGAGAAATCGGCAGAAAGCATCTCGCCCGAGATCTTTTTCGCCTTGGTTGATGTCATGGACGACATCTTCGGTCAGTAAGCCTAGCATTCCCTCACGATCTCCCCGGTTAAAGGCAGCGTAATAGTTCTGAATCAACTCATAAGCACGGGTCTGCGGATCATTCATGGCATGCTTGCTTTGCCCGTGCAGTGGTCGTGAGTCAACTCTGAGACGCCATTGAGCTGGGGAGCCCAACTTTTAAAAAATGAGGGCCGGGCGGCTCCCGATTCCGCCCGGCCCCGTGTGCTTGCATCAACCTCAACACAATCTGTCGTAAAACAGAAGGTGATGTGACAACAACCAATCACTCTCAAGACCAGTTTGGCAGGATCACTCCCGCCTTCACTGTTGAGAGGTTTGAATCTTCGGAATGGAATTCGTTGAATTTTTTTCGCGAAAAATGTTCGTCCGTTCTTTTTCGGGTCATTCTTGAATCCACACTACAGTGCCCTCTGGCGTTAGGTCAAAAAGCTCGATTATGTCTTGGTTTCGAAGTCGGATGCAACCGTGGCTGGCAGGTCTTCCGACGGCAGCCTCATCATTGGTTCCGTGAATGTAGATGTATCGCTGCCAAGTGTTTGCGTTGATGGAGTCGAGCCCATGGAGCCAGAGGATGCGGGTTAAAACCAGATCGGATTGGGTTTCCATGCCTGGACACCAAACTCCCACAGGTTGACGTGAGCGAAAAATGGTTCCGATTTCAGCACCATCCCCGTGACGCTCGCGTACAACAAAACGACCGAGTGGGGTTTTGTGGCTACCCTCCTGAAAACCAACCCCGAACTTCGATGTGCTGCATGGCCAGTCGCGGATCATACGGTTTTTTTCAAAGAGCTGAAGTCTCTGATTGCCGATATGAACTTCAATGATGGGGGATGGGGTGCTGACGGTGATGGCCATGAGGGCGTTTTTTGCATTGAACTGAATCACTGCTGCCTCAAAAAGACATCCGTATAAATCATTTCTTCGGAAGCTTTTCGATTTAACCACAAACGCTTCCTTAGAGAACCGCAGTTGACGGGGCAGGAGCAACCAGCTACGAAAGTATTCTATCTCTGCACAAATGTCATCTCCTCAGGACTCTAGGATACTCATCGTGGATGCCGACTCAGATTTTCTGAGCTGGGCCTGTAACCACCTCAAGGCTCCAGGCGTGACTTTAGTGACAGCAGAGCGTGCGGAGGAAGCGCTTGGGGTATATCAAAAGAACCGTGCTGATCTTGTCCTTGCTGAAGTCAGACTGCCTGGTACCAATGGCATCGAATTACTGAAACGCCTTCGGATGAATGATCCGAATGCAATGGTGATCCTTTTTAGTGGCCTAGCGAGCAACAGTAATGTGATTGAGGCGATGCGTCTCGGGGCGTATGATGTTTTGGGAAAGGAGAAACTTCCCTATGAACTGCGCACGGTTGTGGAGAGCGCATTAAGGGCGAATGAATCGCGTCGAATTACGCGTGCCCAAGTTACCGAGGTTCCCTCAGAAACCATTCAAGAGACAATCATTGGGCGCTCAGCTCCTATGCAAGAAGTCTTCAAAATGATCGGGCGTGTGTCGCGAAGCGACGCTCCGGTCATGATCACAGGAGAGAGTGGATGCGGTAAGGAACTTGTCGCACGTGCGGTTCATAAGTTCAGTCCACGTACCCAAAAAGAGTTCGTCGGGATCAACATAACCTCGATTCCCGAAAATCTGATGGAGAGTGAACTCTTCGGACACGAAAAAGGCAGTTTCACCGGTGCTGTAAATCAGCGCGTGGGTCGGTTTGAGCAGTGTGATGGTGGTACATTATTCTTGGATGAAATCGGTGACATGCCGATTGCTGTGCAAAGCAAGCTTTTGCGAGTGCTCCAAGAAGGTGAGTTTTCCCGTGTGGGTAGCAACCAAACCCTGAAATGCGATGTGCGCATTTTGGCTGCGACAAACAAAGATCTAGAGTCGGAAGTCACCAAAGGCAATTTTCGTGAAGATCTTTTCTATCGTTTAAATGTCGTGCGCATTCATATCCCGCCGCTGAGACAAAGGCGAGAGGATGTCAGGCTGTTAGCTGAGTTTTTCCTCCTCCGGCAGTCGAATCGGCGCCGCGGACCGACCATGCGATTTACGGATGACGCTTTGGCCTTGCTCGAAGCCTACGATTGGCCAGGTAACGTACGCGAACTTGAAAATACTATTCAGCGTGCCTGCGCACTGGCAAATTCAGATGTGCTGTTGCCTTCGGATATTCCTTTAGGAAGTATCGCAAATAGTCGATTTACGAATCCTGCAAGCACGGTCATGAGGATGCGCGATGCTCTATCTAGCCTCATTAACGTGGCCCAGACTCAGCCGGACATTGATCTTTTGCCATGGGTCGAAAAAGAACTCTGTCGACAAGTCCTCAAGCACTTTCATGATGACTCAGCCAAGGCTTCCAAGTTCCTTGGGATTGATGTAGCAGATGTTGTTTCGAAAGCTGAACATAATCATGTGCCGATGGCTAATTCTCCCAAGAAGGCCGCGGTGAAAAAATAAGCCTTACGAAATAAGTTTTATGTCACACAAATGTGTGAAATTTCCTTCATTTCAAAAATGGACATTTTAGCCTCCTTTTGTGTTGGAGATACAAACACCCTTTTAGAAATAACATTCTAATGAATGAAGAAAAACTTGTTTGTTACAAAGGAAGGTGGTTTGCTCCTCATTGATTCTGTGTATTCACACTGATTATACATCCCGACCATGGAGGCGACTGCCCTACTCGATTTACCCGTCAACAGCAGCGCGTCGGAAGACAGAGTGTTGGTGGAAAGAGCCCAGGCCGGAGACACGCGGGCTTTTGATGAATTGGTGAGAAAATACACCCCGAAGCTTTATGGGTTGGTTTACAACATGACCTCCAATCGTGAGGACACATCTGACTTGCTTCAGGAGATTTTTGCTAAGGCGTATCGCTCTCTGAAGCGGTTCATGGGTAAGTCCTCCTTTTACACATGGATCTATTCGATAGCGGTGAATATGACCCTTAACTTCTTAAAAAAGCGAGGTCGTTACGCGAAGGTCAGTCTCGATGATGTGGACAGTGGTATTCAAAATGACCCTGATTTCATCAAAATCACTACAGCTAACCGAGATACGGTCCGTGAGGTTAATATCCACGAACTTCAAAAAAGATTGAACGACGCCATGGCCCGTCTGTCGGATGAGCACCGCACTGTTGTCACGCTCTACGACATTCAGGGGCTTCAGCACAATGAAATTGCTAAGATCCTGGGAGTCTCGGAAGGTACTGTGCGTTCCAGGCTCTTTTACGCACATCGTTTGCTTCAAAGTTATCTGGAAGATTTGGTCAAATAATTGCTGATTCGATCCCGTTATCTAAACCTATTCAACTTTTAACCATCGGACACATGAGCGACTTTGAAAACTTACAGCGTATCATTCGGCTGAAAAAGTATGAGGCACTGAGTGAAGACTTTGTAGAGGATTTTGTCGCGAGGTTTCGTGAGCGGCAGCGCTCTGAATTGCTACGGCAATCGGCTAGAGGTTTACTTTGGGAAAGATGCGTAACTTTCTGGGAAAATATGGTTTCCCCCAAATGGACTATGGCAGCTGCGACGACTGCTGTTTTGGCAATTTTTTCATGGGGCATTTGGGTTACAGCCGATGGTGACAGTTCTTTAATCTCAGGCTCGATGATTGCTTCGGCTGATCCGCTTCCTGCAGCTCTTTCCGCGCAACCTCAACTTGCGGTTCAGAGTGAGTTGATTCGTGAAGTCGATCATTCTTCAGACGACTTAGAAATCGAAGGAGTTTTACTGCTCAGTCGCCACTTTGAAGGTGATGAAATGGTCAATTCAACGATGACGGAAAATGTGGCTAAAATCTCTGGAGATACGCTGCCCATTTCCTTCCAACTAGAGCCTCGAGCTACAGATATCATTCGTTGATTTTGGCTATCACGCTGAAATCTTCTTCGCCTCGTTTTTGTTCCAAGCCTTTTCTCAGAGCCTCTGCTGTGCACGTCGCGGCAGGGGCTTTGATTTTGGACTGAGAAGCTAACTCCAAAGCGAAATCGATATCCTTGAGCATGTTAACTAAAGAGAAATGCGGTGAAAAATCTTCCTCTATGATACCCGATAGCTTCATGCCAATCAGAGGGCTGTAGTTTGCATTAGATTCAAAGGCTGTTTTTAGGGCTTGGAGTGAGACTCCTTCAGCGGAAGCAATGGCTGCGGCTTCGCACAGGGCTTTCACCGTCACACTTGTGACTAGATTTGTCGCAATTTTAAGCACCATCGCATCTCCAATAGCTCCTAAGTGTAAAATTTTGGCTGAACTTACCTCTAATATCGGGCGCGCACGCTCTAGGATTTCTCCTGCTCCCCCGATGTAGTAACAGAGTTTTGCATTCTCAGCGGCCATTTTGCTACCCGTAAACGGAGCATCCAAAAAAGCTGCGCCTCGCTCGTGGCAAATGGAGGCTACTTCGAGGGTGGCTTGCTTACTGATGGTCGCGTGGTTCAGCACGATATGGTCAGCGCTAAGGATCGGAGCCATAGATCGCATTGCATCGAGTGTGGCCGCGTCATCACGAAGAAACATTTGTATTGTCTTAGCTTTTTCGGCGGCCTCTTGCGGGCTTTGGCAAGTGCTGGCAATTCGCCCAGTTCGGCTCCAGAGAACTGTCGGATGACCTGCGCGATCAAGATGGCTGGCGACTCGGCTGCCAATAATGCCAAGACCTAGCACAGCGACGGGAGTGGTGGAGCGATTCATGACCCATAATCCAGTGATGCTGACTGTGTTTCAAGCCAGAGCTCTGTTTTTCCTTACCGTCGTTTAGGTGTTTGTCATTCCGGCCGCGCTGCATATCCATACTGTTGCATGAAAGAATTCCGCCCTCTGTTTAGCCAGCTGAAAGGTGAGCTCCAAAAAGCCATCGTCGGCTATGATCAACTGCTGACCGATGTGCTCATCGCTGTCTTTGCAGGTGGGCACGTGCTTCTCGAAGGCGTGCCAGGTCTTGGTAAAACATTCCTGGTTCGCACTCTTTCGCAGGTGATCGCTCTCGAACCTGGGCGGGTGCAGTGCACTCCGGATCTCATGCCAGCGGATATTTTGGGCACTCATATCGTGAATGAAAATGAGCATGGTCGCCGCGTGATGTTCTTTGAAAAGGGACCTGTGTTCAAAAATCTACTTTTAGTGGACGAGATCAATCGCGCGACTCCCAAGACTCAGGCAGCGCTTCTCGAGGTCATGCAAGAGCGTGCTATCACGACAGGCGGCGAACGCCATCTTTTGCCGGATCCGTTTTTTGTATTGGCGACTCAAAACCCCATGGAAATGGAGGGAACTTATCCTCTCCCAGAAGCTCAGCTCGATCGGTTCATGTTCAAGATTCACGTGCCCTTTCCTGACCTCGAATCACTCGTAGAGATTAGCCGTCGAACGACAGGGTTTATCGAACCTCAACTCAGCAGTCTTATGTCTGGTGCTGATTTGATTCGTTTTCAGCAAGAGCTTTCCTCCATGCCTGTGGCTGACCCTGTGGCTCGATATGCCTCTCAACTGATCCTCGCCACCCACCCCGAGAACAAGGAGGCATTGCCCGAAGTGAAGCGTTTCGTGGCCTACGGTAGCAGCCCACGCGGCCTCCAGAGTTTGATCCGAGGTGCCCGTGTGCTGGCGGCCGTGAACGGCCAGACTGCGGTGAGTACGGATGATATTCGAGCCATTGCTTACGTGGCATTGCGCCATCGTATCATCTTGAACTTTGAAGGGGAGGCTCAGCAGGTGTCAGTGGATGATATGATCAAGAGCATTCTTGCTCATGTAAAGGCTCCGGCCGCCGAAGCTTCTTAGTCTGTGAACAAGATCGAAACATCATTCAAGGCTCCAGCCGGGCCTCGGTTCCCTGCTCAGGAATCGGTTAGCAGCTATGTCGTTAGTGATCCGCATGGCAGCAGCATCCCATAGGATCTTTTTGCCCGCTCTGAAGGCTACGTTTCCCAGATGGTTTGCCTCGCTAAGCTGACCAGCATAACTGAAGGGGCTGCCAGTAGGAGTACCGTTCTTGATGGCGTTAATCCACTCGGCGTGCTGGCCAATACTGTCGGCAATGTAGGGTTTGGGTCGTTGGAAGTTCTGAAATTTCCCCTCTGGAAGGAGCAGGTGCCGGGAATAGTCTGAGAGCAGCATTCCATCTTCTCCGATGAACAGCACGCCATTTTTCCAAGTGCTGATCACGGGATCGTTCTTCCAGATTTCTGGTTTGTTTGTCCCCTGATGCCAGTAGATACGGCATGGGGGCATGTCTGCCCTAGGGCCATATTCATAGGTCGCCGTCATGCTCGCCGGCGCGATTTCAGGATGGGGTTCAGGTCCCGATGCCTCAATGGCAAGAGGAGCATCCAGTTTTAATGCCCAGAAGGGTAGGTCATTCCAGTGGCTGCCAAGATCCGACATCGTTCCATTGCCAAAGTCCCACCAACGGTACCACTTGGGGCCCGGGAAATAAACCTCATGATAAGGCCTCCAAGGGGCGGGGCCTAGCCATAAGTCCCAGTCCAGGTAGGGTGGCGGCGTCTGTTCCTCTTTTGGACGCTCCGTGACGTGAATAATGTCCTGGTTTCGTTGCGCTTCTTCCCGGCTTTGCAGCCCCCAGGCTCGGGAGACGCAGACATGCACTTCGCTGACCTTGCCGATGACTCCACTCTGCACTAGCTCCACGACCCTGCGATAATTCGGCATGCCATGAATCTGAGTTCCCATCTGGGTGGCTACACCCGCAGCTGCCGCCGCCTGTGTAATCCTCCTAGCCTCCGCCACATCACGCGTGAGTGGCTTCTCGCAATAGACCGGCTTCTTCAATTTTAAGGCAGGCATAGTGGCATAAGCGTGGGTGTGTTCCGTTGTGCTCACGACGACTGCGTCATACTCAGATTCCTTGAGATTTTCGAAAAGCTTCCGAAAGTCACGAAACTTTTTCGCGCCCTTGAAAACAGAGCCTGCTTTCTCCAGGTTCTGTGCATTCACATCGCAGATGGCTACTAAGTTTTCCGTCGGCTCAAGACGTGCCTTACCCTGTTTCCCATCATTGGCCTGCAGCAAGGGGACTCCTACCAAGCTCTGGATATTTGACGCGCCCCGTCCTCCTACGCCTATGAAGACTAGGTTTAGCCTGGAATTGGGTGACCTAGCTCGGGTGATGGCCGGGAAGGCTAGGGGACTCGCGACAGCTAGGAGGCTGTTGTTCAGAAATCTGCGGCGGTTGTGGTGGGTTCCTGGCATCTCTCTGGGGAAACGCATGAGTTTTTTGTTCTCTTGCTTCAGCTAAATCTAACTTCTCTAAGAATCGAGTGAGCTAGCCTTCTCGAAAAGCCCTCTTATGCCACGATTTGCTTGATCACCTTGCACGGTTCTACGCCCGTCAGTTTGAAATCGAGACCCGCAGTGCGGAATGAAAGCCTTTCGTGATCCATGCCAAGCTGATGAAGGACGGTCGCGTGGATATCGGCCACGTGAACTTCGTCTTCAATGATGTTGAATCCCATCTCGTCCGTCGCGCCGAGGGTCATGCCGCCTTTGATGCCGCCGCCGGCCATCCACATGGTGAAGGCCTGCGGATGGTGATCGCGGCCCATGCTGCGGCCGAGCGAGACGCTGGCCTCAACCATCGGCGTGCGGCCGAATTCGCCGCCCCACACGACGAGAGTGCTATCGAGCAGGCCGCGTTGCTTGAGGTCTTTGACGAGCGCGGCGCTTGCCTGATCGGTGTTCTTGCAGTTGTTGCGCACGTTGCCCTCGACGTTGCTATGCGCGTCCCAGCCTTCGTTGTAGATGTTGATGAAGCGCACGCCGCGCTCGACCATGCGCCGAGCGAGTAGGCAGGCACGGGCAAAGGACGGCACCTTCGGATCGCAGCCATACATTTTTAGAGTGGCTGCGTCTTCCTTGCTCAGGTCCATCAGCTCCGGCGCGGAGCTTTGCAGACGGTAGGCCATTTCATAGTTCGCGATGCGTGTGGCCGTTTCGCCCTCGCCATCAAGCTTGAGTCGGCGTTGGTTGAGCGCGTTAATGAGGTCGATGGTATCCTTTTGCGTGCCCGGTGCGATGCCTTCCGGCGTGCTCACATTTAAAATGGGATCGCCCGTATTACGGAAGCGGGTGCCAGCATAGACGCTCGGCAGGAAACCGCTGCTCCAACACGCCGCGCCGCCGCTGATGCCGCCGCCGGTGCTCATTACGACAAAACTTGGCAGATCCCGCGTCTCCGCGCCGAGGCCGTAGGTTACCCACGAGCCCATGCTGGGACGGCCGGGCTGTGAGAAGCCAGTGTTCATGTAGATCTGCGCTGGGGCGTGATTGAACTGCGTCGTGCGGCAGGACTTCACGATGGCGATATCGTCCACGATGGTTGCCAAATGCGGCAGCACCTCGGACAGCTCCGCGCCGCACTGCCCATGCTTCGCAAACTTGAAACGCGGCCCCAGCACCGCCGCGTCCGACCGAATGAAGGCATAACGCTGCCCGCCGATCACCGAAGATGGCAGCGGCTTGCCCTCATACTTCGTGAGCATAGGCTTGTGATCGAACATTTCGAGCTGCGATGGCGCTCCAGCCATGAACATGTGGATCACTGCCTTCGCCTTTGGCTCAAAATGAGAGGCCGTCGTCATATTCGGGCTCTTCGACGCTCCATACACCGATTCCGCCAGCAGCGAAGCCAGCGCCACTTTACCCGTACCGACGGCGCAATCTTGGAAGAAATGTCTGCGGGTGATATTGGTGATGTTCATGAGGGCGAGGAACCTATTTATGAACTCAGTTTAGCCCTACTTTCTGTCACTCGAAGCTCGGTTAAGGTGTTCAATTGTATGTAAATCAAATGTATTTACATTGAACAGGGGCCTTGTCATTATACTCCAAAATTTAAAGAGAAAATTCAACCAACCGGGTCTTCGTTAACCGCTTAGTCTCGACCAATGTCTCAAAATCAACCTTTTGCAGCCATGAAAACGCGTTCATCTCCCTTGCTCCAACACCTGCGCAGGCATCGTCACTGGGTGACATGTTTACTTACTGTGCAGACGGGACTCTGGCAGGTAGCACAGCCTCTTCAGGCTGCCACTGTTCGCTGGACCGCGGGCAGCGGAACCAATTTCGATTGGAACAATGCGCTCAATTGGAATTTAGGAATCCCTACAACCCAAGATTCTGTCGTCTTCGGGGCACCTGTGCCCAATCCTGGCAGTCTTACTAATCCTTCGACGCTCACACTTGGCAACCAACAGGCTAGGGATTTGAGGTTTCAACAAAACTACACCTTAAACTCAGGGAATTTGGCTCTCTCTGCTGGTGCCATTAATGTTGAAGGTGGTGTCAATGCCACCATCAATTCTAATCTGTCGTCATCGGTAAACTTTGCGAAGAGCGGACTCGGCACTTTGGTTCTATCGGGCGCAAATACTGGCCTGACCGCAGGAGTTTCCTTATTGAATGGGTCTCTGGATGTGCGCTCAGCCACAGCACTTGGCTCTGGCGCATTGACGCTTCGTGGGGGAGCGCTGCGCTTGGCCTCTGATACGGCATTGTCCTTAGCTTCCTCCGTGACTGTATTAGGAAGCTCAAATTTAGTTTCTGATCGAGTTACGAGTGGAGTAGGGGTTAGTCATAGTTTGGGTAATTTGAGTTTGAGCGGACAAAGACTTGCACTTTCGGCAGGCAGCAATGTTTCTAGCGGGATAGCTGGCGTCGCCTTTGGCAGCACAACTTTAACAATGAATGGGGCTGCTTTCGATGTAGGAACGGGTGCGCAGCTCAACATTGGGGCTTTGACTGGAAACTTCAGCTTTGCCAAAAATGGTGCTGGCACCTTATCGCTTACTGGTTCTAGCAGTCGCAGTAGTGGTACTTTGGCTGTCAATCAAGGAACCGTGGTGCTAGCAAACACCGCTGGCATGGGAACTGCCGCCACAGCCATTGGTCTGTTCAACGGTTCGACACTAAGGCTAGCGACGGATAACAGCGTCAATGCTCATGTTGTGAACGTTTTTGGTGGAGCTTCTTTGGTTGCCGATCGTGCAACTGCTGGAGCTGGGGTCACTAACAACCTGGGAGGACTCAATACCTTCGGGCCAACGACGATCAATGCGGTCCGTGGTTCAAACGTCAACAGCGGCAATGCGATTGTCTCATTCAGTACAGCCACACTCACGGGGCCTCTAACTCTTGAAATGCCAACTGGGGCTCAGATCAACTTTGCAGGCAGCGTAAGTAATTCTGGTCATAACATCACATACAATGGCAATGTAGGAGCAACTTCAGTTATTGGAACGGTGACAGGATCTATCTCGGGTGGGGGCGGATTGACGATGAATTCGAACGGTATCCTCAACCTTAACGCTGGGAATACCTATGGTGGCCTGACTCAGATCAATGCAGGCACCGTGCAGATTGGCAACCAAACCTCTCTCGGTACGGCAGCGACAGCAAGAGTGGTCATGAATGGATCGAGCATTCTGAACACCAATGGTCAGTCCATTACTCTAATGAGCCTCTCAGGAGGTGGATCGAACATTCTCCAGAACAACAACGCTAGCACCGCTTCTACGGTAACAATCACACCTGGCGCAGGATCAACCTCAGTGTTCAGTGGAACGATACGCAACGGAGCTGTTGGCACCCTAGCGATTACTTCGAATGGAAATGGCACACTCAACTTAAGCGGTAACAATACCTACACGGGAGGGACGACGCTGACTCAAGGCCGTCTGAACATCAATAGCAACACAGCCTTAGGCACCGGCACATTGACAATTGCCAGTGGCATCATCGACAACACCAGCGGCGCCGCTGTAACCTTAAGCAATAACAATGCGGTCACCATCAATGGTAACTTTTCCTTCGGCGGCGCAAATAGCCTCAATTTCGGCACCGGTACTGCAACGACCACAGCTGGTCGTATCATTACACTAGTAGGCAACAACGGCAGTGTTCTGCGTTTTGGCACCTACAATTCGAATGCGGCTTCACAAACATTGACCGTGAATGCTCTGCCTGGATCGAATTCAACCATGGCTTTGGGCACATTCAATATTCAAGGTTCTGGAGGTGCTGGAACAACCATCCTGGCTGGGAATAGCAACCTAACGATAGCTAACGGCATCGTGCCTACTGTCACTGCCGCAGGAATCAATTTTGCGAATACCGGTACGACTCTTCTAACTGGTGCCAGCACTTACACGGGTGCCAGCGTTTTCAGTGCAGGTAACGTGGAGTTAAATGCAAGTGCGGGAACCGCCACCTTGTCATCCTCGACAGCACCGACTTTTGCCGGGGGAAATTTCACACTGAGAGCAGCGGCAGCTGGCAGTAATCAGACTCTTGGAAACGTCACCATGAACGCAGGCGGTTCCACTCTTTCTGTGATTGGAGGATCGAGCGGTACGACAACTCTTACGCTAGGATCGACGTTGGTTAACACAAATAACCATGGCCTATTGAACATCAATTTGAGTGGTGTCGGTGTCAATGTTGCCACAGCTCAGGCGGTAAGCACGGGGGGCTTGTTGGGCTCAAGAGGCTCTATCACAATTACCACGGGTGGGGTGACTGAGTTTGCGACGAAAAGTGGCTCCAACATCGTTGCGCTGACAGGTCAAACAGCTTTCACCGGCACGACTACAGGCACCACCACCAACTACACTGTTACAGGTAGCCAGACCCTGACAGCTACTGCCACTCCTAATTCTGTGAAAATCAATACGACCGCTGCTGGTCAAAGCCTGTCACTCGGCACGAATACAATGCAGATCACTTCGGGTGGACTTCTTTTCGTAGGAGCCAATGATTATACCATCTCTGGAACGGCAACAAACGCTCTGCGTAGTGGAACCGCTACCAATTCAGACCTTATCATTCAAAACTACGGTGCTGGAGCACTCACCATCTCGGCACCTATTGCCAATGGAAATGGCACATCGGTTGTCACGGTCGGTGGTCCTGGAACAGTCAACTTAACGGGAATCAACCCCTATACTGGAGTTACTTATGTGACAGGTGGCGCAACATTGGGGGTATCCTTGAATAATGCACTTGGAGCCCCAGCAACCGGTGCAGCGGTCAATTTGAACAGTGGGACTTTGCGTGCCAATAGCACCTTCTCCCTGGATAACTCTGGAGTAAATTCAAGGCCAATTGTCCTTGGCCCGGGTGGAGGTACAATGGATGTAACTACAGGCAACACACTCACGGTTCGTGGTGTTGTCTCCAGCAGTACAACTGGCACAGGGAATTTAACCAAAACTGGTGAAGGCACATTGCTCCTTCTAGGAGCGAACACTTACACGGGTGGATTCACTCGAATTCACCAGGGCAGTGTACAACTTGGCACAGGTGGAGCCTTGCCAGCAAGCGGTATCGTGGTGCTAGGAAACGCTGCAACTTCCGGGAGTTTGGTTCTGGGTGATTCTACCAACCCTCGGAACCAAACGATTGCAGGGCTTCTTACTTCCGGCTCAGCTACTGCAAATGCAGTCGTTGGAGGAAACACCGCTAACTCTACACTGACTTACACAGGAACCATTGGAATCCCTAGTGTCTTCAATGGAACGATGGGTGGAACAGGTGCAAATCAGAACAATCTAGCTTTGACGGTTACATCCGGCATTCTGACACTTGGTGGTACAAATACCTATACAGGTGGCACGACCGTCAGCGGTGGCGTTCTCAACCTGAATCATTCTTCAGCTCTTGGCTCTGGAGCTCTCACCTTATCGGGTGGCACGATTGATAACACAAGTGGTTCGCCGATGACCCTTGCCAATGTGAATACGCTGAATCTGAGTGGAAACATGACGTTCGGTGCGAGTGCCAATCTGGCGTTAAATCCAAGCGCGACAGCAATCATGGATGCTAGCCGTACCATTAGTATGCTCGGTGAGCCAACAGGTGCAGGTCAACTGACTCTGCCGAGATTAAACGTTAACTCTGCTGGATTCACTTTGACGGTGAATCGCGTTCAGGGGGCAAGTTCTGCTCTGAACATCGGCACTCTGAATCTAGCTACAGCTGGATCTGCGGGCACAACTAGCATTGCTGGCAGCGGTAACGTAAATATCACAGATGGCATCATCTCGACGGTGGCAGGCACTAATTTCACTTACAGCGGCACGGGCACATTAACCATCAATGGCTCCGCCACTTATACGGGATCAACAACATTCAGTGGTGCAGGTGCCGTTCGATTAGGGGCTACGGGTAACCTGCCAAATGCGACTAATTTAACCGTATCTGCAGGCTCACTGGATCTGAATGGGCGCAATCAAACTATAGCTCAGTTAACTCTGAATGGACCTGGTGTGATTACCAACACGAGTGCCGTACCCGTTACGCTTACTTCGACTGCTCTAGCGACAAGCACGGGCCACCTTCTAGGCAACCTTTCTGCTAATCTGACGATGACGGGTTCTAGTGTAACGATGAGCGGCACTTACCGCAATACGGGATCTTTGACCTTTAATAATGCAGGGTCGGGACCGCTTACTCTTTCGGGTAACATCATCAATGTTGGAGATTTTGTTCTTTCAGGATCAAACACACAGGCAATTAACGTTGCTGCTCCTATTCTAAATCCCACAGGACAAATCCGAAACGTCGGCACTGGGGCAGCGACTACAACGATCAGTTCTGGTATTGGCGCGAATGTTACACGAATCGTTCAAAACAGAGTTGGTTCAACTCTGCTGCTAACAGGTGGGTTGGGCAGTTTCACGGGAACTCTTGATATAGCTGCTGGCACTGTTCAAATCCCCGGTGGTAGCCGATATGATTTGATGGGATTAGAACTCGCCTCTGGAACGAGATTGGCGATTACTTCCAGCGCAGTAAACACGGATCTAGTGCTCAAGATGTCCAATGACACTACCTTGTCTGGCACTATTGGTTTTGATGCGAGTTCTACCGGGGTTCTGAATTTGACCATGGAGAATACAGGAACTGTTACTTTGGCAGGTAATGCCAATTACAATGGTGCTCTGAGCATTAATTCAGGGGCGCTTGTTTTAAGTCCAAGTGTATCAACCCCATTGCTAAATGTGCGTGCGCCACTAATCCTCGCAAACACATCGGGCGCTTTGATCAATCTTTCCGGACGCCGCGAAGTAGTTGGCTCACTGCAAGGAGGTGGCGATCAAGGGGGGGATCTCCTGTTAGGTAATGGTGGTTCTCTTACCTTCGGTGCAGATGGAACTAGCACAGATTTCAACGGCGCAATCAATGGAACCAATTCAGTTTTGAACAAGCTCGGTTCAGGATCTCTGATTTTAGGAGGTCAGAGTTCCTTTACTGGCGTTATGAATATTCTGGAGGGGCAAGTGATTCTAAATCGCCAGGGAGGAGACACCTTCACCGCATCTCCTGATTTGGCGGTAACAGGCCGTGATAGTTCGCTTGTGGTGAATAGCTCTACAAGTATCGGGCGGATAAGTTCAGGGGTGAATAGCACGATTGAGTTAGCTGCGGGATCTACATTAACGACCAGCCATGCGGCAAGCAGTGTGACTGCTAATGCAACCTACAATTTTACGACTTCGGTCATGTATTTACCCGGTGGAACCCAAAACCTGCGCGCAGGTATGCTTGTGGCTTCTTCAGATGGTAATTCAGATCTTCGGCCAGGAACTTATATCGCTCAGATTTTGAATCACAACCAAGTGCTCTTGAGCTCTAGCCCAGATGGCACCAACGCAGGTCAGAAGAATTTTACCTTTACATCGGTTGATCAAATCTTGGGTAAGATAGATGGCTTCGGAAATTGGAAAAAACAAGGTGCTGGCAATGCTTTGTTAGGGGTCGCTGGAAGTCATTCAGGAATGCTTACAGTTGAAGATGGCAATGTGATTGCTGGTGGTTACAACGTTTCAGGTCGAAACGTTATTCAGGGAACGATCGGTGACGCGGCCACTATTCAGTTAGGTACAACTAATAATCCAACCCTAACACTTGCCGTCAGTGGATACAATCTATCTGCCTTTGAAAGGATTGGTGCACTTTCAGGTGGTCACTTGGGGGATGGAACCGTTCTAAATCCAGGTATTGCTACCGTTAATATAGGATCAATCCGCAGCGAGGGTGTACTTGCTATGGGTGGAAATAATCTATCGACAAGTTACTCGGGAAGAATACGTGGCGCAACGTCTGGCAACTGGTTGATGAAGGAAGGGTCAGGTCAATTCACATGGACAAACAATGACAGTCAGTCATTCGCTGGAACCCTTTATGTCGATCGTGGAACTTTTACAGTAGGCGGAAGCGAGGGGGTGGACAGTTCCGCTAACGTTTTAATGTCTAATGCATCAAATGGTCGCTTTGAATTTCGTCTTTCTGGTGCTGTCGCGGAAAATATATCTACGATTACTGGAGGAGGAAGCAATGGAACAAAGTCATTTCTGAATGGTGTAGGTGGTGCTGCTGCCGGAAACTATCTGAATGGAGGTGCTGGCATTCTGGATCTTGGGTCCAATGGGCTTATTTTGACAAACAATACTCCAAGTTTTGTTTCGATTTTCAGCGGGGCAATAACTGGGGCAGGAGGTATTGATAAGCGAGGTGCACATATTCTTGAACTGCGTGGAGTTAATACTTACGCAGGAAGAACGATTGTAAGACCTCAGCCTTCTACCAGCAACACGACCAGCACCTTTTCGATCGGTGCCTTCGGAAGCACCGAAGGTGTTGGTACTTCTCTTGTCACAGCTGGTTATGGCGTTCTGCCAAGTTCGACTGAGATTCGTTTGTTTGCAGGAACGACTGGTGTGACGAATGCGAATTCTATTTTTAATTTGAATGGATCGACGCAGACAGTTCGCGGGCTTGCTTCACAAGAACTCAATGGGAGTAAATTTTTTAATTTCAATGGTGGGGTAATAAACATCAACAACACTCAGCCCACGGTCTTCAATGACTTCTTTGATGGTGCTCTCGTTGGGCTCGGAACGATGAACGTGTTGTCGACCCATTCTTCAGGTTGGGAGTTGAGGGCGGATACGTCTAGCACGCTGACTGACAGCAATGTAACTCAGCGAGGAAACGTCAACGTATCGGGAGGATTGCTCATATTAAATAACACGACAGGCGTACTAGGCGATAGCGTTCACGTGAATGTGAGTTCAGGAGCACAACTACGACTGCGTCGTCCAGATACCATTGGTAGCTTGAGCGGAGCAGGAACTTTAAGTTTTGAACAGGTTGGCATTCCTTTGCCTGTCATGACCTTAACCTCAGCACCTCAAGGAAATGCTTCCAATGCTATTTGGAGTGGATCTTCAACGGGTACAGGCGGACTGACTTTAACCCAAGCTGCAAGACTTCAGATCACATCCAATCAAGGATTTTCAGGCCTTACAACCGTGAGTGGCATTTCAGAGCTAACGCTCAATTACAATGGAGCTGGTGTTAATAATCTTATTCCAGGTAATTTGCGTTTGGCAGGCGGCAGAGTTTTATTGGTCGGGGGCACAGCTGCAAATGAAGTAGAACAAATCAATGCAACCTTCCTTGGTGCCGGTCTGACGACTGTTGGTGCTCTGGGCAGTATGGGTGGCAGAATAAACTTTGGGGCAATCACGCGCGGGCCAAATTTTAGCACTCTAGAGCCAGGTAGTGTTCTTCAAATCCATGGAGCAACGGCTGCGACAACCATGATTAATGATGAAGTCATTGGGATGGGAATTTTGGGAGGGTTCGCGACTTACGGGAATGGAGCGGCGATTCAGACATGGGCCGTGGGTAGTTTGGATGGAGACACTACGATGATCTCTGGTTTGTTAGATACCGACGAATCTTATAAGAAAGTTGGTGTCACTGAAAGTGGTGATTCACCATCACCACCACTCATTGGCGCAAATACGGATGTTTGGGGTAGTTTTGATTTCACTCAAAACACCGGTTCACTGCGTTTTAATCGACCTCAGGCAACGCAGATTGATGTAAGAATGGATGGTTCTCCAACGGATACTCGTGTTTTAGATTCTGGAGGTATTTTGGTTACGCGTAATGTAGGTGCTACGGACATTCTGTTCAGTGGTCAGCTAGGTCTTTCAGGGGGTAGTGGTGCTTATGTCTCTAACGAACTAATTGTTCATCAGCATAACACACGAGGTAATTTGATTTTTGAGACAACGCTGGTGAACAATCCCGGCTCTGGATTAGCCTCTGGAAATCTCAGTCTTACCAAGACTGGAAGAGGCAAAGTTATCTTGGTGAATGATAATCAATACAGTGGATCGACCCATATTCTAGAAGGTGTTTTGCAGATTGGGGACGGTTCCTTGGCTCTGGGTAGTTTAGGCGGTGGGACTGAAGGTGCGGGTTCAATTTTGAATAACGGCTGGCTAAGTATTAAGCGCGGATTTTCGACGGTGGCTTACACATACAACGATATGTCTGGTGTTGGGGCGTTGCGTGTGGATACCGGTGGCACCGAACGCCTTTCAGGAGTCAATAGCACTTATTTAGGTGGTGCTTACATCGTGAGTGGTGAAGTTATTGTCAATGGATCCACACAGACAGGCGGCACAGCACTAGGAGCTACTGCTGGTTTAACCTCAGTCGCGCCAGCGGGAACGCTAGGATTAGGGGGTACAGGTTTTAACACTATAGAAACCATTTTCCTAAGAGGTGGAACAATCAGATCTGTGGGGGCTGGAGCTATATTGAGAGCCCCGCTGCTTATTGGTTTAAATAGTACGCTAGTGTCGAACATCGAAGGCGGGAATTTGGTGTTCGCTGCTCCGATTGTAGCGCAACCCGGCGCGTCTCTAACCGCGAGTGGAGTCGGCAATATGCAATTCACGTCCACTAATAATATGATGGGAGTATTTACCGCCTCATCAAATCTCTTCGTTGGTGGATCTCCGGGCTCTGGTCTTAGTCCTACATCTGGAGGTGTTGGAAGTCTTGGCCGTGGCAGTGTGATCAGTAACCGTAGCTTAACTTACAACATGAGTGACGCTCACTATGCGATTGCAAACTCCATTTCAGGCATAGGTGATTTATCACTTTTTAGGAACGTGATTCATGTGACCGGTAATAATACTTATTCAGGAAGAACCTTGATTGGTGGCAACCAAAACACCATGAATCAAAACGCTGATGTTAGAGTTGGAGCTGAAAGTTACACTGGGCGTTTGGGTTCTGGTCCTATCATCGTTCAAGCTTCTACAGCAGGACAAACCGTGTTGCGCTATCAAGCACTAGGAAACACCGTTCTAAACAACAATATAACGATCAATCCATGGACTGATGGAAGTTCGGCAAGGGAGTCTTTATTGATACGTCATGGGTTAGGTGGTATGACCATTAATGGTACATTAACGGCTGGGGTTCATACAGGCGCTGAACGGGCGGTGCTCCAATCTGAATCAGGTGGTGTTTTGACGATTGCTGGTGCGATCAGTTCAGGTGCTAACAATCGTATGGTCTTCAGATTGTTGAATAACACGGTGCTGGAGTTTGCTGGAAGCTCAAATAACACCATTTCAGGCAGAATTAACAATATTAGCAATGGTGATAACACAACGAATAACGTCGTGTTTAGAAATGCCGGTACTACCACCCTCTTGGGATATAATAACTTTGCCAATGCATCGGGCACGAATCGCCTAACACAGGTTTACATTCAGAGCGGAACGCTTGTCATCAATCATACAAGCAACTCTGACCCGGATGCTGCCAACACTACTCTTGCCTCTGATGGCATCAATAACGATGCAAGTCTCTATGTAATGCGAGGTGCAACGCTCCGTTTTGCGCAGAATGAAACTGTCGGGCAGATTCGAAGCCAGACAGGATCTGATGTTAATATCCCCACGGGGGTTCGCTTGACTCTTGATGATAATACCAATCATATCATCAATGGTGGCTTCTCGGGTGATGGTGTTGTTCATTTCAACACGACTGCATCAGGTGCAGCTTGGTATGGTTTGTTTGGCGAATCGTCGATCAGCTCAGAACCTATCATAGGTAGTAATGATCAAACTGTAACAATTCGTGTCAAAGACCTGGACCTGCGAAGTGGTTTAGGTCTATCGCCAACGCTGACGCTTGGAATTGGTGGATCACTCAATGACGCCCCTCAAGAGGTAAGACTGGAATACTCGAGTCGATATCGTGATCCGCATGTTATTACTCGTGACTTCAACTTGGCAAACACTGGTGCGCAGGATGTAGCTACACTCACGACTGCAATCTCTGGTCCCACGAATATCCTCAGTTTGGATGATGTTGGGCGACTTAGCTTAAACATGGCGGTGAGTGGTCCTAACATCCCCGCCGGCGCTCGCATTACTGGTATTAATACAGGCCAGAATACCATTACTCTCAATGTGAATACACTGGGTGCTGTCGAAGCGCTTCAGGAGTTTTCTTTTGAAGAAGTTCAAACAGGTGGGGGGCAGCCGATCGCTGCAACGGTAAGAATAGGTTCGAATGCAATTGCTCCTATGGTTCTAGGCACCGATTCAACAAGTTTAGGTGCTGGGAATGGCAAAATTACGGTTAAAAACCTCGCCGATAAAACACTGATGCTTCATGGTCAGACTATTGGTAATGAAATTCGTGGGATGATCGATCAGGGGCTTTCGACACTATCTTTGATCATTAACCCCAAAGTTACAGACAACGACATTTATGGTTCGGGTAGCTGGACACTCTCCAATGTTAATAATAATTTCAGCGGTAATATCACAATCAATGTTGGTTCCTTGACTCTTGCTGGCAACCTTGGTTCAGGAACCGGCACCACTGGCATCATGGGGAATATGAATGCCACTAGGATCATTGATTTAGGCACGAATGACTTTAATGGTCGCGGCCGCTACAATATCAGTAATGGCCAAACGGACAACATTGGCGCAGGTGGCGGACTAACCTCCACAGGAAGTATTATCTTTAATGACCCAAGTGCCGGTGTGCTCACCTTGGGTAGTAATATTAGTTTCACGCAGAGCTTCAACAGCACCACCAACCCAGGAAATGGCAGAATCATTAACAATGGCGTCAAAACAATTGTGATCAATGGAGCGCTAACCTCGGGTGCAACAGGTAATCGCTCCTGGATTTTGGACGGCGCTAACACTGGTGAAAACATCATCAATGGCTCGATTTCTAATGGCTCAGGTGGAGCCGTCGTTGGCATACAGAAAGATGGTGTTGGTAAGTGGACATTGAATAACACTAACAACACAATGTCAGGCACGGTAACCATTAACCGTGGTACTCTAGAGTTTGCCGGTGGCTCGGCTATCGGAGACTCTGCTACGGTTAATTTGGCTAATGCAGGTTCAGATGGGTCTTCGGTGGGCTCCGCTACTTTTAGATTAAGAAGTAGTGAGACGATTGGCGGCCTATCTGGACAGATAGGAACATCAGTCATTCTTGATCCAGGATCGACCCTAACCATGTCGAATGCGAGCCAAACTTATTCTGGAATTATTGAAGGTGCTGGTGGGCTGACAAGGACCAATAACGATACGAATGCTCGTGTTTCAACCCTCACAAATAGGAATAATTATTCTGGTGTGACGAGTATTCTAACGAACGGAACCAATTTTGTGGCGAACAGGCTTGATGTTTACTATTTAGCTAATGGCGGCCAACGAAGCGGTATTGGATCAAGTGGCAATGCAGCGTCGAATTTGATCATTAATACGGGATCAGGAGGTGGTGGTCTCCGCTGGCTTGGTTTCAGAGATCAGAGTACGGACAGGCTTTTCTCCATCGGGGCAGGCTCTAGTGCTGCCAACCTCTGGGCAGATGGATCTGTGATTGGCAATACGAGTGCGCCTAAGATCGAATTTACGAATGCTGGTGCCATTGGCTTTTCAGGGGCTGGCTCACGCACCTTGGTGCTGCGTGGAGCCACGATCGCAGACAACCTTTTCGCACCACAGATTGGTAATAATGGTGCAGATGTGACCAGTGTTTCGAAGATCGAAGCCGGGCTTTGGATTTTGAGCAATAACGCCAACAGCTATTCCGGTGGCACTTCCATTACCGGAGGCACTCTTGCCGTCACTACAGGCGGAGCGCTTGGTAGTGGGCCAGTCACTATCAATGGTGGCGGCGGGGTTGGTTTAGAAATCCGCGGTGGAACAGGGATTTCCATCGCCAACAGCCTGACCAATTCCACGGCAGATGCTGGAATCATCGTCAGAAGTGGTAACAACACGATGTCTGGTTCTCTTACTCTGAGTGCCAATATTCGTCTTGCAGTGGATACAGGTGCGTCCTTAAACATCAACAATAGCACTTCTGCGATCACTGGTGCTGGTGCTTTGCTCAAGGCGGGTGCCGGAACCTTGGTGCTTTCCGGTGTGAATGCTACAGACTGGACCGGTGGCGTTCTTGTGCGTGGTGGTGTGCTAGAATTGGATTACACTTCCCAGAATAACTCGAAGATTTCAGATTTGGCGACTTTGACGCTTGGTAGCTCTGGTGCCCTGACCTTGCCAGGTGTCGATGATAACGTGAGTGGTCAGACCAACATTTTTGCAACCACAGGTGGCGTGATCCGCCTTAGAGGCGGTAATCATCAAGAACGAGTCAATGGTCTTACCCTGGCTCAGGGAGCCAATGGTATTGTTTGGGCTGGTGGCAGCTCATCAAGGATTCTCCTCGGGAATATAACTCGTGCCGTTGGCAGTGGAGCGACGATTGATTTTGAAGCGAATGATATTGCCACCACAAACAATTACAACGGATCGGGAGGTATACTCAGCACAACGGGAGGCGCAGTGGGCTCAGTCACCGGCGCCTATGCAACAGTTGGAAGGACGAGTTGGGCTAGCACATCCTCCTCTGGTAGTGATATAAGCATCGTCGCTCTGAATGCATATGCGGCAAACTCCTTTTCGCCCGGCTTCAACACAGATATCACTCAGGCTTCTGTGTCTACAGGTGCTGCGACTACGGGTACCCTGCGCTTCAATACACCGCTGGCTTCCACTCTTAACCTCACAGGAACCCTGTCTTTGGAATCATCGGGTATCCTAGTGACTCCAAATGTCGGTACCAACAACATTATCATTACGGGGGGCACACTGCAAAACAGTGCAGTTACAGCAGGATTGGAGGCAGTTATTCTACACCAGCATAACACACAAGGAGCGCTACAGATTAACTCTGTGATTGCTGATAACACTGCTGCACAACAGATTACCAAGTCCGGTTTGGGCAAGGTTTTCCTCAATGCAATCAACACTCAGACTGGTGCAATCAATATCAATCAAGGGGAGTTGCAGGTGGGCGGCACAGCTTCGGCTCCAAACGCTGCTACGGCAGCCACCTTAGGAGCGAACTCTGCACTAGCAGTGAACATGAGCGAAGGCTCTGCACTAACCTTCCTTTCCAGCGATACGGCGCTGCAGACGCTGGGCGTCATCCAGGGTGGGGGAGTGATCACTCTGGCCACAGGAAACGTAAAGCCGGTACTGCTTGGTTCAGATAACGGTAACTTCTATGGTGAAATTTTTGTCAATGGTGGCACTCTTCAAGTCGCCAACAACAACGCTCTTGGAAACCTTCGTGGAAGAACCTTCATTTCTTCCGGGACTGCGATGCAGATTAATTCTAGCGTAAGCATCGGTGAACTCATCACCATGAACCAGGGGAGTGCGATCTCCTTGTTGCCTGCTGCTACGGGTGCTACATTGAGTGGTCGTTTAACTCTAAATAACACAAGCTCTGCTGGTGTTACATTCAATCTGCCAGCTAATGCAGGCTTAACCCTATCAGGTTTGATTGTTTCGAATAACGGATTCACCAAAACAGGAGATGGGCTACTTACGATCAGTGCTAACAACTTCACGAATGTAACGGAAGGGGCCACGAGTGCTAATGCTGAGGCATCGCTTGTTGGGCAAATCTTACTGAATGCTGGCGAGACTCGCCTAGGTAATGCCAGGGCTTTAGGGGCCTCAGGATTTAATAATCGGGTTACGATTGCTTCTGGCGCGACACTAGATCTCAGAGGCCAAGCAACCTCCTTCACGGATGATCCTGACCCTTTCCGTAAGTTTATTGAGGTTGCTGGTGAGGGTATCAATGGAACAGCTTCTCTAAGAAATTCGACAGGGACCGGAACTTTTTCTCATTTGCTGCTATCTGCGAATGCCACTTTGAGTGGTGGGGGCTTCGCAAATTCGTCACGCCTAGATCTTTCGAGTTACGACACGAATTCGAACACAGGATCAAGTTTGGATGGTAACTTTACCCGCGTTTTCCCGACGATTGCGGGAGGCGGATTTGATTTAAATGTTAGGGGAGGGACGCAGTCAGGAGGTGTTGTGTTACATCAACCTGTGTTTACTTCTTCCTTGAATCGAGTGAGGGTTCAAGAAGGTATACTTAGGTTGGAGATGGACACTCCTGTTACCTCTGCAGGCCAATGGGCGGGAATCAACGCTACGGATGTGACTGGCGGTATTGAAATCGCTTATGCTGGGGCATCGCTCATTGATCAAACCAATTTAGCGAGTGGCCTTGGCCCGAATGTGGGTGCTCGTCTTAACTTCTACCGAAATTTAAATGTTCGTCATACGGTTGCCATCGCGATGCGAGGTGATCTTGCCAGGGGCACTGCGACTGATTTGAGTGGAGGTGGTGCAAACTACATTGATATGGCGAGCGACACGCTACCCAATCCAAGAACCTATTTGGATGGATTGATCACGCTAACAGGAGATGCCAATCGCAATTTCTTCCATATAGATGGAACGGTTAATGGTGTCACCGTTACAGAGCAGGGTAATTTGACCGGAAGCATTCAAAATAAAATGATTGTTGGAGGTCAAATTGTTGGCTCAGGAGGTTTCACGAAGACAGGAGAACGCGAGCTTCGTCTCACCAACAACAATACCTTTACGGGAGAACTCAATATCTTAAGGCATGGAACGGCTGCAGTGGATTGGCAGAGTAACACCGTTAGTGTGAATGGGATCGATTACCAAACTTATGGCGAAGCTGAAGGATGGATGGAGTGGGGGGTCACTCTAGCGGGGCAAAATGCTCGACTCTCAGGAGCCTCAGCCATCAATCTTCAACGTCGTGGTATGCTCACGCTGGATAACACAAGCCGACTTGATCTGACTTCAGGAGTGGCTGGTGGAAACAACGATGACAGAGTCAACAACGCGAGTGCATTTAACTTTAACAACGGCTGGCTGAGAATTCATGGAGGCACATTGCCCAATTCTGAATCTATCGCGACCAATTCAGGGACATCAGTCCGGATTGCTTCCAGCACAAACTTCATTGACCTATGGCCATTGGATGGGGCTAATCAGGCGATGACCTTGACGATTGGAAAGTTGGATCGCAATCAGGGTGCAGTTTTGCGCATCAGAAATCTTGATTCAACATCCACTTTTGGGAGTTCTGAACCTGCTCTTGATAAAGATAGCGTCAGAATTCGACTGTTGGATTCGAGTGGAATTGCTCAATATGGTTCAGCAACAACAGCAACCAATCGCGCGATTGTAGCGGGTATTTTTGGAGGCATTATGCCTCATGCTTATCTCGAAGATTTGAGGGATTTAGGCTACAATAATGCATCTGTTTCAGATTTGCACGTTCAGGGTAGGAACCTGCAGCTAATCACAGGAAGCCACTTCATGACTTTGGATGGTGGCTACTTACGTCCTTTGGATGACTCAGAATACTATACTCCTGTCGATGGCATTCTTGATGGTGCGTCAGGTGTTGGTATGAACATCAATCTAACATCAGCCTCTGCGATAGTTCGTCAGGACATGATGATCAATGCGTTAAGATTTGGGCCTGTTGCCGACAGCTTGGCGGATAACATTGGGATCACTGGTGCAATGAACAGCGGTACCACGCTGACAAGCTATAGCACGCCATTCAATCAAACACTGATTGTAGACGGTCGATTGACTGTGACTTCGGGTATGATCAGCAGCGCTTTCCTCGCTGTAGGCAACAGCACAACGGGTGGCACTGGACAGGCTACTGATGTTTTGATTACTGGTGGATCTCTATTGTTTGGAAGTCGCGAGGCAATTCTTAGCAATCAAAATGCAGTTATTCGTTTTACAGACGGAACCATTCAAACGGGTAATCTTCAGATACGTTCTGACATTCAAGGAAGTGCTGGCCTAACGAAGACTGGTTTGGGGCAACTCGTGCTTGACGGATTTAATAGCTATACGGGAATTACTTCAATCAGCGAAGGGAATTTGCTGGTTCGCAATGGTAGATCCTCTTTAGGTATGGGGGGAGCTGGTAATCACATCTTCATTAGCGGGAATGGTTCCATTAGCACAAACAATGGGATAGTTTTAGGCGCGCCTAATTCAAGAAAAGATATTGTTGTTGGTCCTCTGACTGGCAGTCAGACCATCATGAATGCATCAGGTGATACCACTTATCTTTATGGTAACATCACAGTCGATAATGTGGACGTTGCTGGTCAAGCGTTGTTCACGCCTTTGATGAATGTTGGAGCTAATTCGTTGCTGATCGTTGATGGTAATATCGCAGGAGGCTCGACGGCAATCACGAGTGATGTAGTCGCAACAAGCTCGCGAATTTTGAGCACTGCTGGATCTTCAAGTGGTTTTATGATTCTGCGTGGTCAGCTTGGCGATAAACTTGATTCTCAGGGTAATGCTATTCCCGTTCAGGGGCTTGTTTCATCTTTGCCAAACAGCAATGTGCCAACCTTACGGAGTAATCAGAATGAATTATTTAGATTTACGATTACTGGCGATGAGCAGTTGAATGTAACCATGGAGCGCCAAACCAATGCTGCTGGACGCCTCACCTTAGATTCCGGCATTTTGTATGTGTCTTACGACCCTACCCGATCAGGTAATGATGGAACTGGATTTTGGACGAACTCCACGATAAGTCGAATTAATGGAGGAAATTCTAATGCTGATATTACGGCTAACGGAAACTCTAGCCAACATGGATTTACCATTGGTGGTGGCGGCAATACGGCTCTTTTCCTCGGCCAGCCTGGAGTAAATGGCGTTTCTGGTCAGCAGTTTAACATGAGCAGCTGGAGCTTGGCTTCTGGTAATACTACTTATCTTGGCGGTATTAATGAATCTGGTTCAGTGAGTTTCGGCACTGGTAATGGTACTCTAACTCTCAATAAGCAGGCAAGGCTATATG
>JBIKYV010000221.1:0-4757 GCA_044355075.1 Prosthecobacter sp.
AGGTACTCTTGTGACTTCGTACTATAAGTCACCGCGATGGAAATGCCCATCATGTGCTTGTTTCCCCAACCGCCCACGTCATTGGCCGTGCGTCGAGTTTCGAGGTCGAAATAAACAATGTCTTTTGCCATCTGAACAGTTCTTCACACCTCAGAGGCGATATACGATGCGAGCTTTATCCATGTCGTATGGGGACATCTCTAGTTTCACTCCGTCACCAATAACGAGACGGATGAATTTCTTCCGCATCTTACCCGAAATATGGGCCAGAACTTGGTGGCCATTCTTCAGCTTCACACGGAACATAGTACCTGCCAGCACGGCGGTGATGACACCTTCGAGTTCAATAGCTTCTTCCTTCTCCTTGACCTCTTCTTTGGGTGGTTCAGGGCGACGCTGGGCTGGGGCAGAATTGCGCTGAGGACCGCCACGCGATGGGCCGCCACCTGGGCGATTTGGCCCTGAGCCGCCTCCAGGACGATGACCACCACCTGAGCGAGATGGCCCACTGCCTCCCGGTCTGGAAGGGCCCGTGCCTGCTCCTGTGCGCTGGCCTCCACCCGTATTGCCGCCCGCACCCGTGCGCTGGCCTCCACCGGCATTGCCGCCCACACCCGTGCGCTGGCCTCCACCGGCATTGCCACTGCCACCTGTGCGCTGGCCTCCACCCGTATTGCCGCCCGCACCCGTACGCTGACCAGCACCACCGGCATTACTACCGCTACCAGCGTTGCCGGTATTGTTGCCCGCAGCTGGAGGTCTAGTAGCAGGGACGATCCGTGTAAAACCGGCATGGCTGGAGGTAGTGCGTCTGGGAGGGGAACTCATGAAGAAGCGAGAGTGCTGGACTGCGGCGAGATTACAACCAAAAAAACCGCTAGCGCTGAGGGAATAGTGGACTACTATGGCGACCCGAAATGGTGGTCGTAGCTCAATGGTAGAGCTCCATATTGTGATTCTGGTTGTTGCGGGTTCGAGCCCCGTCGATCACCCCACTTTTGATGATTCAAGTGGGCTCGATTCGACCTTACGGTGTTTGCTAGCATGCAGGTTTGCTACAAGTAGGGACTGACGTTTCCGAAAATCTCGTTTAACCATGTATCTTCATGGAAAAGCTTGTATCTGCGCTAGGCCATACTTTCCGAGATCCCTCTCTTTTGATTCAGGCACTGACTCATGCGAGTTTGGGTTACGAGACTCAGCGCGTGTTGCCTGACAATCAGCGGCTCGAGTTTCTGGGTGATGCCGTCATTCAGTTGCTGCTTTCAGAATTACTTTTTGAGAAGTTTCCTGAGGCCGATGAAGGTCAGCTTACGAAAGTGCGTTCCCAACTTGTTTCCACCAAGGCACTGGCTCATGTGGCTCGAAAGATCCAGCTAGGCGGCTATCTCCTCATGGGTCGAGGTGAAGAAACTCATGGAGGTCGAGAACGTGATTCCTCGCTGGCAGATGCCATGGAAGCTGTGGTAGGCGCGGTCTACCTAGATGGAGGCATGGATGCCGCTCGTGTGTTAGCTGGGCACCTCTTCCTTCCTGAAATTGAGGAGTTGGGTGATACTCCATCAGATACTAATCCCAAAGGTCAGCTTCAGGAAATCCTACAGGCGATCAGTGCGCAGCCTCCATATTATCGCATCGTTGAGGAAAGTGGCCCTGACCATGCCAAGTCGTTTATTTCAGTGGTATGTTGGGAAGATCAGGAGATCGGGCGAGGTTTGGGCAGAAGCAAAAAAGAGGCTGAAGTCGAAGCCGCTAGGGCCGCGCTGAAGATCAGCAGTAAGGATTATAGAACCATTAGAAACTCAAAAAAGGGTTGTGAGTAATATGCGCAAAAGTCTGCTCAACTCTGAGAACAGGCGGCAAAACTGAGACTTGTTCCTGACTTCACACAGCTTATATGCATTTTTGTGATCAACTCCGTGGCTTGTGGAACACCTTAATTTAGGGCAGGGAACGTGGTTATTCGACTTATCCTCAGCCTATATGACTGAGAAGATTGGATTGATAATTTCATCTCCAATCATGAGGATTGGGTAAAAGTGAACAGTTCCTTTCTGAGATAGAGATCCCATTAATGATTGGAGATGATTTTCTGTCTTTGAAGAGGGGATTTGCACATTTTGTCTGCCTCAGCCAATGTCTGCATTCTATGTCTAGCAGCCTTGGCACTCTTTTCCGCATCAGCACTTGGGGTGAATCCCACGGACCCGGCGTGGGCGTGGTCGTGGATGGCTGTCCTCCGCGGGTTGCTTTATCCTTGGCTGACATCCAAAAGGAATTGGATCGTCGTCGCCCTGGGCAGAGTAAGATCGTGACGCCACGAAAAGAGGACGACGTAGCTGAAATCCTCTCAGGAGTGCTGGAAGGGCAGACTCTCGGCACACCGATTGGGATCTTTGTGCGCAACACAGATCAGCGTCCATCTGCCTACACGGAGATGCAGCAAGCTTATCGTCCAAGCCATGCAGACTATACCTATGACGCAAAGTATGGCATCCGCGCCGTTTCAGGGGGAGGACGCAGTAGCGCACGCGAGACGATTGGTCGGGTTGCTGCTGGTGCCATAGCTCGGCAAGTCCTGACACAACAATGGGCTGGCTACCAATGCCTCGCCTATGTGAAGACCGTGAAAGATATTCAAGCCATTGTCCCTGAGCTGCTCTCAACAGAATTGATCGAGTCCAATATCGTCAGGACTTGCGATCCAAATGCAGCCGAGCGCATGATTGAACTGATTGAACAAACGCGCAGTGAAGGCAACAGCGTGGGAGGAATCATTGAATGTGTCGTGAAAGGTGTGCCGTCAGGGCTAGGTGAGCCGGTGTTTGATAAACTCGAGGCAGATCTCGCTAAGGCGATGCTTAGCTTACCAGCTACCAAAGGTTTCGAGATAGGCAGTGGCTTTGCAGGCACACTCATGACTGGGCTTGAGCACAATGATGAATTTTACATGGATGACGCTAAGGTCCGAACCAGGACGAATCGGAGTGGCGGTATTCAGGGCGGCATTAGCAATGGCGAGGAAATCGTCTTTCGCGTGGCCTTCAAGCCAACGGCTACAGTTCTGCGAGGCCAGAAAACAGTCACCAATGACGGGCAAGATACCACTCTTGCTGCTCGTGGTCGCCACGATCCCTGCGTCCTGCCTCGTGCTGTGCCGATGGTGGAAGCGATGGTCCACTTAGTTTTAGTGGATCACTTTTTGCGTCAGCGTGCTCAATGTGTGTGATGGTGCCGCTCCGAAGTCTGTCTAGTCAATGTGAACGCAGCTAGACAGACTTATTGTTGTCATCTTTTCGTGACAGCATGCGTCCACGATATCTCCCTTTGCCAAAAGCTATCCCTAGCGTTTAGCGTACAGAATGGCTGAAAAAGGCACACTTCTCGTTACCGGCGGCGCCGGATACATCGGTTCTCACACTGTCCGGCATCTGCTCGAGATGGGTGAAAAGATCGTTGTGCTAGACAACTTAGTTTTTGGCCATGCAGAAGCACTGCCGATGGATCGAGTTAGCTTTGTCCAAGGAGACATGAGTGATGCAGCTCTGTTGGATGCTTTGTTCATCAAATACAAACCTGAAGCTGTGCTGCATTTTGCTGCTTTTGCCTATGTCGGTGAGTCAGTGACAGATCCTCTCAAGTATTACCGCAACAACCTCGCGGCTCCGCTGGTACTGCTGGAGACAATGCAGCGCCATGGCTGCCGACGGTTCATTTTTTCCTCCACCTGCGCGACATACGGGAATCCTGTGAAGGTACCGATGAATGAAGACCACCCGCAAGCACCTGTGAATCCCTATGGTGCTTCGAAATGGATGCTCGAACGCGTGTTGAAGGATTGTGACCATGCCTGGGGCTTAAAATGTGTGTTCCTGCGCTACTTCAACGCTAGCGGCAGTGATCCCTCCGGTGAGATTGGCGAGGATCACGACCCCGAGACGCACCTCATCCCGCGCATTCTGATGGCTGCCACGGGAGAGATCCCTGAGATTAGTGTCTTTGGCACGGATTACCCTACGCCTGATGGGACCTGCATTCGTGACTATATCCATGTTTGCGACTTGGCCTCAGCTCATGCCAAGGCGCTGGATTACCTGCGTCAGGGTGGTGTCACCACACCTGTGAATCTTGGCACAGGCCGTGGCTTTAGTGTAAAAGAGATTCTCGAAACCGCAGTTGCCGTTACAGGCCGCCAGATTCCTGTCAGCTACGGACCTAGACGTGAAGGTGATCCACCTGAGCTGATCTGTGATCCTGCCAAAGCCAAGGCCATCCTGGGCTGGGAGGCGCATTACAAAGATCCACGCAGCCACATTGAACACGCTTGGTGCTGGATGATCGGCGCTCGCAAAGGGCGATACCCGCGCTCTTGATCGTGAGCTGCATCGCCGTATCGGGGCTTTCCCCGTTTTTGGTAACCCTATCAGGAACACATCTTGCTTAGCCTCCATTTCATATGCGGCGCTAGCTTCAGATGCATTCGGATGCCTATGTTCCCGAGACACTCATCGCTGTCGGCCCGGCAGCGAAAGTGTATCGTGGTGTCGAAGTAGCCACAGGCCGCAAGGTGCTGATAAAAGTGCTGCTTCCTGAGCATGAAGCGGCAAACCCTCTGGATCGCGAACAGATTCAGCTCCTCGCCCCCTTGCTGATGCAGATCAGGCATCCTCAGGTCGCAGGTCTGGTCACCATGCTGCCGACTGAGGATGAATTTGCCCTCGTCTATGATTACCTTCCAGCTCTTAGTGGGCAAAAGC
>JBIKYV010000166.1:0-8163 GCA_044355075.1 Prosthecobacter sp.
CCTTGGCCACTCAGCTTTTGCAAGCCATTCTGGCAGGGGAGCATTGGCGCACTCCTCATGGAGATTTGAAACCCTCTAATCTTATCGTCGCTGATCATCCTGCTGGTGGGCTTTTTTTGCAAATCCAGGATTGGGCGCTCGATCAGACACGCACCCTTGCTGCACAAGAGACGCTAGCTTTTCGTGCACCCGAACGTCTCCAAGGTGGCGCCACGACGACTGCCAGCGAACTTTTTACGGCCGCCGCTACTTTGCTCTATTGGGCGACAGGTGTTCTGGCGACGCAGTCGGAAGATCACGATCAGATCCTCGAAGACTGGCAGCACTTCGACTCACGCGCGATGCTGCGCAAAGTGCGCCCTGACTTGGATCAGGCGTTGATTGATTGGTTGGGTTGGCTGCTTCAGCTTAATCCTGCCCAGCGGCCAGCTCGTGCACGCATGGCTTTGGCAGCCCTGACAACGCTACTGCAAAAAAACCAGCTCGCTTGGTCTTCGGAACCTTCACCGAAGGAGCCGCTGCCTGTGCAAAAGACCAAGCCCGTTGCAGCCGCATCTCCACCACCCCCACACGTCAGTACTAATCGCGAGGCAGCGGTCGCACATTCGCCCACTGTTCCAGCGTCGAGCTATGGCTGCCTGAAGGTGCTCTTGGCCCTACTGCTGAATGCAGGCGCGCTGGCTGTCATCATCGTTTGTTGGGCCCCCAACTTCAAAGTTTGGCTCAAATCTTTGCCTACGCGGTGGGTGCAGATCCAGCCTGAAGCCACGATAGCCTCGAGCCTGGCTACCATCCTGCCACCAACTCCAGAACCGATGAGCCTTTTGCGTGCACCTGGCCCGCCCTCCATCGAACAGGGCAGGGGCGTTATGGCCCGTTATGTCCGTATTTCTCTTGCGGATCCTGGCGTGCTAAACCTCGTGGAGGTGCAGGTCTTTTCCGGCGCGGAAAACATCGCTCCCAGGGGCATCGCCACACAGTCCAGCACCTACAACCGGGGACCCGCTCATCGCGCCATTGATGGCAGTTTGGACAGTGGCTTTAGCCAAACCTCCTCCAAGGCCACTGACCCGCCCTGGTGGCAGCTCGATTTCGGTACGGCGAAGCACATCACCCAGATCAGCGTGTGGAACCGCACCGGGAAGTATGCCACACGGCTGAAAAACTTTACGCTCACAGCCTTGGATGTGCAGGAGAAACCCGTCTGGCAGACCACCATCGCCAAGCCGCCCATGTCCAGTCTTTCTTTACCGATTCAGCCATGATACTGGCGCGCTTGACCCCTGGCTCCTTCACCGCTATCCCAGGGCCATGCCCCGCATTGATGGCCGCAGTGCCGACCAACTTCGTCCCGTCGAGTTTATCCTCGATATCGCCCCTCACGCCAACGCCTCCGTGCTCATCGCCTTTGGCAACACCCGCGTTATTTGCGCGGCCACCATCCAGGATGAGGTACCCCGCTGGATGAAGGTGCAAAATGTGCCCGGTGGCTGGCTCACCGCAGAATACTCGATGCTGCCCTACTCTACGCTCGACCGCAAAGAGCGCGATAGCTCTCGGGGTCGCCCCGACGGCCGTAGCATTGAGATTCAGCGCCTTATCGGCCGCAGCCTGCGTGCGGTCGTCGATCTTACCAAGCTCGGCCAGCGTACCCTTTGCATCGACTGCGATGTCCTTCAGGCCGATGGTGGCACCCGCACTGCCTCCATTACAGGTGCCTGCGTGGCCGCTGCCATTGCCTTCAATCGGCTACTCGACAAAGGCAAGATCACCCAACAGCCGCTGAAAAAGAAGGTCGCTGCCATCAGCGCCGGCATCTGGAAAAACGAGGCGCTACTCGACCTCTGCTATGAGGAAGACTCCAAGGCTGATGTCGATTGCAACCTCGTGCTTACCGAGGATGGCGACTTTGTCGAAATCCAGGGGAGTGGCGAAGAGGCTACTTTTACCCAAGCCCAGATGGATCAAATGCTCGTCCTTGGCCGCAAAGGTATCACTGAGCTTGCCGACCTTCAGCAGCAGATCATCGACAGTGCTATGAAACCAGCCCAGCCGAAGGATCTACAGAAGCTCGCCAACTTCTTTGGCAAACGCTGATATTGCCGCAAAAAAAGCGGGGCTTTTCTGCCCCGCTCCTTTTTTCAGAGGCAGCCTTGGCGATCAAAGCCCGAACGCTTCATCCATCTCCTTTGCCACACCTGTCAGGTAGGCCAAATCACCACTGGCTACCTCTGCGGCAAGCCAGCCATGGAAATGAATCTCTTTCAGAGCCTTGCGCACATCGGCGTAATCAATGTCGCCTTGACCGATGGGCGTGAATTTATTCTGCGCTCTCGAAAAACCTTTCACGTCTAGTTTCAGCACCCGATGCCCTAGCTGGCGGATCCAATTTCCCATGCTGCCGTATTTCCAGTGGTTGCCGATATCGAACTGCATGCCCACCCAGGGGCTGCGGAACTCATCCACATATTTCACGAACTTGTCCGCCGTCTGGTCGGAGCCGCCGTCGTGATCATACAGGAACTGATTCCACACATTTTCGATCACGATCTGCACGCCCAGCTCTGCTGCCAGCGGGACTGCTTTGGCGACATTTTCCACGGAACGCGGCCAGATCTCATTCTCTGGGCCGTCTTCGCCCTTGCCCACCACCAGCAGAACGCTGTGTCCGCCGACAGCTCGTGTGTCGCGCAGTGCCTGCTTCAGATCCTCCAGCGCTTGAGCTCGTGTCGCCGCATCTGCGCTTGTGTGACGGATCTTCCAGTGTGTGGAGCACACGCTGCCATCCACGGGCAGCCCTGATTCTGCGATGGCCTGTTTCGTCTCTTCGACATTTCCTGCGGGGAACTGCATCTCCACACCCATGAAGCCTGCCTGCTTGGCTATCTTGAACTTCTCCACCAGACTTCCTCCTTTGATCATCCCAATCTTCAGTGTCTTGTAAAGTCGACCCACCAGTGCATCCGGGATCGAAGGATTCGCCAGCATCATCGCCGGCGTCAAAGCTGCCCCCGCTACTGCAAGCGAAGCTTGTTGGAAGAACTCACGGCGAGAGGAGGACGCAAAGGAGGAGAATGGAATCATAGCAAGTTTATTCCAAACGCCACAGATAGGGATCTCTAATCATCCAGAGATCGCCAAAGTCGGTTCTCCAGGTTGTTTTAGCAATCATAGCGCCGTCGGAACAGCGCGAAGAGTTGATACCTGTCTCTTAAGATCGGTGAGAGGCTACAGCCTCGGCCGCTATTTTTTCAGAGTTACGAACGCACTACAGATTCAGCAAGGGAGTGGAGTTTGTTAAAGCGGATATCACAGATAGATTTAGCCACTTTCATGGCTAGCTAATAAAATTAAGATAAAATATTAGTTATATTAAATAAGCGCTTTTTCTGTTAATGATGATCATGAAATCCGGCAGCAGTTGCGGAAGTAATGCGTTGGAAAAACTTTTCTTCATGACGAAGGGCACATGATCTCCACAATAGCACTTTGTGCTTTTTAGATTGGAAAGTGTCATGCCATGAAAATAGCACAGAGTGGGGGGCCGCTTTCTAGGCGCGTTTAGTTTTGGTGTCGTGGAAACCAGCGGTTTTTTGCAAAACTAGCCACTCTACACTTGATGTGATCCTTCTCTTTCATGAAGCCAGCAACGCCAACACATGGCAGTATCACCTATGTGCGAGACCAATCTTTAACTCAGAGATTGGGACGATTGGAAAAAAATAAGCGACCACAAGCGACTCCTGAGAACCTATTTGTGTTACAAAAAAGGATCTCAGCAGCCAATAGAGCGGGAAGATCTTTTGTATTTTGGGGTCCCATTCATGGAGGTGGGAAGATCTGATTTTGACTTGCGATGGATGCATCACCCCTTCCTCAACATCACTGCCAATAAAGTGATATCAGCTGGAGTCACACCTTGGATACGAGTAGCTTGGCCAAGAGTGGTGGGGCGGATGGCGGTGAGGCGGTGGTACGCTTCTTTCTTCAGGCCATGCACTTTGGTGTAGTCGAAGTTAGCGGGGATCTCTTTTTCCTCCATGCGGGCGGTTTTCTCCAGCATGACTTCCTGACGGTTGACATAACCTTCGTATTTGACGTCGTTTTCCAAAAGCTGCCAAATGGTATCGGGAAACTTCTCGCGCAGATCTTGGGGGAGCTTGGTGTGATCGTTTTCGGTGCGTTTGATCCAGGCGTGCAGACGCAGTGAATCGTGACTGGTGCTTTGGATGAAGATCATGGCCTCGGCGAGTAGGCGGGCTTTTTCCTGGGTCAATTGGCTCCGGGTCGGGCAGGTGAGGCCTAGTTCGGCAGCACGCGGAGTGAGCCGGAGGTCGCAATTATCCTGCCGGAGGAGCAGGCGATATTCGGCGCGCGAGGTAAAGAGCCGGTAGGGCTCGGTGACGCCCTTGGTCACAAGGTCATCGATGAGCACGCCGAGGTAGGCATCGCTGCGTGGCAGGATGAAAGGGGGTCTGCTCTGTACCTTCAGAGCTGCATTGGCTCCGGCGATGAGGCCCTGGCCGGCGGCCTCTTCGTAGCCAGAGGTGCCATTGATCTGACCGGCAAAGTACAGTCCAGAGATACGTTTGGTTTCAAGCGTAGGATAGAGCTGTGTGGGCGGGCAGTAATCATACTCGACTGCGTAGCCGGGGCGGATAATCTCGGCTCTTTCCAGGCCGGTGATGCTGCGGATGAAGTCGAGCTGAACCTCATAGGGTAGGGAAGTGGAGACACCGTTGATGTAATACTCGTTCGTGTGGTGGCCTTCTGGCTCCAGAAAGACTTGATGGCGGTCCTTTTCGGCAAAACGAACCACTTTGTCCTCAATGGAAGGGCAGTAACGCGGCCCTACCCCCTCAATTCTGCCACAATACATGGGCGATTTGTCCAAATTGGCCCGGATGACGTCGTGGGTTTGTGGGTTGGTGTAGGTAATCCAGCAAGGTATTTGTTCCACGTGGAACGAATTCGGGGTCCAATTGTTGAGGGTGAAGGGGGTGCGTTTTGCGAAAGGGTGAAGGCCGGGGAGCTGAGGGGCGTCATCCTTTTCCCCAATAGTTTCGACCACACCCGAAAGGTAGCTGAAAGCTGGCGGTGGAGTGTCACCTGGCTGTTCCTCGCACTTGGTGAAGTCAATGCTACGGCTGTTGATGCGGCAGGGCGTGCCGGTCTTGAACCTTTTAACTTCAAAACCGAGATGGCGAAGACTGTCGGACAGCGTGGAAATGCTATCTCCCATACGGCCTCCAGCTTGGTTTTGCAGGCCTACATGGAGCAGTCCACGCATAAACGTGCCTGAGGAGATGATGAGTGCTTTGGTTTGATAGACGAGTCCAAGACTGGTGCGGACCCCTACAATGGCGTCGTTTTCGACCAAGATCTCGGCGGCATTGCCCTGATGGAGGTCGAGGTTTGGCTGATTTTCGATCAGCCACTTCATGCGGAATTGATAGGCTTTCTTGTCACATTGCGCCCGAGGTGCCTGAACACTTGGACCTTTCCGGGCATTGAGCATTCGGAACTGGATGCCCGTGGCATCCGTGTTCAAACCCATGACACCGCCAAGAGCATCGATTTCACGCACCACATGCCCTTTCGCGAGTCCCCCGATAGCTGGGTTGCAGGACATCTGGGAGATGGTGTCCAGATTCTGGGTCAGGATAGCTGTCTGGGAGCCCAACCGAGCCGCTGCCATCGCTGCCTCAACTCCAGCATGGCCAGCACCGCAGACAATGACATCGTAGTGCTTGGGAAAAGTGTAGGTGGAAGACATGGAGATCAGTAGACTATCGGACAATAAGATGGGGAGACGAGAAGAAAGGGAGATTTAACACAGGGTAACGTGAACTTGCACAACGAATATAGCGGTGGAACCATGACAAGCATTGATGAGGTATGCGTATGCTGATCAAATAGCTGGTGCCTCTCTGAACTCGATTCAAATGATGAAAGCAGTCATTCTAATTCTATCTTTGACGCTTAACCTAATGGTGCTGTTGTATAGCTACTTCGGTTACTCAGAATCAAAATTTCTGATGGCAAAGTTTGAAGCTCGTCAAAAGCTAATGGCACCTACCGACGAAGAATGGGTTACACTTTCAGATCCCAAACATCTCCCCTTTCTCAGGGAACACATAGGTAGATTAACCTCCAATGTAAATGATTACAGTGGTGCCACCTACAAGGGGGCTAAAGCGCTTCGAAGTCAGTCGGAGATGCATTGGTTATCAGCGATCCTGAATATCGCTCTTTTTGGAGTTTTCTATCTCAAATGGAGGAAGGCTGAGCCTCGCTTACTACCTGTTTAATCAATGATGAAGGGTAAATAGGTTTAGCACAGAGGCTGGAATGTTCCATGTGGAACGAAGTTAGGCGACGCCAGCGCCCAAACCACGGAAAACGAAGGCGCAGATGGTTAAAGATGCTGCTGTTGTGAGCAGAACGAGACCCACTGTCAACCAAGCCATTCGGCTTCTGACATCGAAAATCACAGCAAGTATCCCGGTGAGCAAAGCTAAAGGACATGCAATTAGAGAGAAAAGAGCTGCGAATACGCAGATGCCGCCGATTAAAGGAATCAGATCAACAAGCAGCCATCCGATGCCTGATAAGACCCACAAAAGAGCGGACATCATCAAGAGGCCATGGCTCCATTCGAGAAAGTTTTTCGAGCGCTTTTGGTTCATTACAATTCGTCAGAAGAAGCCCCGATGGCTTTGTGGCGCATCGGGGCGGGGAAGGGGAAGTTTTGAACCGCTAATTTGACGCTGATGAGACGCTAATAGGAAGAAGTCAGGATCTGGCTCTCGTCATTAGCGTCAATTTAGCGTCCTATCAGCGGTTAAAAGGCATCACCGGAAGCTCTTGGCGAAGTCATCGGCGCTGGCTTTGGCGACGACTTTAGTTTTCTGGAAGGTGCTCTTTTCGCCTTTTTCGATGAGGATGCGCTCGTAGTCGGCACTGCTCATGGGCAGTTCGATGGCTTTGTCCTGCCAGGTACTCAGGAGGATGGCGTTCGCCAGCTCGACGCTGAAGATGCCCTGCTCGGCGGGGGAGAGGAGCTTTTCACCTTTGAGGATGGCGTTGGTGAAGTTTTGCAGGATCTCGACATGTTGGCCGCCGCTGTCCGAAACAGGGATGTCCATGTGCCAGGACTCGGGCATGGCGAAGGCGGCTTCGGCCTCCATGCAGAATTTGCTCATGGGCTGGCGGTTGCGCTGGAAGTGGATTTTGCTGCCGTCGGTGACGGTGAGGCGGCCCTGCTCGCCGGTGATTTCGAGCTTGTTCACGCCGGGGGCCTCACCGGTGGAGGTGACAAAGGTGGCGGTGGTACCGTTGTCGTATTGCAATACGGCGGTGACATCGTCTTCGACTTCGATCTCATGGAAGCGGCCGAACTGGCAGAAGCCGCGGACCTTTTGTGGCATGCCGAACATCCACTGGAAGAGATCAAGGTTATGTGGGCACTGGTTCATGAGCACGCCTCCGCCCTCGCCCTTCCAGGTGCCGCGCCAGCCGCCAGTGGCGTAGTAGTAGTTGGTTCGGAACCAGTTGGTAACTTCCCAGTGCACGCGACGCACGGTGCCGAGCTCGCCACTGTCGATGAGGTCTTTGACTTTCTTGAAGCAGGCATTCGTGCGCATGTTGAACATGGCGGCGAAGACTTTCGTTTTATCTGTGTGCGCGGCGATGAGTCGCTCGCAGTCGGCCTTGTGGACGGAAATCGGTTTTTCGACGAGCACGTGAAGCCCAGCACCCAGGGCCTCGATCCCGATGGTGGTGTGGCTGAAATGCGGTGTGCAGATGAGGATGGCATCAATGAGCCCACTAGAAATCATCTTGGAAACATCGGTGAAGGACGTCTCTCCATCTTGAAGCGGAGGAATCGTTCCATGGCTTTCGCAGAGAGCGGTGACTTTCAGGCCGGGAACTTTACCGGCGCGAATGTTTGCGAGGTGGGCTTTGCCCATGTTGCCGAGGCCGACGATACCAAGTCTGACGGTGTCCATAGATGAAGTGCAGGGGTGGGGATGTTTGGGAACTCTGAGACTAGGCCGCTGGCTCTAGCTGGCAAGGCCCGGCTTTGATGCTTTCGGCAAAGGAATAAAAACTTTGCTTGCAGCCTAACCAAATGAATAACCGAAAAATACCATTCCGACA
>JBIKYV010000285.1:0-3628 GCA_044355075.1 Prosthecobacter sp.
AGTCGATTTTTTCGCGACGAATGGCCCGAATAAAGGTATTTACGGTGTGAATATCGACGGTACTGCTTCATTAATCGGAACGTTGAGTACCACTAACGGAATTTTTGATATCGCCACGAATCCAGTCGATCAATCTACCTATCTATTAGAATCACTTAATTCGCCTCCGATAAGCAGTTTACTTTATTCAGCGGTTATTGGCTCTAACAGTGTAAGCTCTTCTTTGATCGGTTCGATTACATCAACTCAATTGATCGAAGGCGGGATAGCATTCAGCTCATTTCAGGGGACGAATACCCTGTATGCCAGCGGAATTCTCATTGATCAATCAAATAATCCCAATGTCGTTTTACAAAGCGTTAACACCACGACAGGCCAGGGTACGATCATTTCATCAGGGTTTTTGCCTTCTACCCCAAGTGAATATAACGATATACATAGCATCTTCAACGCACCGGACGGCAGGCTCTGGGGGCTAACCACCTACATAAATACTGGAACAAGCACAACGCGAACAGACCTTTTCCGTTTTGCGACTAATGGGACTGTAGATCGTTCAGTAACTATTACCGGATTTGACACCCCGCTGACTGGCGGAGTTGCTGTTAAAAATGGCGTGACTTACTATTTGACTTCGCCACAAGGTTTTGCGTACTCAAGTTTCGGCACGTTAGGTTGGGATTCTATCAATCAAACTTACACGGGATCTTATAACCTGATTTCCAATACGATCATTGGCGGTATGACTGGTTTGACTTTGGCTACAACAACCGTGCCCGAGCCTTCCACCTACGCCCTGGGCGCCATTGCCACCGGCGTGATGGCCGCCATCGCCCGCCGCCGCAAGGCTCGCCGGGTTTGAGTCCAATTCAATCAATAGGCTCGGTTTCTTCTGTCGATTTTTTTGAATCATCCACCATCCCGGTCAGGCTTGTACAAGTCGGGTAGGGGTGGTTGTATGATCTTATTGAAACAAGTCCTGCTTGGGTGCGTGATTTATTTACACCCGATTCACGCCCCGGGAAGGTTTTTTGTTTTTTTATTCATTACATATCAGTGACTTACAGCATAATCTGGCAGAAAAACGCGAGTTTTTTTTTCAATTCCTCTCCAGATTGACCCCGTTTCGGTTGCTTTATGTTTGCTTGCTGCATCGAACGACCTGAACCAGATCATTGAAGTGCTGGCCTTACGGCCTCGATTTCACTGCCCTTTGTAGTCTGAATCCGGTTTGGCTGGTCGATTCTCTGACTTTCACCATGCAAAAGGCTTTGCATCAATGAGAAATCTATTCAAGTCCCTGTTCGATGTTTCCCTCTTCGTTGGTCACAAATCTTCCAATAAGGAAAATGCATCCATGATTCGTTCCACACACACGCCCCGCCGGAGCTTTGGTCTTCGTTCGCTGATGGCCGCCGTGGCCGTGGTTTGCAGCTTAGCTGCCGGGCAGCAAGGCCGGGCGGCGGATATTATCGTCACCGTAAATGGCAACATCACTTCGGCGAGCCCCGGAATGGGATACGCCGTTAACGATCCCGTGTCGTTCTTCTGGGTCGTGAACGATTACGCGCCGGCAACTCCAGTGGGTAACACCTCTAACTCTGATTACACATGGAAGGAGGAACAAGCTTCGGAACCTCAATTATGGGCCAACGTCGGCGGCACCGGGATTGGGGGAACATTCACGAGGGCACCGGGAGCTGCCCCGTGGGAAAGGCTGATCACACGCAGTACCTCCACGAATTTCGAGATTCGAATGGATACGGACTCGTTCAGCACGTCGACCAACAATCACGGTCTCTATTTGAACGCGAATCCGTCGTACTTGATGCGAAAAATCCTTTTTAATGCCCAAACCAATCCGACCTTTGGCGGCTTCGGGGGACCTTTGCCGAATCCGACGGACTATATGGCCAATTACGTCGGAACTTTCGGCGTGACATCGACAGTGAACGGACAAATTATAGGTGACAATGGACAACAAAGCTTGATCGCGAATTTCGCCGCGACGAGCGTGACCATCGCCCAGGTTCCCGAACCTTCCACCTACGCCCTGGGCGCCATTGCCACCGGCGTGATTGCCGCCATCGCCCGCCGCCGCAAGGCTCGCCGGGCCTGATTTAAATCAATTTAATTGAAGCAGAGGAGCTTTTTTGCTCGCCGGCCAGCGAATTGTATTTCGCTTGTTCAGAGCAAAAAAAGCCCTCTTGCCGGCACTTCTCGTTAAGACACCCCGTTCGGCTCTGGCATTGATTCAATACCCATTGCCCGGCTTCTGCGAGTTTGATTCGTACACCTATCTGATGAACGGGATCAGAGAGGTGATTCGGCTGGTTTTCAGGTTCTCCACTCGTCGCTTGAAAGGATCATTCACCATGAGATTGCATCTCAAATCGGTTGTCGCTCTCTTTACGCTGATGTTCGTGACCAACCCCATGGCCAAGGCGGTCGATCTGCTTTATGCCTCGCTTTGGAACAACACGATCGTCACCTACGATACGTCAGGAAATAACGGCACAGTCATTGCATCGACTGTCTCCACTTTCGCCAGCACAAATTTGAGCGATCCATACGGTTTGGCGTTTGACAGCTCAGGCAACCTTTACGCCGCGAATTATGGCGACTCCACCATCAGCAAATTCAATGCTCAAGGCAATTACGTCAGCAAGATCACATCCAACCTGAGCGGGCCGCTCAGCCTGGCATTCGATTCTACAGGCAACCTTTATGCCGCGAATTTTGATAATAATACGATTAGCAAGTTTAATTCGGGTGGGGGCTATCTAGGAAATATCAACACGAATCTGAACTACCCATCCGGCTTGGTGTTTGATTCGTCAGGCACACTCCTTGCAGCAAATTCAGCTAATAATACAATCAGTAAGTTTAACTCATCGGGAGTTTATCAAAGCAATATCAGCTCGAATCTCAACAAGCCATACGGCATGGTATTCGATGGATCGGGCAATCTCTATGTTGCAAATTTTGGTAACAGCACGATTAGTAAGTATAATTCCTCAGGGGTTTATCAAAGCAATATTACGTCGAATCTGAATGGCCCGCTCAGCCTGGTATTTGATTCCTCAGGCAATTTATACGCCGCAAATGGAAACAAAACGATCAGTAAGTATGATTCGTCCGGCAATTTCCTGACCTCTTGGAGCACTGGAACGACCGGCCCGCACTCGCTTGTTATCAGATCAGTCGCCGTTCCCGAACCTTCCACCTACGCCCTGGCCGCCACTGCCACCGGCGGGTTATATTCGGGTCAAGGTCGAGCCGGCGGAAGCCACGGTCGATTACATCCGTACCATCATGCCTCAAAATGAAAATGAAACTCGCAAAAATGGTCAATCGTTTCATCAATTCAAAATTCGCTGACTCTGGCTGTCAGAGAATTGAAATGAAACCTGGCCACCCTGCTGATTGACTTCCCCACAGCGAAGTGGAATCAGCAGGGATTTTGTATTTCATTTGAATCAATGGAGCCAGCGAAGCCGTTCGCAATCGGCAAATTCAGTTAAATCAGCTATGGTAAAGCCTGTCTGCAAAATATTATTTGAGACGAATGAGTTTCCCTTTTCGTTTAACCACATTCTTGTAATCCCATTGAATATCTTTTGATTTC
>JBIKYV010000251.1:0-3624 GCA_044355075.1 Prosthecobacter sp.
GGAGCTACTGCGCAAGGCCACAGATCACCTACCGAACCTGCGCGTACTGCCTTTTCAGGGTCTGCTGGTGGACTTTGCTCGGGAACACAACGCAGTGGCCTTGGTGCGTGGCCTGCGCGCAGTCAGCGACTTTGAATTTGAGTTCCAGCTAGCGCTCATGAACCGCAAGCTTGAGCCCAATCTGGAGACACTCTTTCTCATGCCACGAGAAGATCTGACCTACATCAGCAGCCGATTGGTGAAGGAAATCGCACGCCTGGGTGGTCATGTGGATCAGTTTGTGCCGCCGCACGTGGCGACCGCGCTAAAGGCCCGCTACGGCAGCGAAGGCTGAGGCAGCGAGACATAGATCTCATTCATGCGTGATGGCTTCGTCCAGGTTCATCACCATTGTGGCGACTAGGCAGCCTGCAGCCAGTCGAGAAAGTCGCTCTGGGTCGGCAGGCAGCGTCTCTAGATAAGTAGCCGCCTCTTGAGGTTGCCTCGTGTAGTGCTCGTGCGCACGCTGCCACTCCCGATGCAGCACGGCTAGCTCAGGTGCGGTCGGTTTTCGCGAAAGCACGCGCTCATAGAGCCAAGTGAGTGCCGTAGGTATCTCCGTTTGAGTCAGCATCTGCCGCGAAAGCTCCCGCGCAGCCGTCAATACCGTGCGATCATTCAGCAGTGTCAGTGCCTGTAGCGGCGTGTTTGTGCGGGTCATGCCCACTTCACAGACGCGGCGTTGGGCACTATCAAACAAGAATGTGGGCGCGATGCTGCGCCGCCAAAAAGCATAGAGCGTGCGGCGATACTGCGCCGCGCCCTCGCTGGGTTCATAGGTAAAGCGGCCCATGAAGATCTCCTCCCACACACCCTCGGGCTGAAAGGGGCGCACTGGCGGACCGCCAAGTGCGGGATTTAGCAAACCTGAGGCAGCCAGGGCGGCATCCCGTAGCATCCAGCTAGGCAGGCGGAAACGCGGGCCACGAGCCAGCAGCCGGTTCTCTGGGTCGCGCGCGGAGAGTTCGGGCGAGGCTGCGCTTTGCTGCTGGTAGGTCTCACTGGTGACGATGCGGCGGATCAGATGCTTGATGTCCCAACCATGCTCCATGAAGTCAACTGCCAGCCAATCGAGTAGCTCCGGGTGCGTGGGCCGCTGCCCCTGGAGGCCAAAATCATCGGCTGTGCGCACCAAACCTGCACCGAAGAACATCTGCCAGAGATGATTCACGAAGACTCGAGCCGTTAGTGGATGGTCGTATGAGGTGATCCAGCGAGCGAGCCCGATGCGGTTGCGAGGAAGATCAACAGGCCAGGGAGCGATAGCCTCGGGCACACCAGGCTGCACCTTTTCACCTTTCTTATCCCACACACCACGCACCAGAACATGAGTATCTCGCGGCTCTTTTCGTTCAGCTAGGACCATGACATTCAGCTTCTTGGCCGCGCTGGTCACTTCCCGGAGCTGCGCCACCGCACGGTCCAGAGAGGCCTTGGCCTTTTGGTAGGGCTCGTGATCCTCCAAAAACTGGGCAAAGAGCAGCGCGCGCAACTTATCATCCACAGTCCCCTTGGCGTCGGCCAACTGCTCCAGCGGTGATTGACCCACACCTCGCACAGCAGGTCCGGGCTGATCGCTAAAGAAAAGCCTGAATCCAGCGAGGTTTGCATCTCCCAAAGTAGAGCGGTGCCGCAATTCAACGATGAGCTCTTCCTCCGCCTCCATTTGGAGTGGATCGCGCAACTCATAGACAGCCTGATGCAGCTGATTTTTGGGTGCGCCGACCGTAGTCCAGCCATTGCGCGGATCGTCATCCAGCGTGCCTTTGACCGCACCGTATTCGCGAGGCTTACCGCCACCTGCTTCAAAATCCGCCACTGCTCCAGCTAGGGTGATGTCGCGCACCTGCGCGCTGCCTTTCCGCCGAACCTGTAGCTTGATATCCGTCAGGATGAACTCACCACTCTTCCCCCGAGACAGCGCACCGGATTGAGGTAGCACTTCCAGTTTCAGTCCAGTGAGACGACGACCAGACACACGGCTGATGAGGCGATAGTCGTCCTGACGCGGGTTCGGACCACTAGCTACGACCGTGCCATCGGCCTGTTGGGTAAGTTGCGTGCCTTCTTGGGATTCCAGCGTGCCGCGTAAGAGATGCCAAGCCTGAAACCCGCCGCGCACTTGCTCCTGTCGCTTCGATAACCATGCAAGGAAGGGTTTCTCCGCGTCCACTTTCGCTGCCGTCTCCAAGGGCTTGCGCACATCAACCAGCGCTTGGGCCTCTGTCGCCGCACGTTGAGCGTAGGGAGACTGGTAGCTCAGATAAGGCTTCGCCGCCGAGCCAGCCGCGCCATCTTCATCGATGCTATTGAAGAAGGCGTTCAGCGCATAGTAATCGGCATGGGAGATAGGATCGAACTTGTGCGAATGGCATTGCGTGCAGCCCAGCGTTAGCCCCAGCCAAGCAGACCCCATGGTGTTCACGCGGTCGATGACATAGTCGATGCGTGACTCCTCCTTGTCCCGGCCGCCTTCGCCATTGGTCATGTGATTGCGGTGAAAACAGGTGGCCAACTGCTGCTCTGGCGTAGCTTTGGGCAAAAGATCTCCCGCAAACTGCTCCAAGGTGAATCGGTCGTAGGGCAAATTAGCATTGAAGGCCTGAATGACCCAGTCACGCCATGGCCAATTCGTCCGTGTGGCATCGGACTGAAAGCCATCCGTATCCGAGTAGCGCGCCACATCCAGCCACCACATCGCCATGCGCTCACCAAAATGCGGCGAGGCCAGCAGGTTATCGATTTCTTCCTTCCATGACCGCGCAGCCGATCCAGAAGGTGGCAAGCCCGTAAGGTCAAAGCTGAGCCGACGCCGCAGGGTAGACTCTGCGGCCCGTGGTGCCGGACGCAGCTGTTCCTGAGTCAAGCGCTGCCGCACCCAATGATCCACAGGATGTCCATCCACGGGCTTTTTCACCGGCTTCTCAAAAGACCAGTGCTTGCCCCAAGGCGCGCCCTGTTTCACCCAACGCTCCAACACTGCCACCTGTTCGGGTTTCAGGGGTGATTTGTGAGACTTCGGCGGTGGCATGACTTCATCTAAATCTCGCGTGACGATACGAGTGATGAGATCGCTGGCCTCCGGATGGCCTGGACGAATCACCGCTAGCGCACCCTCGCGGGTATCCAATCGCAGGTCCGCCTTTCGGTGCGACTCATCCTGGCCGTGGCAGCTCAGGCAGTTCTCGGAAAGGATGGGCAAGACATCGCGGCTGAACTGCACAGGCTCAGCCCTGATGCTGAAGGCAAGGTGTGCGGCAAAAAAAAGGATCAAGGCGCGGTCAAGCATGGAAAAAGTATGCACGGATTACGGCCCAAGGATATGAATCCACACTGCCATGGCTTTGGACTATTCCGGCATCCGCTGCTTGTCACCAAAGCACCAAAACACGCCCCCAGGGAATGAGGCGCAGGCCTGCATGAGCCGTAATGATTACCGAAAGCTGCCTGTGTCCCCCATCATGCGCCTCCTCTCATCTGTCCTTTCGGTCCTCTCCATCGCATCCGTCCTCCCCGCCCAGCCGGTCACTCAAAAAGTGGACTTGCTGGAAGTGATCAAATCCGGCGCGGTGGAATACCACGTGA
>JBIKYV010000107.1:0-12877 GCA_044355075.1 Prosthecobacter sp.
TGGAAGAAGCTCGTGTTCATTATTCAATCTCATCGCAGAGCAGTTCATGCAGGTATTCAAGGACTACACCTTCGATTGCATGCCTGGGTCTCGCCACGCCCACAGCATCTAATCTCAGATGTTATGACAATTGCTGAGTTTGATGTGGATGAGGTTCCTTGTTGTGTAGATCACCTCGTCCGGCTCGAAGACTTGCCAGAGATCGACCAAGCTGCCATCGAAATTGAAGCCGAACAGCATCAATCGCTCGGCATGCTGGATGGCCTTAAAGCTCTCTTCATGTGGGTAGATGCTCCCCAAGAGCGCATTCGCCAAAAAAACGCGAATTCTGTCTCATCCTAGCGCGATCACATTCATTCTTTTACCCGCATAACAGTTACTGTATGCTGATCATGAATAACAGACTATGCGATGAGGAAAACCTTCATCTGGTTAAATTTGAGTGGAGATGACAAAATGCGCAACATCCACTTCGTCACCGGCTACCCCAAGAATAGTCACACCTTGGCAAAATAAGTATCCTCATGCGCGTAAGGCGGTGCACAGCAGCAGAGGAAACGGAGGGTCTGGTTGGCGGTGATTTGATGCCAGGCACCAGGTGGGATGAGGATGGCATCGCCAGGGGCAATGGGCCGTTCCTCGCCGTCGATCTCCATCGTGCCGGTGCCTTCGAGGATGAAGTAGAATTCCTCGCTGAGCTTGTGGTAGTGACGCTCGGTGGGCTGGCCGACAGGCACGGTGGCTTCGGCCAAGCTTTGGTTCTGCACGGGGGCATTCGTGCGGTCGAGGATGCTGCGGATGGTGCTGCCGTCCTTGGTAGTGAAGGGAGCCTGGGCGGAAAGCGGGTTGATGGTCATGTGTGGACTGTGGTAGGGCTAGGCTAAGTTATGGCGAATGGTTTTTCTTTTCACAAGGCTCGGGCGTTGATCACAGGAGGATCATCAGGTCTGGGCGCCGAGTTTGCGCGGCAACTGGCTCTAAAAGCGGATCTTCTCGTGCTAGTGGCGCGTCGAGCCGAGGCTCTGGAGGAGGTGCGACGTGGGCTACCCAGAGGAGCTGCCCAGGTGGAATGCGTGGTGGCAGACCTAGGCACGGAGGCGGGGCGGCAGGGCTTACTGGCCGAGCTAGAGACGCGCAAGCTGCGACCGAACCTGCTCATTAACAACGCGGGCTTGGGTGATTACGGCCCCCTGGCAACTGCACCGCTGGAGAAACTAAACCTGATGTTAGAGGTAAATGTGACAGCGGTGACGCTACTCACGCGGGCGATGATCCCGAGGCTAGATGCCGGTTCGGGCATCCTCAATGTGTCATCACTGGCCAGTATGCTGCCCCTGCCGGAGCTGGCAGTGTATGCGGCGACGAAGGCCTATGTGACGAGCTTTTCCGAAGCTCTGGCGATTGAGCTAGCTCCGCGTGGAATCACAGTGACCTGCGTGTGCCCAGGGCCGACGCCGACAAACTTTAGTCAGACAGCGAAGCGACCCGAGGGCGGGGATACGAATCGAGATGGGCAAGGCATGTTGCGTATCTCTCCAAACCAAGTGGTGGCAGAGGCATTGGCTGGACTGGCCGCAGGCAAATCGTGCGTGTTCCCTGGCACGGGGGTAAAGCTGGCAGCGCGGCTCTTCCGCCTGATGCCACGTGCGCTACTGCGCCTGGTCTTGCGTAGGCGGGCGGGTCAGGGCAGTATGTAAAAATCTGACTCCATGCCGCCACGTCCCTTTAAAAAAACGACTCGCCCGTCTGACCGCCAAGGCTCTGCCTCTTCGGAAAACCGCCAGAATCGTGGAGTGATGGGAAATTTGTTGCGGCTAGTAGTGCTCACGATCATCGCCCTCCTGTTGGTGATTCCCTTCACGCCCCTAGCGGGGAAGATCAAACGTGGCCTTCAGGATCTCATCGCTGCCAGGGCCGGTAAAACGCGGGTGGTGACCCGCGAGGTGCCGGTGGAAAAGCGGGTAGTCGTGCCGCGCGAGGTGGTGAAGGAAGTGATCAAGGAAGTGCTCGTACAGCCGCCCCTGCCGGACTCCTTTATTCCGCGCAAGGAAGCAGATGTGGCCACTTTTTTCAATGGGATCACCATCCAGACGAAGCTGCTGACCGAGCAAGGAACCTACGCGAGCCTGGAGCGTCTTTCTCCCGATGCCTACAAGGCAGAATTCCAACTGAGTGTTCGAGTGCCGAAGGCGAATCAGACGGTAGAGGAGCTATCGAGGATCAATCCCGCGCTACCAAGCCTACTGCCTGAGCTGCGAGCGATGCTACCGCAAGCGAAGGTCTCTGGATTCTACCATAAGCTTTATGAGAACAAGACGAACGCCATCCAACGCGATCTCACACGGCTGAACAAGGTGCTGGATCGGCACAATTTCTTCGACTGTGAAACGATCCTGGAGCTAACGCACCCAAAGACGAAGCGGCGCTCTCTGCTCATCCAGTCGGAGATGGATGTGGTATGCGATGGCTCAGACGGCGACCGTATGGCGACGCTGGATGATTACATCTACATGTCGGACTATTACCAGCCCTTCACAAGCTATGCATGGGCGAAGAAAACGAAGATACCGAACCCACTGTTGGCACGCTGGGAGGCCAGGCTAAAGAAGGCTACGGAGCAGTTCAGCGTGAAGGGACTATCTGCGGACAAAAATCGCGAGCTGAAGGCGCTGATGGATCAGCTTAAGCTGGAAATTCAGGACATGAAGTCACGCAGCAGCCTGATCGCAGAAAAGGACCCTTTCATTGTCATTTCCCTTCTCTTTCGGGGCTACACCAGCCAAAATGCCTACACGCCCCAAATGGGTGATTACGCCGTGGTGATTCATGGAAACAAAGCCTATCCAGCCATCTGCGGGGACTATGGCCCGACACTGAAGATGGGAGAGGCCTCGCTCTTCATGGCGAAGACGATCAATACCCAAGCCACCCCCTATCGCCGCCCTGAAAGCGATCTGAAAGTGACCTACCTGATCTTTCCTGGTACGGCAGAAAAGCCGAACCAACCGCCGAATCTGGAACGCTGGCACGAGCGCTGTCAGAGCTACTTAAATGACCTGGGCGGCATGGGAGCCGGGCATGAGCTGCATCGCTGGGAAGATCCCTTCCGGCAACCTGAGCCAGCGCCCGTGGTGCTGCCCGCAGTCGTGCCCACCCCACCCACAGGCACGATTCCACCTCCAGCCCCTGCATCGCCACCAAGCACTGCCCCCACCCCTTCCAGCCCTGCTACTCCGCCCTCCCCTGCCCTGCCGCCTTCGTCCACGCCATCGACAGCGAACTAAGCTCAAAAAAGGCTGCACATCACTTCCCTGCCATCTTTGCCGCAGATTGGAGCACATCCAGCGCCGTGTCGCTTGTTGCCGATGGCAATGATCCGAACGCGTTCGACTGCGTTTCTTGAAATCATAATCAGTGCGACAAGAAGGAAAGAGGTTAAGCAATGATTCCTTTGACGACTTTTCCAGCAACGCCTGTGAGGCGAACATCAAGGCCCTGGAACTTGGTGGTAAGACGATGGTGATCGATGCCGAGCAGGGCCAGCATGGTGGCGTGCAGATCGTGGACATCGACGATGTTTTCCACGGCTCGGTAGCCGAGTTCATCGGTGGAGCCCCAGGTGATGCCGGGCTTGATGCCGCCCCCGGCCATGAAGACACTGAAGCTGAGAATGTGGTGATCCCGCCCACTGCCCTGCCCCATGGGGGTTCGGCCAAACTCGCCACCCCAGAGAATGAGCGTGTCCTCCAAGAGGCCACGCTGGGCGAGGTCCTGAATGAGAGCGGCGGTGGGCTTGTCCACGGCCTGGGCACCGTCTTTCATCCCCTGCTCGATGTTGCCGTGGTGGTCCCAGGCGCGGTGGTAGAGCTGAATCATGCGCACCCCGCGCTCGGCGAGACGGCGGGCCAGCAGGCAGTTGGAGGCAAAGGAGCCGTCGCCGGGTTCTTTGACGCCGTAGAGGTCCAGCGTGGCCTGGGTCTCGTCTTTGAAGTCGGAGAGTTCCGGCACGCTGCTCTGCATCTTGAAGGCCATTTCATACTGAGCAATGCGGGTAGCGATCTCGGGGTCGTTTTGCTCCTCGGCGAGCAGGCGGTTGAAACGCTGGATTTCATCCACGACCTGACGCTGGGTGCTCTGACAGACTCCTTCGGGGCTGCCGATGTAGTGGACGGCGTCACCTTTCGTCTGAAACTGGATGCCCTGAAATCGGCTGGGCAGCACGCCGCTACTCCATTGGCGGGCGGAGATGGGCTGCGGGCCGTATTTGCCCGAGGAGGTGAGCACGATGAAGCCGGGCAGGTTTTGTGATTCCGAGCCCAGGCCGTACAGCAGCCAGGAGCCCATGCTGGGGCGGCCTTTGATGATGCTGCCGGTATTCATGAAGGCATGGGCGGTGTCGTGATTGATCTGCTCCGTCTGCATGGAGCGGATCACGCAGAGCTTGTCGGCCTGTTTCGCGATGTGGGGGAAAAGCTCGCTGATCTCAAGGCCGGACTGGCCATGTTTCTCGAACTTCGTGAAGGCTCCGCGTGCCTTCAAAACCTGACCCTGGAGCTGGGCGAGTTGCTGGCCTTTGGTAAAAGATTCGGGGAAGGGCTTTTCATGCAGCTCCTTGAGCCGGGGCTTCCAGTCGAAGGTCTCGAACTGCGAGGGGCCCCCCGCCATGCAGAGAAAGATGACGCGCTTGGCCTTCACCGGCAGATGCGGTGCCTGAAGGGCGCCATTCCAATGCTCGGGCTTCGACAAGGTGGCGGCGGCACCGGCCTGCTGCTGGAGCATGGCGAGGGCGATGCCACCGACGCCATAACTGGACTCACGCAAAAAGGAGCGGCGGTTGATTTCGAGCGAAGAGAGCGAGTTCATGGCGAATCAATAGCGGCAAAGGGTTTCCTGTGTGTTGAGGAGAACTCGGGCGAGCTGAGTCCAAGCAGCATGCTCAACAGGATCACGCGCGGCCGCAGGAGCGATGCCGATGCGGATCAGCTTAGCAGCCTCCTCAGGCGTGGCAGCATATTGCTGCCGCTGCTCAGCCAGAAAGCGGGTGAGGTTTTCCAACTCCTTAACCTTAGGAGCGCGGTTGAAGACCATGCGCGTAGCCTGCGTGATGCGGTCGGCATCGGTCTTGGACGTAGGGCTATGCAAAAGGCGGGCAGCGAAGACACGCGCAGCTTCGACGAAGGTAGGGTCATTCAGCAGAGTCAGCGCCTGCTGCGGCGTATTGCTAGGCACACGAGCGGCGGCGCATTCATCACGAGCAGGAGCATCGAAATTCGCCATCATGGGGTGCAGGAAGGTGCGCTGCCAGTGAGTGTAGAGGCCACGCCGCCACTGGCGATCATCGGTGTCAGTGATGTAGTCACGATCTGGGAACTGGAGCGCGCTGTAGTAGTCAGCAGGCTGGTAGGGCTTCACACTTGGGCCGCCGATGTCCTCCAGATTCAGCAGGCCGGCGACATGCAGGGCATTATCACGGATGAACTCAGCCTCCAGGCGACGAGGGTTCTGTGAGGCCAGCAGGCGGTTCGCGGGATCGATCTCACGCAGCTCAGAGCGTAGGCTGCTACTCTGCTTGTAGGTGTGACTGGTGACGATGAGGCGGACCATATGCTTCATGTCCCAGCCAGATTCGCGGAATTCACAGGCGAGCCAGTCGAGAAGCTCGGGGTGGGAGGGCAGCTCGCCTTGAGAGCCCAGGTCATCCACCACAGCACTGAGCCCAGTGCCAAAAAAGAGCGCCCAAAGTCGGTTCATCACGGCACGCGCGGTGATGGGATTGTCTGCCGAGGTGATCCAGTTGGCCAGGTCAAGGCGGTTCAGGCGCTTGGTTTCTGTGCTTTCGATACGGCCAGGAAGAAACGATGGCGTGGCGGGCAGGACTACGGGGCCAGTTTCATCCTGCCAGTTCCCACGCGGCAGCACGCGGACGGTCAGGGGCTTTGCCACGGCCTGTGTCACCAGGGTCCAGGCTCGCCCCTGATGATACTCTCTGGCCCTGGCGGCGAGCTGTACCGCGGTATCGTAGGATGCGCGGTCATGCACGGTGCTGAGGAGGAAGAGTGCGGGATCACTGAGATCCATTTTTTGGGCTCCAATGGTTATCGGATCGAGTCGGCCCATAGGGCTAAGGCTGGCGCGAAAGGGCAGGCTGTTGTTTCCGGTAAGGGTTAGAATAAGGCGGTCCCCAACCTGAATCGGCACCGGATAGTCGAGCAGCCAGATGCTGGTCAATTCGGCCTTCTCCGGCAGGGTTTGAGGCAGCCGCCAACCGGCCTGGATGCCAATGATCTCGGCACCGTTGCGGTAGCTGGGCTGTTTCGCACTGGCATCTGCCATACGGATGCCAAGCTTGCGAGTTTTGCCTTTCGCATCACGCAGCGTGAGGGTGACGCTAAGTGTCCGGCCAAGTCCGGCGGAAAGCTGCTCAGGCGTGAGCCCGGTCGGATCAAGCTGCAAACGAAGAGCCGCGAGCGCAGGCAGTTTTGCGGTGTCGATGGTAACGATGAGCGACTCGCCTGTCGCCAGAGCTTTTTCCGGGCGGAAGGCACCGGCAGACGTGACGATGGGCTTTGGCGGCGTCACCTTGAGTTCGGCGCTAGCGGGCTTTTTGGCTTTAGCGACAGCAGCCACAGGTTTATTCGTGGCATGGACAGGCTCTGCTGGCTTTTTGCCCTTCGCGACTGGCTTGACCGCAGGCGCAGGTTTGGGTGGCTGGATCAGATTTGCGCTGATGACCTTGGCGTTTTGCCAGCCGTCAGGATGCGTTTTCACAAAGGGTTTCATCTGCGCCATCCAGGCGGATCTAGCCTGCTGTATTTTCGGATCACGTGCGAGTTTACCCCAGGTGGCAGTCAGATGGTCCGTGACGGCTTTTTCCGCACGTTGGGCCTGTTTTTTCAGAGCGTGGCTTTCCACCTGAATCTCTGGTGGAAAAGGAAAGTCGTTCGTGAAGCCCTGCAGCTCAGGGTCTGGCGAGGAACCATAGCTGGAATACACGCCATACTGCTTCACATCCGCGAAGAAGGACTGTAGCTCATAGAAATCGCGGGTCTTGATGGGGTCAAACTTGTGGTCATGGCATTCGGCGCAGCCAAAAGTGCTACCAAACCAGGCGGCGGCTACGGAACGGACACGCTCCGCCCCATATTTGGCGAGGTATTCCCTGGCCTGAGCGCCCCCTTCACGAGTCATCATGTTCAGGCGGTTGTAGCCCGTGGCCACGCGCTGCTCGGTGGTCGCGTCTGGCAGCAAATCACCAGCCAACTGCTCGCGGGTAAACTGGTCAAAGCGTTTATTCTGATTGAAGGCGCTGATTACGTAGTCGCGGTAGGGGAAAATACGCTGATTCTGATCTCCATGAAAGCCGACCGTGTCCGCGTAACGCGCGATATCGAGCCACCACACGGCCATACGCTCGCCAAAGTGCGGAGAAGCCAGCAGAGCTTCGATCTGGCGCTCGATCGTAGTGGCAGCAGTGCCCGGTGCAGGTGGCAGCCCGGTGAGATCCAGCGCGAGACGGCGCTGGAGCAGATGCATCGGAGCGAGGGTTGAGGGCTTGATGCCTTTTTCAGCTAGTTTTGCGTGGATGAAGGCATCGATCGGATGCTTCTCCTTCGCAGGTGGAGCAGGCTTTTCCAGCGGAGCATAGGCCCAGTGCGGCTCATACACCGCGCCCTCGGCTACCCAGCGGCGGAAGAGTTCCTTTTGCCTTGCTGTCAGCGGCTTGTGCGCCTTTTCTGGTGGCATCGGGTCCTTGTCATCAAAGATGCGCGCAATGATCTCACTCTTCGCCGGGTCCCCCGGCACGATGCCGACGACGCCGTCTTCCGTGGCTTGCACAGCATCCTCCCGCACATCCAACCGCAGGCCAGCCTCACGCGTCTTCGGATCAAAGCCATGGCAGTGAAAACAGGTATCCGACATGATGGGTCGGATATCACGGTTGAACTCGATTTTGGCAGGCAGAGCTAGGTCACTGGCACTGCCTACCGAGGCAAGGCTCAGCAACGAAAGAGGAAGAAGAACTTTCATGAAGAGTATAGCTGGGGGGCTGACTGAATGAAAACGGCTCACGAGAACGGATTCATTCCTAGCTAGGATCGGATTGGTGAGGCGAATCACTTCAACCCCGCCACCTTAGGCGCAGGCTCCAGCACGTCGAGCTCGTGGATGGACCAGTAGGTGCCTTTGGTGCTGCCGGTGTCGGTGATACGGATGAACTTGGCTTTGGCGGGCTTGGGGAAGAGGAAGTCGGTTGTGCTGACTTTTTCGCTCTGGCCTTCGAGGACGGGTTTGTCCCAGGTTTGGCCGTCTTGGGAGACTTCGATCTTCCAGCCGCGCGGCCAGTCATTGCGCGAATTGGCGGTATCGAGGGTGAGGCCAGCGATGTTGGTGGCTTGTGGCAGCTCGATCTGCACCCACATGCCGGGCGTCTGAGAGGTGTGAGTGTCCCAGCGGGTCTCGGGATTGCCGTCGATGGCTTTGGCGAGATCCTTGGCATTGTGGCTGGCAGTAAGCTTCCAAGCACTGCGATTTTCGAGCGGGAGCTGAGGCCCGGTGCGCTTGAGCTCATCGACGGTCCATGGCGTGGTGCGGGAGGCGAGTTCTTTGCGCAGCTTGGCGACTTCATCTTTGGTGATGAAGCGGCCTTGATTGCCAAAGCTCTTACGCACGTAGCTGGCGATGTCGGCGAGCCATTCGTCGGGGTTGTTGGCCATCGGGATCATCTGCGCCTGATACGTTTTGCCGTTCACGGGGCCGGTGAGGCCGTGAAGGAGCACGCGGAGAATTTGATCACCACTCAGAACGGTCTTCGAAGCAGCGAGCGCGGGGGCGAGCGTCATGCCAGCCGCGAGTCCATCGATGGCAGTGCCTTTGCCATCGAGTCCGTGGCAGGTGAAGCACAGCTCTTGGTAAATGGCCTGGCCGCGACGCATCTGGTCCTTTTGCGCATTGGTGAACTCACGCGGGAAGCTGAGTTGGTTATTCAGCATCTGCGACGCGAGCTCTTTCACGCCTTTCGAGGGCGTGCTGAGCGCGGTGAGGTTGATGAGCTTCGTGTGGTCCTTCCATTTCATCTGCTTCGCGGTGAGCAGTGCCTGGATGACGACCGTGTGATCGCTATCCTTCGTCAAGGCGGTGACATCCGCCACGAGGTTCTCATCGGTGAGCGATTCGCTGGCGCGGATGGCCGCACGGCGCAGCACGGGCGAGCTGTCCTTCAAAGCAGCACGCACGAGATCAGTGGTGAGAGCACCAAGACCTTCGAGCGTCCACAGCGCGTGGATGCGGGCGAGGTCGCTGCTGTTTTTCTGAAGCATCGCGATGAGCGCAGGCGCGACGCTTTTGTCCTGCTTCAAAACGAGCAGCTTCTGCGCGGTGTCGCGATGCCAGCCGTTCGGATGCGCGAGAGCCTCGACGAGCTGCGCGGGTGTGGCTTCCAGCAGTTTCGGTGCGGGCAGAGGCTTCGTCGTGTCATGCACGAGACGCCAGACGCGGCCGCGGTCAATGATCTTATCCATGCTGTGCTGGAGGATCACTTTGCGCAGGTAGCTGCCTTCTTTCGTCCAGTTTCCCTCCTGAATGATGCCGCGATACATGTCGCAGATGAAGAGCGTGCCATCGGGCGCGGTTTTCATATCGACGGGGCGGAAGCACGCGTCCGTGCTGCGGAGGAACTCACTCTGCGGATGCGGATTGTGCAGAATAGTGATGCCATCCTTCACCTCGATCGTGCTGCGGCGCACGAGACGGCCCACGGGCTCGCCAAAGAAGAGATTGCCGCGCAGCTCGGCGGGCAATTGATCGCCTCGGAAGATCTCGCCACCGCAGGTCGCGGTGAAATGATTGAGCGTGTCGTCCTCGCGTGACTTGCCGGGGCCGCCCTGATAATCACGCAGGCCCATCGCCGGCCAGACGACCTCGAAGCCGGGCTCGAACTGCGACCGCGCGGCCGATTGACCGTAGAGGATGTGGTTTTGAAAATTGAGCGGGCCTTTCTCGCCGCCTGCGTTGACGACCCAGAACTTGCCCTCATCATCCTGCGACGCGCCCCACTGGCCGCCATTGCCGGGAATGTCCTGCTTAATGAGCTGGCCGTCCTTCCAGCGCAGGCGGTAGTTGTTCACGGCGGTGTAGATCCAGTTGTCGAGCGCCCAGGTCATGCCGCTAGGCTGATGCTCCAGATTGCCACCGCGCGGGCCGCCTTGATACACCGGCTTCTTTTCATCGCTCACGCCATCGCCGTTGGTGTCTTTGTAGAGGTAGATGTCATTCGTGTCCGTCTCGCCGATCAGCACGCCATCGGCCATCGGCAGCAGCAGGCGCGGCAGCTTGAGCTTGTCGGCAAAGACGCGATGCATGTCGTATTTGCCATCGCCCTTGCTCGACCAATGCACGGACACGCGGCTCGTGCTCACCAGCTCGTCCGTGCCGTCGATGTCGCGCATGTAGCTGCTCATCTCCGCGACGAAGAGCCTGCCATTGCCATCGAAGGCCATGCAAACCGGCTCCGTGATATCCGGCTCGCTCAGGATAAGCTCCATGCGATAACCGGGCGGCAATTGGAAAGTCTTTTGCTCCTCCGCCGCCGTGAGCGCCTTCACCGGTGGCTTCGGCGGGAAGTCGGTGGCGTCATCGGCCAACAGACGACCGAGTGAGAGTGCAGTGACGAGAGCGAGAGGACGGAGTTCCATGACCGGGACGAAAAAGGTTCATAATCTATACTGTCTTCGCGCGCCGCTCTTTTGGTGACAGGCTGCCAATCTTTGTTAAAATCCGGCCATCGCAGGTGCGGGAGGCGATTGGGAAGTCGCAGGCCTTCCACAACCGCCGCCCATTCAGAATAGGGGCTTGAATCGCTTCCATAAAGAATTGCTCAAATCCCGATAGCCCTCCTCGTTCGGGAGGTATTTGAGCGCGCGATGGTGTCCCAAGTCGGACGGAATATCGTCGAGAGACTGTGTGATCGGAACCACGGTCTTCCCAAGCGTATGAGCAATACCAGTCTCATACATCACATTCGGGTTCCGTCCGGTAAAGTCGACCACGACGACGTGAGACCGGAAGATCAGCGAGAAGATGTCCTGAATGAAAGTGCTATCCTCCCAAATGTCGTCGGCCCTCAGGCATTCCAACCCCATGTGATCAGCTACCCGATGCACAGCATCGTAAGTTCCCTTGAAGGCTGCGCTGAACGGCATCATGACCGAAATGAGTTTGTCGCTCGGCGGCTCCTTCGGGACCTTGAAAACAGATGGCTTGAATGTGATCAGGCGGTCGGTCTGCACCTCTTCGTGCGACGTGGAAACAAACTCACCTTGGAGCGGTGCCAGACGGGGAACCCGATCAGATCCCACAACGATCCCCAGACCCGAGGACTTCAGGGAGTCGCGCATTGCTTGAAGTGCCTTCTCGTGGTCAACTTTCTCGTCGAAAAGAAAATTATCCGGGTGGACCGCATGCTCGATTACATGCGTAAGTTCCCGGGAAGGCATCTGTTCATTAATCTGTTCCAGATCGTTTATCTGCCTCAAAGCATCGTTTACCCAGTTGATTCGGGTAGAGCCGTCGTGAACGAAATTGAGATCAAGCCCCACGAAGAACCGAGTCAGCTTCGACGAAGTTCGATACGGAAAATAGGTGAAGGGCTCGTCTCCACAGATCATTCCTGCGAGGCGCATGAGAAAGGCGGCTCCGAGTTTCATTTTGGCGTGTGGGGAGTCATTTTATTTCAATAACGTCTAAGCGTTACCACCACTGGGGCGGTGGTGAGCGTTGAGGCGGGGTGGCGGGTTAAAATCACGGGTGGCTTGGCCAACAGAGGAGCCCTAGCTGTTGTCCAGCCGCGCCTTGTTCGCAGTCGGTTTATATTTCGACGAGTCCTTCGTACTTGGCATGGAATCCGAGGTGTCCGTCGGGTGAGCGCTCTGCTACTGGCATCAAGCCTACAGGAGCCATAAAATACCGCTGAGCTCGGGGTAAACGCTTCAATCTCGCCGCCTCGTCTTTGGTAAAAGTGGGCTCTGCTGGTGCACGACGAGTAGTCACCTTGATCGCAATCGTCCCAATCTTGCTCTCTGCCAGCAAACTAAAATCCGCGTCGTAATCACGATCCGCGTGGATGATCCTGAAACCTTGTTGGCGCAGTGCCTGTCCAACAATGTTGACGGCAGTCTCGTAATCAAGCTGCTGGACGCTGGACGGAAGTCTGTGTGACTTCGCAAGCAATTGCGATAACGGATAGAAGAAAACCCTCTCCTCAACAACTTCCTTCCCGAGGCACCAAGCGGGCATTCTCATCCCAATCATGGAATCCCGCGGAACATTCTTGTATTTGCCTGTTACGTTCCGGATAGAAACAGATTGCTCACGAGCACTCGAAATCAAATGATCGAGGAAATCGTCATTCTGACCGATCCATCCTAGCCAGAAATTGCGGTCTTCCTTGGATAGCGGATAGGTCTCATGGAAGTCGGGCAACCAGTCACCACGCCAATAGATCCCAAACTCAGGATCCTCGAGGAGCACATGAACAAATTGCATCGCTTCGTCACGGTTCTCTGGAACGGGGGCCGATTGAAAATCTAAGGTAATCTCATCCTGCGGTCGATACGGCGGACGACTTACTGAAAGATTGGGCGTCAGATACCAGAAATGGCCCTCAGAACACCTGAACCAGTCCTTGCGTCCTTGAAAATCGACGACGGCAAGGCTTGAGAGATAGACTTTTAGTCCTGACGGCAATTGAGGCATAAAGTTTCTGGCGAACGATTTTTAGTCACACTTCATTGTGGGCAAATCACATTCGCCCACAGTTGTTTCAATGCTCATCCAGCCAAGCGAAGGCAGGAAGAGCATTGCGAGTGTCTGAGGATGACAA
>JBIKYV010000017.1:0-37986 GCA_044355075.1 Prosthecobacter sp.
GGAGCAGCGAGCGGTGCAGGCGCAGCGGATAAAGTCATCGCGATTCAGCCAAAGCCATCCGACACTGTCCGATTCAACTTCCAGGCACGCCTGCGCGGTGAAATACGCGAAAATGTTGATGACTTTAATGGCACAGACCATGCAGCGACAGATGACCAATGGCTACTGCATCGCATCCGACTGGGCATCGAATGGCAACCCATCGAGTGGTTGCGCATCGCAGCACAGACTCAGGATGCGCGGGAGTGCTTTTCTGGTCGTGCGGATGTTCCTCTGAAACAAGGTGCCGAGGGGGATGATGCTTTTGACCTGCGATTGGCCTCGCTGGAGATAGGCGATCCTCAGCAGCTTTCTCTCAAGTTGGGACGTCAGGTGCTGAGTTATGGCGATGACGCCGATTTTGCCTACCTAATGCTGACTCTGAACTACTGATCCATCGCCTGACTCCATCGCCTCCATGACCAATCTCCAACTCGCCATCCAGTTTTTTCTTCAGCTGGGTATCATCCTCATCTTCTGTCGCATCGTCGGCATGATTGCGGCACGCTTTGGCCAGCCACAGGTCGTGGCGGAAATGATCGCCGGAGTGTGCCTAGGCCCATCTCTGCTAGGCTTTTTGCATCCAGGCCTCAGTGAGGCATTGTTTCCAAAGGAGTCGATGAAGGTGCTGTTTCCTGTTTCTCAGTTAGGTCTGGCACTCTACATGTTCATCGTCGGCCTAGAATTTCGCATGGACATCGTGCAGAAGCGCTTTGCTTCCTCGGTCGCGGTCAGTCTCGCCGGCATGACAGCTCCTTTTGTGCTAGGGGCAGCTGTCGGCTGGTATTTGTGGAATCATACGCAACTCTTCCCGAAGGCAACTTCTGAGCAAAATGCCATGATCTTCATGGGTGCCTCCATGTGCATCACCGCCTTCCCCATGCTGGCGCGGATTATTCATTTCAAAGGGCTGGCCGGCACGACCATGGGCACTGTAGCCATCGGCGCGGGCGCAATCGACGACGCTGCGGCCTGGGGCATGCTAGCAGTGGTGCTGGCTAGCTTTAATGGCGATTTTTCCCATGCTTTGATCAGCATCGGTGGTGGCATCGGCTATGTAGTACTGGCGCACCTTGTCATTCGTCCCATGCTGGCACGCTACGCCGTGGGTATGGAAAGACGTGGCACACTGAGCGATGGCGAATATGCCTTCTTCCTTGCGCTGATGTGCCTGGGATCTTGGTGGACAGACTACATCGAGCTGCACGCTGTCTTTGGTGCGTTTGTCATGGGTAGTGCCATGCCGCGCGGCCTCGTGAACCGGACCTTGATCGAGCGTACGCAACCACTGGCTGTGGCTCTTATCTTGCCGCTTTTCTTTACCTACTCGGGGCTGAACACTCGCCTCGGCCTGCTCAATAGCCTAGAGCTGTGGATGCTGGCAGCAGCGGTGCTGGTGGCTGCCATCTTGGGGAAAGGAGTGGCCTGCTGGGGGGCCGCACGCGCCTCGGGTATCTCAAACAAGGAAGCCATGGGCATTGGAGTGCTGATGAATGCGCGCGGCCTCATGGAGCTGATCATCATCAATATCGGTCTCCAACGTGGCATCATCTCGCCGGAGATCTTTGCCATGCTGGCCATCATGGCAGTCATCACCACCTTGATGGCCAGCCCGATCTTCGAGCGTCTCGTCGGCACGGGCACTTTCAGGGGAGAGCCCGAACCTGGCAGAGAGATCTGAGGCTTTGTAGGAACCACGTAGCTCTGGGCTCAAGCCAAGGCCAGCATTCCATCTGGCTGAGGTAGTCACCTCATCGAAGGCATCGTTTTTGCAGTTCTGTATTGGTTTGATCATCAATACCCCCGCAGCGAGGCGGTAAGCCAGATCCGCAGAAGAGCATGATGCACCAGCTTGCGACACCCGCACAATCCGCTATGACTAACGTCTTGCTCCTGCGGAAATCCGTGAATCCTCCGTCTGCGCTGCTTCCTCCCAACCATGTCTCTCACCCCCAATAGCCCCGTAGCCGTCCTTTGCAGTGGCGGTGACGCCCCTGGTATGAATGCCTTCCTGCGCGCTGTCGTGCGCCTGGGACTGAACCGCCACCAGATCCCCGTCTATGGCATACGCGATGGCTACCGCGGCTTAGTGCGTGCGGCTCGACAGATTGATGGTGATGCTGAGGCGCTCTACGCGATGAAGCAGGAGATTGAGCGTAATGTTGGCAATCGTGGCCTTATTGATGCTCAGCAAAGCATCATCAAAATGGACCACGCTAGCGTCTCCGGCATCATGGGCAAAGGCGGCACGATTCTCGGTTCTGCGCGTTGCCTGGACTTTCACAAACCTGAGGTTCGCCGCGAGGTCATTCAGCTTCTGGAAAAGCTCGGCGTGCAAGCCCTCATCATTAGCGGCGGCGACGGATCACTCACCGGCGCTCGTCTTTTGGCTGAAGAGAGCGATTTGCGTATCATTGGTGTTCCAGCCACCATCGACAATGATCTTCAATTCACGGAAATGAGCCTCGGGGTGGATACCGCTGTCCACACACTGGTGTGGGCTGTGGATCACTTCATTGATACCGCCCGCAGCCACCGACGCGTCATGGTGCTAGAAACCATGGGTAGAGAAAGCGGCGACCTCGCGCGCATGGCAGCCCTTGCCTCAGGCGCAGAAATGGTCATCACGCCAGAAAGTGGCGCATTGACTGAAACACGCATGAGGTCTCTAGCCGAGAAAATCGAAGGTGCGATGACTCGCGGTCGTGGCCATGCAATCGTACTTATTGCTGAGGGCGTGAAATTCGAGCCTACCCAAAAACGCAATGGAGCTTACGTATTGCGTGATGCCTTCCAGGCCTACTTCCAGCGCGAGGGTGCCCCCTTTCCTGACCTAGAAGTACGCCCATCTGTTCTCGGCCACCTTCAGCGTGGCGGACATGCGACACCAGGCGATTGCATCCTAGCGGCCCGTTTTGCGGAAGAAGCCTGGAAATCCCTGCTCGATCCCAAAGGCAGCAACGGCATCACGGCTCTACGCCACAACAAGGTCGAGATCGTCCCCTTCGGCTGCCCTGATCTGCCAGAGCGTGCCGTGCATAGCCGCGCCATGGATGCGCTGCACGATGACCTCGCCAGCTGGTAAGTTTTTCGCATCTTCCAGCGCAGAAGAGCCGAATCCGATAGAATGAAGATGCCAGCAATGCCGTATCAACTGCGAAAAGCAGTGCAAATCTTCTTATGGTCGGTCTTGGCTATGCTGCTCGCATCCTGCCAGGCGAGTGCCCCTTACCAACCTCAGCCTAGGAAGGATCTGGGGCGCTACATGTCCCAGCGCATCAGTTTATTGATGACGCTTTCCGAGTCGCAGGCCGCAAAGCTGATCCAGACTCGAGGTTCACATTGGGGCGGAAATACGACGCTGAGCACCGCTACGCCCATCAGCCATAAGGGCCACTTTCTGACAAATGCGCACAGTCTACAGGATTTAAAACCTGGATACAGCTGCGTAGCTTTGTATTCATCAGGCGCGAACAAGAAACTAGGAAAAGTCCAAGTACTCTGGAAAGATGACAGCGCTGATCTTGCGCTCGTCAGAGCTAATTTTGCGACACCCTATCATTATCAGTGGACGCCACGTGATCGCTGGCTGCCAACTGATCTACCCGTCGTTCACGGTGGCATGACCACGGGGCCCAAAGGGCAAGTCGGACAACTCCATCACGCGGTCATGGGATTTGGCCACCGTAGGCCTGTCCTTCATAGCCTGCGGCTGAAGCCAGGCGATAGTGGTGGCCCACTTCTAACACTTTCAGGTGAGTTGATTGGCATCAATCGTGCGGTCGGCTACACCGGCGTCATGACCACCACCTTCTTCACCGAATCCCAAAGCGTCCGCCCCGATCCTGCTAAAATTCAGCGGCTCATCGAAAAGTCACAGGCCACAGCGATCAAACCATGAGACCTAGCCTAAGCTGGTGGCTGCGTTTCAGCCTATTGCTGACCTCTCTACTGCTCGTTTCATGTGCGCATCCGACGGAGAAGCGCACGACTTTGCCAGATGGCTTCACGATCATTACCCGCACCTTGGGGCCTATCCAAACCCGGCACGAGGGTAAAGCCAAGTTCTACAAAAGAGAGACGAACGGCACACGAACCGTCATTTACGAAAAAAATAGACTCCTGCAGCCGACACGCCGCGTGAATTGTGGCCACCAAGAAGGATTCCTGATACCTGTTGTCATCTATGGTCTGCCGGATGGAAAGCATACTTTGAAGCTGGAAGTCGAGCACCCACCCTTCACCACGCTATCCAAGGGCAGCGCGACCTACTTCTCCCGCCAAGAAAAGATCGACTCATTCAATGCCCAGGCTCCCTGGTCTTATGGCTGGATCTTCAATGATCCCAAGGAGCGTATTCCAGGCCGCTGGACCATTCGCCTCCATTACGGGGACGCCATGATCTTGGAAGAAACCTTCGAGGTAGTACTCCCCTCTTCCTCGTCTACGCCTGCATCATGAATCGCACTCTGTCTTACTTGCTGGCGCTGAGCACACTTTTGCTCAGCTCCTGTGAATCATACAAAAGCAATTTTCTACTGGGCTGGACCTATGCTGAAGCTCAGGGCATCCAGCCAATACGGGCCAATCCTCCGACGATTGGCTACCGTCGTCTGAAAGCCTACTCGACTGTGAATGAAGCCATGAAGATGTTCCTGCAGGCAAAAGGAATGCCGGATTATATCATCGAGAAGCCTGGATTCTCCACCCGCATCGCCTGCTTTTACACGGTGAAAAACCAAGCTTATCTTTTGGAGATGCCCGGTCACTACGCTATTCAAGGCATGAAAGTACTAGGCCCAGAGCCCATCGGGGAAAAGGATCTCAAACTCTTCAAAGCCCTGAATGAGGTTGAAAAAGCCACGGCTGCCTATCAGCAACCGTGAGTCAGCCTATCCAGCCGCCTCGAGACCGAGGCTCACTTCACTGTCAACCAAAGTGGCGAGGACCATGCCATGTTGCCATCCACCTGTTCGATGCGCAGGTAGTAACGATTTTCCCCCACTAGCGGTGATGTATCCGTCCAACGGTGATGAATCGATGGAGTGCCCGGTTCGATAACGTGATGGTTCACTTCATTTCGCACCACGGTGATGCGCTTGAGCGCTGCTGTACCTTCGATGCGGAACTCTAGCGTCGGCGGGCTTTGGGTTTCAAAAGCTTCGCCCATCAGGTGACCACCGCTACTCAGCTCTACAAAGATCTTGTCCGTAGCTGCACAGGTGCGGCGGGCTTTGAAGCCCGCGATGATACCCTCGCGAGTGAATTCCTCGACATACACACCACCAAAGGAAGTGTGTGTGGCGATGTGGTCGCTAGAGGCAAAAACACCCAGCTTATGGCCTTCGGACAACGCCTTTTGATACACACCATTGTTGTAGCCCTGGGGCTTCGCTTTGCCCGCTTCAAAGTCGGTGATGATGCCCGGCGGCATCGGCTGATGCTCGCGGTCGCGGTTCGCCGGTGTGTAAGGCTCGTTTTGACGTAGCCCCACCGTCGGTTGCGGCGCACCCAGCCCCTCATAGCTGACTCTCGCGCCTTGGAAGATCTCTACGGTGTTCTCATGCGTGTTGTCGATGCCATCCTCATACTTCGTCCAATCCGTCCCCATGCCAGTAGCACCCGTGTGGCTGATGATCGCCACGGGCTGACCGTGACGCTTCAGAAGGTCCCATAGCTCACGCGGCTGAATTTGCATCAAACCAGGCCCGATAGGAAGCAACGCCTGCCAGGGAGATTCACGATAGGTCTGGCGCTGGATGTAAACCATCGGGCCGCCACGGCGGGCAAAGACGATATTCCGGTGCCCCCAGGGAAAGACCTGCTCACGCTCATACGCGTAGAGTGAGGCGAAGCCGCCCGGCGCATGAAACACATCCACCTGCCGCTGCGTGTGCCACCACTCGTACGGCGCATAGGCTTTGCCCACATCCGTGTGATCCGAGGTGCCCAAAAAATCCAGCCCAGCTAGGTCATAGGCATAGCGGTAATGCTCCACAATGCAGCCATCAAAACCCGTCCGGCAATTCGAGATGTCCGTGTGCCGATGCAAGTCCCCCCACACGAGACGGTAGCGTTTCCCCCCGATCTCCCACGTATGGTGTTCCGTCAGCGGGCGCGGAGCTGTCGGCGGGTTCAGGTAGGGTTCCGGCTCCGCCGCACGCGCGATCTCCAGCCCAGGCTCTAGCTCCATCAATGGCCAGTCCGCCTCGTGTCGAATCTGGGCCGTATGGATCTCAGCGATGCCGCTGATCTTATTCGTCCTCTGATCCGTGGCCCACGTCACCCACACACCGCCTTTCGGCCCCACAAAGAGTTCCTGGTGGCGATCCTGCCCCATCGTGCTGTCAGGCAACGCCGCAGGCTCTGTCCAGCGCTGGCTCGCAGGATCGTAGCGTGTCACTGCCGCACGCCAGTAGGTGTTGGCAAAGTAGCGGTAAGATAACCAGACCTGGCCATCTGCACCCACCGCCAGGCTCGGCACATTCACCGCAAAACCTGGACTGGGATCAGGTGCAGGAGTAGGACGACCATGGTGTGGTACCGGCACTTCGCTGAACTCGCCGCTGGTGATGTCATAGCGACCGAGCATCAGCCGCTTTTGCGCGTTCAGCCCCATCGCGTCTTCGTGCCCACGCGAGTCTAGCCCCCATTCCTGCCGACCGCGCTCTGCCGCGATCCAGAGGCCACCCTTGCCATCGCTGGCGATGCTGGCCCGCGCCTCATAATCAGGCGTAGCAGGCAAAGGCTTGTTCTCTACCTTACCCTCCAGCCCCACCCTTGCGAGCCGCAGATTGAACTCACTGCCTACAGACGAATCATAGACCACCCAGGCACCTCTCGCATCGCTGAAAGCCAGCCTAGGCTCCCAGGCTCCACCGCCCTTTTCCGCAGAAACACAGATTGGCTCTGACCACCCCTCCCCCGTAGGCAGGCAGTGACGAACCCAGACCCGCGAGGCTCCCGGACGCACCTCCTGCCAGACCACCCAGACCCGACCCGCGGCGTCTGTGCCCGCATCTGCAAAAGTGCTGCCCACATCAGGACATGCCGCCAGTTGCATTTCCGGCTCCAATCGGCCTTCGGCAAAACGGCGTGCGCGCAGCGTCATCACCTCCTTTTCATCCACCTGACCCCACATGCACCACACGCCCTTCGCCCCATCCACCGCGATCGTCGGTTGATGGATCACTCCAGGTTCCGACAGCAAAGCCACCTCCTTCCATCCACCCTGCTCGCGAGTCGCCAGTCGCAGCGTATCGGCTTGGCCATCATGCTGCACAAAGCAGGTCCACAGATGCGCCTGTGGGCTGATGACAAAGTCCGGAAAGTCTCGATGCAGCTTTGAATCACGCGACACCAGCCGCTGCCCCAATGGCACCAACCGCTGTGGTGGCAGCGACGCCTGAGCACGTCCCTTGCCGCGTCCTTTCCGTTTCGGAGCAGGTTCTTGAGCTGCCAGCAGGACGACCAGAGCAGGCAAAAGACAGAGCAGGGCTTTTCGATTCATCCCCGCCCAAACGACCCACATGGCCTCTCTCTTCCCATCTTCTCATTCATTCCTTTCCCCCTTGCCCCATCCCTGCCCAGGTGCTCCCTTCGCGCCCCTCTCGCCGGGGGCACTCCAGCCTTTCGGCATTCATCATTCATCATTCGTCATTCCATCATGTCCTCCGACCCCAAAGCATCCCAAGCGCAAATGGAGAAGATCGTCTCCCTCTGCAAGCGCCGCGGCTTCATCTACCAAAGCAGCGAAATCTACGGCGGCTGCGGCGGCGTGTGGGACTACGGCCCGCTCGGCGCAGAACTGAAGCGCAACCTGCGTACCGCTTGGTGGAACACCATGACCCGCGAACGCGAGGACGTGCTCGGCCTCGATGCCAGCATCCTCATGAATCCCGCCATCTGGAAGGCCAGCGGCCACGTCGATACCTTCGCCGACCTCATGCGCGAGTGCTCGCTAACGAACAAACGCGTCCGCGCCGATCACGTCGATCCGCAGGACGGCGTCGTCATGAAATACAGCGGTGCCAAGGCTCCGAACGGCTGGCGCTGGGACCGTACCATCTCCGCTTTGCTGAAGAATGGCGAGCACATCGAGAGCTTCCGCAAACGCATCCGTGCCCTCATCGCGCAAAACGCCGGTGAATCCGCTGGCAAGCCCGAGGAGATCGAATTGGTCGGCGAAGAGAAAATCGACGCCGTGAATGGCAGCGTGGATTTCCATCCGGAAACTGGCGGCATGCTCGGCGAGGCACGCCCCTTCAATCTCATGCTCAAGACCTACCTCGGCCCCACCGCGACCGAGGACGACGTGACCTACCTGCGCCCGGAAACCGCGCAGGCCATCTTTGCGCAGTTCAAGAACGTCTTCGACTCCAGCCGCGTGAAGGTGCCGTTTGGCATCGGCCAGATCGGCAAGGCCTTCCGCAACGAGGTCACGCCGAAGAATTTCACCTTCCGCAGCCGCGAGTTCGAGCAGATGGAACTCGAGTTCTTCATCAAGCCCGACGAAGCCGTCGAAATCATCAGCGGCGAAGTCGCGAAGTGGCATGAAGGTGCCGATTTGAGCGAACCGCAGCCGAATTGGGGCTGGGAGCTGTGGCACCGTTACTGGGTCGATCAGCGCACGAAGTTCTACCAAGGCATCGGCCTTGGCGACGTGCTCGAATACTACTGGCAGACGCCCGCCGACCTCGCCCACTACGCCCGCGCCTGCGTGGACATCCTGTGCGAGTTCCCCTTCGGCACCGAGGAGCTGGAAGGCATCGCCGCGCGTGGTGACTTCGATTTGTCCGCGCACCAGACCGCCAGCACGAAGTCGCAGGAGATCTTCGACGAAGAACTCAAAAACGCCTCAGCCAAGCTCACCGACGAGCAGAAGGAAGCCCTCATCCAGAAACGTCTCGCTGCCGAAGCCGCCAAGACCAAGGGCGAGCCGATGCCCGAGGCCGCCGTGCGTGCGTGGTTCGAGCGTCTCTTCAGAGGCAGCTACGTCCCGCACGTCATCGAACCTTCCGCTGGTCTCGACCGCATGGCGCTCGCCGTCATCGCCAAGGCCTTCAGCGAGACCGAAAAGGTCGATGAGAAAGGCAAGAAGGAAGTCATCACCGTCCTGCGCCTGCATCCACGTGTCGCCCCGATCAAAGTCGGCGTCTTCCCGCTGCTCAAGAACAAGCCCGAACTCGTCGCCAAGGCCCGCGAGGTCTATGCGCTGTTGAAAAAGCACATGAACTGCTTCTACGACGAAACCGCCTCCATCGGCCGCCGCTACGCCCGCCAGGACGAAGTCGGCACGCCCTTCGGCGTCACCATCGACTTCGAAACCTGCGGCGAAAAAGGCCCCGAGCTCCAAGACACCGTCACCCTCCGCCACCGCGACAGCGGCGAGCAGGAACGCGTGAAGATCAGCGAGTTGCTCGGGAAGCTTTTGCCGCTGGTGAGTTGAGGGTTTCCCGCTTCAACGCCATTGGGTTCATTCAGTCGAGTCTCTGGGTGCGATAGCTGTACGGTGAGCATGGGTCGGGCCTTCAGCCCTCAAATTAGGGGGCGTGCGGGCTCTCGATCCCTGGGCCGTTGGCCCAGGCTGGGATAAACCGCGCCGTTGGCGCTGAAGACATCCAGAGCCCCTCATTCTTCACCGCGGCGATCTTATCTCTTCAGCGCCAAAGGCGCGAACGATACCAGCCTGGGCCAACGGCCCAGGACATGCCGCAAAAAACAAGGTGAAGGGCTGAAAGCCCACCCCATGCTCCTGCCGCCATGCCGCAGTCCCTCAGCCTCGTCATCGTCCATCTGGTTTTCAGCACGAAGGACCGTCTTCCGCGCTTCGATCCGCCGCTGCTTCCTCACCTCCACGCTTATCTGGCCGAGGTCGCACGAAAAGCCGGTGGTGAAGCCTACCGCGTCGGCGGCATGGCCGATCATGTGCATCTCGCCATCCGACTCTCTCGCACGCTGACCATCGCCGAGTTGGTCGAGACCTTGAAGACCTCGTCATCCAAATGGCTCAAAACCCAATCCGCCGCCTTGAGCGACTTCTCCTGGCAGCGCGGCTACGGCTGCTTCTGCGTGGCTCCGGCGGACCTGATGGCCCTCACCACCTACATCGACAATCAGGAGGAGCATCATCGCGTCCGCACCTTTCAGGAGGAGTATCGGGCGTTCCTGAACAAATACGGCGTGACGTATGACGAGGCCTATGTGTGGGATTGAGGCGCCGTGAGCCTAAGGCGGACTTTCAGCGCCCAACAAACCGAGGGGCTTGAACCACGACGCACATGATTCGGGCTTTCAGCGCCAACGGCGCGGCCCATACCAGCCAGGGCCATCGGCCCAGGGATGGTCGCAAAAACCAGGTGAAGCGCTGAAAGCCCGCCCCATGCTCCGGCCTCGAGGTGGCACTGAGTCATGAAAAAACTCCGCAGAGGATGTGTGTGGAGTTCATTGATTCAGTCTTGCTGATGACTGAGTGGCGCACCCGTCAGGATTCGAACCTGAAACCTTCTGATCCGTAGTCAGATGCTCTAATCCGTTGAGCTACGGGTGCGTTGCTGCCGTTTGGCGAGCGGGAGGAATAGCTAGACGATGCCTTTCCTTTGTCAAACAGGGATATGAGTTTGCGATGATTTTCTCTTCGCTCCTCACGATGATTGTTGGGTTTGCAGGATAGCTCCGGTGCTGGCAGGCGTTCTGTGGCGGATGTTTCGCGCTTGGTTTCTCTGCTTTTTGTCCACGCTCGCTCATGCGCAGACCTGCGCGTGCACGATTCCCGTCTTTCGCTACGCGCTCGACCGCTGGGAGCCAGATCGGCTGACGCTAAGAGTACCTGCGTTCATGGCGCAGAAGCCAGAGATGATGGAACTGCTGCGACCTCTGCGAGCAAACGGACTAGCAAATCTGGATCTGAAGACCGTGACCGATGCGGCGCTGACGGTAGCTGAGCTCCGTGATTCAAAGACGGGACAACAGGTAGTGTGGTCGGGAAATCTGGATCCGAGCTCGCTAGAAAAGCTGCTGGATTCACCCGCACGAAAGCTACTGCTGGATCGGATTTTGTCCGGACAAAGCGTGATTTGGGTGCTGGTGGACTCTGGAGCAGCGGAGAATCAGGTGCAGATGGATCGCATCGAGCAGCGTCTGAAATTCCTACAGCAGGTGGCCGCGCTACCCATCCAAGACCCGAACGATCCAGATAGCCAACTCGGGCCTGGACCACGATTGAAGCTAGAGTTTGGCACTCTGAGGCTGAAAGCGAATGACCCGGCTGAGCAGGCACTGATCCGTCTGCTAGCGGGTCCGGAAACAGACGCGTCGGCCGGCTTTGCCGCAGCGGTCTTTGGCCGGGGGCGAGTATTAGGCTCTTGGCCGTTAGCGAAACTGGATGACGCCGCACTTGAGGATGCCTGCCTCTACCTCGTGGGGCGATGCTCATGCCGAGTGAAAAATCAGAACCCAGGATGGGATCTGCTGCTGAATGTGAACTGGGACAAAGCACTCAAGGACGCGCAGGCCATGGGAACGGCACTGCCGCCTACCGCTGCAACGACTAAGATTGCTCCCGTAGAAGTGGTACGCACGGCAGCTACCCCAGGGATCACAGAGCCAATCTCCAGTCAGACTGACCCGACTGGTGTGCCTCAATCCTTTATCCTGCTGGCCTCCGCCGGGCTTTTGCTCGTTGGTGTGGTGCTGATGCTGAGGAAAAATAAAACCTGACCTCTCTCCATGCGCCGATTTCTTGCTCTTCTCTTCCTCGCTGCCGCAGCGTGGCTCGGCTTTTACGCCTGGAAACCAGCCCAACAGGGCCACAAGACAGCGCTGCGGGTATTCTGCGCGGCAGGTCTGAAAAAGCCAGTTGAGGCCATCGCAGCCGCTTTTGAAAAAGATACTGGCATAGGCGTGGAGATTCAATTTGGCGGCACAGGCACGCTCCTCAGCCAACTGCGCATCGCAAAAGTCGGGGATCTGTTCCTGGCCGCCGATGCAGGATCGCTAGCCGATGCAAGAAAGCTCCAGGTCATCCGCGAGGTTCTACCCGTGGCGGTCCAGCATCCCGTGATTGCCGTAACGGCGGGCAATCCCAAGGGCATCCACACTCTGGCGGATGTGGAAAAGGCAGATGTGAAGCTTGCACTGCCAAACCCAGAAGCGGCCAGCATCGGGAAAGTGGCGAAGCTGGTGCTGGGCGCGCGCTGGGAGCTGCTGGCACGCAAGGCCGCCGTGATGAAACCGACCGTGACCGAGATCGCTGCCGATGTGAAGCTAGGTGCCTGCGATGCCGCACTGGTCTGGGATAGCACAGCACCGCAGTTCGGCCTAGATATCGTGCGAGTGCCAGAGATCTCCGACCACAAGGAGGAAGCCAGTGCTTGCGTGCTGAGTAGCAGTCGCTCACCGGCAGAGGCGCTCAAGTTTGCTCGCTACCTGAGCGCGCCGGAAAAAGGCGGCGCATTGTTTCGGCAGCATTGCTTTCTGCCCACAGGTGGCGATGCCTGGGCAGAGAAGCCTGAGCTCATCCTTTACAGCGGCGGCGTGAACCGACCCGCGATTCAAGAACTGGTGCAGGCCTTTGCCAGCCGTGAGGGCATTGATGTGACGACCGTCTTTAATGGCTGCGGCATCCTCTGCGCGGCGATGAAAACCATGAAGGACAGCACAAATCCGAAATTCCCGGATGTCTATTATGCCTGCGATGTCTGCTTCGTACCTCCTGTAGCGGAGCACTTCCCCGAGGCTGTGCTTTTGACTGAGGCAGAGATCGTCATCGCAGTGCCGAAGGGTAATCCGAAGGGCATTCAGACCTTGGCGGACCTCGCTCGACCAAGCTTGCGCGTGGGCTTGTGCAATGCAGAACAATCCACCCTTGGCTTCATGAGTGCGGGTATCCTGCGCAGCATGAACCTGCTGGACAGCGTGATGAAGAATGCCTCTAGCCAGGTGCCGACCGGAGACTTTTTGGTGAACCAACTGCGCACGGGTTCACTGGACGCGGCGATAGTCTATCGGACAAATTTGCAAACTCAGTCCGAGCATTTTGACGCTATCCCACTGCCTGCAGATAAGGCCAAGGCAATCCAACCTTTTGCCGTGCGGAAAGATTCGCCGCACCGCATGCTTGGCTATCGATTGCTGGACTACCTGAAGGCGAACCGAGCCAGCTTTGAGAAAGTGGGCTTTGTCTGGCGTGGTGACACTGCTCCGGTGAAGAGTGGAGAGCTTGAGATTCCAGATTACCTCAAGCAGAAGTGAAGTCCCCAGTACCTAGGCCTGGAAAATGACCCAGGAAAAACGCATCGCCACTGCACGATGGGCGGGTTCTCTTAATGAAAATAGCCCCGCCACGCCCACCATGCCCTCCTCCCTGATGGACGCTAGACTGGACACGGCCCCAGACTCCATGAGGCAAAGCAGATCGTAATAAACAAAAATCCCGAACGACCTCATGGATCGTCCGGGATGAAAGGCGTCGATGACAGGGGCGAGGCTCGCTTACTCACGAGCCACACCGTTGTTCCAGGCAGCGAACATTTCCTCGACCGTCGGAATTTCCAGCGGGCGCACGATGCGGAAGCCAAGCCAAGTCGCATCGGTCAGGTACCAGATGGACTTCGGCAGCTGTGGATCCTGCTGCTTCCAACCTGGCTCCGAGGAGCGACGAGCGGAGCTGCGGCACATTTCGGGATCGTCATCATAGTGACCGCCACGTGCCACGTGGGGGTAAGGCGTCTTCGAGGGAATCCATTTTTCACCGCCTAGGCTAGCGATGGTCTTGAATCCATCAGGCAGGTATTGGTCCAGGCACCATTCGCAGACGTTACCGTAGATGTCGTGCAGGCCCCAAGGGTTGGGCTTTTTCTTACCCACTTGGCTGTATTGGAAGTTCGGCGCATTTTCGAAGAACCAAGCATAGTCCTTCAGCTGTGAGGCATCGTCTCCAAAGAAGTAGGCGGTGGTGGTGCCAGCTCGGGCGGCGTATTCCCACTCAGCCTCTGTTGGCAGGCGGTAAAAGTGACCGGTCTGCGCGCTCAGCCATTGGCAATATTTGTTGGCGGCATGTTGTGTCATGCAGATGGCTGGGAAGCCATTGCGACCCATACCAAAATCCATCGGCTGGTAAGGTGGTGTCGGCTGAGAGATAAGTTCTGCGGGCTTATCGGTTGGTGCCCAAACCTTGCGGCTACCATCTTTGTTGCGACCTTCGCTGGTCAGCTGATAGGGCTCATATTCGTCCCAAGTGATTTCGTATTTTCCGATCCAGAAGGGCTTGATCTTCACCTTCACCTGCGGGCCTTCATCGTCTGAACGAGCAGCTTCATTCGCTGGGCTACCGAGCATGAACTCACCGCTCTTGATGGCAACCATGGAGTAAGGCGCACCCGTTTTAGGCACCTTGGTGTCGTAGCTCTTCATGTCAGCCTCGGCCTTTTCCTTGGAGGTCTGGACGATGAAAGCATGGATCTTTTTCACCAACTCCAGGTTATCTGGATTATTTGTGGCCACCGCGGCTTTCTCCTTGGCCACAAGCTTCACGTCTTCAGGCCAGACAGCGCCCTGTTCAATCCAACCCTTCAGCAGAGCGATTTCTTCTTTCTTTAGCGGGCCACCGCTCTTCTTCGGCGGCATGAGATCGTCATCGTCCTCAGCCAGTGTGGTCAGGTGATAGATGGCGCTCTTTTCCAAGCTGAAGGGCACAATGTTGGGCGCGCTTTCACCAGTTTCAAAGGCCTGCTTCTTCGTGGTCAAAATCCACTCACCCTTGTCCTTCTCGGGATTGTGGCAGCTCACGCAGTTCTGCTCCAAAATAGGCTGGATATGCTTCACAAAGTCGATGCGTGGCTTAACGCCCAACGTGACTCCGGCTGGCCAATCGGCACCTTGCTCAATCCAGTTCTTGATCACCTCGATCTGCGTTTTGTCGAGCAGACCTTCCTTTGAAGGTGGCATCACCATGTCATCATCCGCCGGCAGGATCAGTGTGGTATAGATGGCGCTCTTCTTGAGATCTTTGGCTGTCAGACCAGGGCCATTTTCATTGCCTTTCATGGCGTCTTCCAGGGTATGCAGGCGGAAGTCACCTTTGTCCTTATCCAGCCCATGACAGTGGGTGCAGGCAGCTTCGAGGATGGGTTTTACCTGAGTGGTAAAGTCCACCTTGTCCGCAGCCAGGATTGGCAGGGAAAAGGTGGCAAGAACGGCAGTGAGGCAGGTTTTTGACATGATGAAAACGGGACGCATACGTAGGCGGAGGCAGCAGCGTGGAAACTGAAAAATGCAGCGTGACATGAGCAAAAAGTCACAAGTCAGAACAAGGTGCTCATTTGAGCGTCTGCAGCCATGCCACGAGGTCAGCAAGACCTTGCGGCCCAATCGCACCAGCAAGGCCGGGTGGCATCAGAGAATCTTTGAGCTCGTCTTTCTTGATGATGTGGGACTTGGCGACTGTTGTGGTGGCCCCGCCAGCCATTTTGAGGGTCAAGTCGGCATCAGTTTCACTGACGGCAAAACCCATGACAGTTTGCCCTTCCTTCGTGGTGACGTTCAGACCCACAAAGCTGTGCTCAATGGCGGCGCTGGGATAGAGGATAGCAGTGAAAAAGCCATCTTTGCTGAGCTTTGCACCGATCTGCGTCAAATCGGGGCCGAAGTCGATGAACTGGCCTTTGACGCGATGGCAGGCCACGCAGCCTGCTTGCGTGAACATGGCCTGGCCTTTGGCGGCATCGCCTTTCAACTGCATCAGTTCGGGCAGCTTGGGGAAGTTGGCGAGACCTTGCGCCGCGGGCAAAGGCAGAGCCTTGGCGGCTTCGTTGCGCACACCGACATCGGTGCTGCGGCTGAGGGCCAGAGCGGCCTGATCTTTGAGTTCGGACGGCAATTTGCCTTCGGACTGCCATTTCATGATTGCGCGGCCACCTTCGCCACTGAGCGCGAGGGCATCGATGAGCACGCGGCGCACGTCCTCACGCTTCTCCGGCCAGAAATGCTGGTTCATGACTGCCACCGCCGCGCGATCGCTCACGCGACCCAGCGCCGCGATGAGCGCCTTGGCCGACTTCGCATCCGCCCCCTTCAAAAAGCGCAGCGCACCATCCCGGTTCGCCGCGATAAGCCGCGCCGCATTCACCGACTCCGGCGCATTCGGGTTCGCACTGATGAAATCGAGCAGTTCCTTTTCAAATCCCGTCAGGTTGAGCCTTTCCACCAAGGCCACAAACTCCGGTTTGCCGATCACCGGCTTCAAAAGCTCATCCAGCCGCGCCTTGGCCTCCGAATTCGAGGCGATGACATTGCGGTCGAGCAATGCGGTGGAAGCGAGGGCCGTTTCGGCATCGGCTTTGAGGAAGATGGTCAGCGCGGCTTTGGAGACTTCGGCAGGATGCTTGTAGGAGAGGAGTTGGAGAGCGCGGAGTTTGCGAGCGATGACTGGGCTTGGACTGTAACCCTCTGAACCATGATAAACGATCGCCTCTTCAAGGCGCTTTGCCGAAGTGCTGGCACGTCCACGAACGACTAACTCACCCATATTTCCAAGTGCAGACCCTTTTCTCCAAGGTAGATCGGCTTCGTCCAACTGATCTAGGTCGCTGAGTGCCTTGTAGAGAGCTTCCCATTTATTGTCGGCTCCGATCCCAATTGCTTCAATGAAAAAGCGGTCTTGCGGTTCATTGCTTGCAGATGCTTCGCCGAGGAGTCGGGCAGCTTCAGCCGAATCATCAAACCTCAACGCAATCGCCGCTTCGCGACGGACGGCGTGTGATGAATCTCTGACGACCTTGGCGACCACCTCAAGCAGCATCTCAGGATGCGCTTGCTGCACAAGACGACGAGCGACGCGGATGGCGGTGATACGAATGTTGGGATCGGTGTCGGTGAGGGCTTTGGTGAGGCACTCGGGCAGAGTCAGGTCGTGCGGGTTGGGTTTGTCGGCACCGGGATTGATGCGCTCCCATTCATGAGCAGCGAGCAGCCACAGGGCACGAGCGCGATGCTGTGGGACGGATTGGGTGTCGTTGAAGAGCTTGTGAAGCTCGGGCTCGGCTTCGGAACCGATTTCTTCGAGCTTCTTCCACGCGAGATAGCGCGCATCTTCATTCGGTGATTTGAGGCCCTGGATTAGCACTGTCCACTGATCTCCCTTCGTGATATCATGCTGAGGCAGATACTTCTCCGCCGCCTTCGTCGTCACGCGGAACAACCTTCCCCGCGTCACATCGCCCATCCCATGACCACCGACGCCGGGGTCATACCAGTCGGCGACGATTAAAGAGCCATCGGGGGCGACGGCGACATCGCTGGGGCGGAACCAGCGGTTCTTGGTGCCTTCGAGGATGTTCACGATCTCGGCTTTGTAGCCTGCGCCGTCGGGCTGGGTGATGTAGCCGCGGACGACGTTCGGTCCGGCATCGCAGTGGAGGGGCTGGCCGTGGAAGATGCTGGGCAGCAGGTCGCCTTCATAGACCTGCATGCCGGTGGGGCTGCCTGCGCCGGTCATGAGCATGTTCGGGACGACGCCGGGGTCGTTTTGATGCCAGTGACGCTGCGGGATTTCACTTTCCCAGCCGATGCGCGGCGTCTGCCAGCCTGCGCCGGTCATTTCGTCGGAGTAGCCGTAGTTGCCGAACTCCATGACGTAGTTGATGCGCACGCCTTTGTTGCCGTCGTCATCGTTGTCGCTCTGCCAAAGGGTGCCGAAGCTATCGACGGCGACTTCCCAGTTGTTGCGGAAGTTCCAGGCGAGCACCTCGACCTTGCTGCCGTCGAGTTCGCAACGGAAGACCATGCCCTGCTGGTAGGGGCGGTTGTTTTGATTGGTGCATTTGATGCCGTGGATGTCGGTGATGAGGTTGCCGTTCTTGTCGCAGAGCTGCTTGCCGGCGTTACCGAAATTGAAGTAGAGGCGGCCATCGGGACCGAAGTGGAAGGCGTGGATGCCGTGGTCGTGCTGCGCACCACCGATCTTGGTGAACAGGAGCTCTTTACGGTCGGCTTTGTCGTCGCCGTTGTCGTCGATGAGCCAGAAGACGTCGTCGCCGCAGGAGATGAGCGCTTTGTTGCCGAGTACGCAGATGCCGTGGGCGCTGTCCACATCGCGGCCCTGGTGGAAGACGGTGGATTTGTCGGCCTTCGCGTCGCCATCGGTGTCTTCGAGGATGAGGATGCGGTCGCCTTCGGCACGTTCGCCGTTGTGCTTGCGGTAGTTCACGACCTCGCAGACCCACACGCGGCCCCGGTGGTCGATGTCGATGCTGGAGGGCGAAAGAAGGAGCGGCTCGCTGGCGAAAAGCTGCACGGTGAGCTCGGGATGCACGGTGAGCTGCTCGGTGGCGGCTTCAGGCTCATGCGCGGCGGTATTGATGTCGCTAGCGGCGATGGGGCCGGGGTTTTCGGTGTAAACGGCAAAGGTGACGCTGCTGCTGTTTCCCTGCTTCGTGCCGCCTTCATCGAGTGCGCCGCGGGCTTTGAAGCGCTTGACGCCCGCAGGCAAGTTAAAGGCGATGATGCTGTTCGAATGGGTGCCGAAGCCGTAGTCGATGGCTTTGCCAGCACTGCGGAGTTCCTTGCCATCAGCGTTGGCATTGACGCGGACGCCGCCCCAGCCGGACTGAGCCGATTTCCACTCGATCTCGGTGAGTTTTTTCTCGCTGCCATCGCCGAGCACAAGGCGTGGTTCAACCCAGTCGGCCCAATCAGCGGTGAAGCCGTTTCCGCCATCCGTGACGACAAGAAAGAGCTCCTTAGCACCTTCGAGCGAGACGTCGATATCCACGCTGTGGCTCGGTGTTTTCGTGTCGATGATCGACGAACGGAAAAGCGGCTTCGGCACGGCAGAAAGCAGCGATGGGATGAGGAGGAGGCTGAGGGCGAGGCGCATGAGGGCAGAAAGGGCGGAAACCAACGCTTTGGTGCGGCGAATCCTGGCAGAAAACCTCACGTCCCGGGCAGGTAGAATCGGAATCAACAGCCTGAGTGCCAAGATTAACTTGGCTCACTCCTTGGTCGTCGGCTCAAAGAGGAGCGAGCCGGATAGGATGGGCGAGTTCGCCGAGGTGGTAGGTGGCTGAGCGGTGGCATCTGGCAGCATGGGTATAAGGAAGAAACCCTCCCCTCGCTCTGGAGTAAGGATGCCGCTAAAGTTCAGAGTGCGCTTCACGCGGCGAGTCGTGCTACCTGGCAGGAGGTCATCGACGACGGCAGAGCCGGTGAAAAAACCAGTCGGTGCATAGAAGTCGATCTTTGCCTGATTGCGGTTCGGGGCGTCAAAAACGGCTTTGTGGGCAGTGGTGAGGGTAGCTGGAAGCTGGAGTTCGCTCGTGAGAGCACTGCTCCTGAGTGAAAGCGTGGTGCGTCCATCAGTCGGTTCCATTCGAGGGAAGAGCAGCGTGCCTGGAGCCGGTGGAGAATAGACAAACGCAGAGAGCTTGTATTCGGCGTCTTGGAAGCCTGCGGGATAGAACCGATTCCCCGGCGAGGGTGGACGCCGCCAGAAGGCATTCCCTTCGGTGAGTTCCTGGCTGTAACTGCCAACAAAGGAGGTCCCTGGTGCCAGGTTAGCGCAAAAAGGGATACCTGCCCCATGATCCAAAACCATGCTGGCAAAAGTGATGCTAGAGCCGTCGGGCAAAGTGCCGACACATTGAACATTGAGAGCTTGAGTGATGGTCAGGGAGCCATAACCAGAACCGCGCGGCTGAAGGGGATCGTCCTTTGCCGAACTGAAAAAGGTGGTTCTCCGACCTGCGAAATTCCGAATGTGGTTCGTCACAGGAATTGCCCGGTATTGCAGGGACCCTTGCCATGAGAAGAGTCTCCCGTCAGGCTGCTCTGCACGCACCTCACAAATGATCTGCTGGGACTGCGTAAAAATGGTGATCACGCAGTCCAGTGAGCCGAGACCAAGAGTAGAGGCCGGGAAAATGAGCTGACAGACATTGTTCGACACCAACTGATCGAACTGGCCAACCGCCGATAAGCGCCGCCCCCCCAGCAACCAATGCGCGGTGGCTCTGCCGCCCAGGGCGATCTCGACCTGCATCAAGCTTGGTCCGAGCCGCTCAAGATAGGGCGAGACCTCAGCAGCGCCTGGATTGCCCGTCGAGATTACGCCAAACAGAGTTCCAGGGCGCACTCGGCGAGCCAAAGGATCGTAAACGATAATCTGATCCGTGGCAGGCTTTGCAGCACCGCCGGTAAAGCTGGCCCGGTAGATGATGTTGTAGATTCCTGCTCTTGTCGGGGTGCCTGAAAGCACGCCGCTGGTGGGATCAAGAACAACCCCAGGAGGCAGTCCAGTAGCCGTGAAGCGGAGGTTTTGAACATCTCCTGCATGGGTGACACCTGCTAGCAGCGTGTCTTCTCCAAGAGTGAGCTCAGCGGGGCCAGACGGGAGAAGCTCCGTGAACGGAAGAATCTGAAGCGGCCAGGTGCCGACGATGGCGGTGGTATCTCCCATGGAGGCGAAGGCATAGAGGGTATTCTCGGAAACTCGCGAAGGATGAAAGTTCCGAATTTGCAGAGAGGAAGTCCGCGATCCACGAATGCTGGCGTCATCGAGGACACTCGTGTTCCAGCGGTAGCGCACACCAGGCCCCCAGACTCTGGCCCGGGCAGCCAGCGTGCCGCCCAAAGCCACCCGGAGCGGCTGCCCCTGAGATGGGTAAACGCCAAGGAGAATGTTTTTGATGAGCTGTTTGGCTCCATCAGGCGCAGTGACCTCCACGGAATAGGTGCCTGCATCGGCGATGGTGGCTTTGGAGCGGAAGAAAAAGGTGGTCGTGTCCTCGGGCAAAAGGCGTCCATCTTTGAACCAGCGACAAGCCAAGCTGCGACTGGTGGTGGGAGAGAGACGCAGCGTGAAGGGGTCTCCCAACCTAACTAACTTCGAGAGTCCGGTTGTCATGCTCGAGGGTAGCGGCAGGCTGGACTGTGCATTGAAGCTGAGATTCACCGTTGCCAGCGGCATGCTGCTGCCGGTTGCATGGAGTCGAAGCGTCACGTTCTGCTGCCCTAGCCCATTGGGAGCGAAGAAAGCAGGAAGCGTGAAGAGTCCACCCGGCGGCACGGGTTTGCCTACAAAGGACGTTGGCAGAGTCACGATCGGTGGCGCAGCATCCAGCCCGGCAAAAGTCCAGGTGGTATCCCCCGTGTTCTTGAGTGTCAGAGGTAGTGGTGTCGCAGCACCCGAGGCAACTTCACCGAGATTCAGTGTGAAGCCACGACCCATCAGTTGCCTAGAGGTCGTGGGACCATCATAGACCTCCATAGCGGCATGGAGGTAGATGAAGAGCCTGGAATAAGTTGCGTTGGGGTAGTTTGTCTTGCCATAGATCACGCTGTCTTGAGTGAGGCTGATCGCCAAATAATTGCCGCTGTAGGGATCTTCGGGCCTGAGATGCTTGGCAAAGAGCCATTTGCCGCTCCGTTGACTGTATAGCTTTAAATTGTCGCGAGAAGTGAGCAAAGCGAGATCGTCTTCTGCATCCATGGAAAAGGGGCTGAAGCCTTCACCAAAGGGCTGGCTACTACTCCAGGCAGCTCCAGAGGGCATGAATGCGACTGGGTTAATGCCTGAGCCACTCAACAGGAGACCCTTTCCCGCCCAAATGAGCCCACGCGAGTAGCGCGAGAGCATGGGGTTGGAACCCGTTCGCAGAGGCAGACTGGAGAGCTTCTTCCATGGGTTTTTGCTCGTGTCATAGATGACGGGGCTGATGCTGCAGCTACCCGCAAACATTCTCAGCGCGGCGCGATCACCTGAGAGGCTAATCTCGGCGGCCGTGTGCTCAGGTTTTTCAGCGCTAGCTTTGCTCACATAGACGGGGCCACTCTCCGCAAGACGAAAGCGCCCTGCATGCCACCCCTGTCCTGTGGAACGGGTGACGACGACCAAGCTGTCTCCCGAAATGTCGAGGCCCATGATCTCATCCATAGCTCTGCCGTCCAAAAGGCTGATGACAGCAGGCGTCTGACTCCACCTTCCATCTCGAAAGCCATAGACCAAAATCTTGTGACCCCCTGGTTGCGGGCTGCTGATCGCCATCCAGCGCCCTTTGACACTCATCACCTCACCATAGACGCGCGCTCCGAAGCTACTCCTGGATGGATTGTCGAGACTATGACTGTGTTCCCAAATGCCATCCTTTCTTGTGTAAACATGCACCGTACCCACGGTCGGCGACCTCCCCCAACGCGTTGCTGAGGCCAAGAGGGTATCACCATCAGCCTCTAGCCTTTCACCAAAACCATCATTCGACTGGAGATGGCTGATCGTTGGCGAAAGGACAAGGCCTGACTGGCCCATTTCAATCATTGGCAACACTCCGCCAGTCGCCAAACCATTGGCTGAGAAACCTGGAGCGCCTACCAAACTCAGCGACTCCGAAGTCGCTAAGATCTGGCGGAAATCCGATGCACTGCCGGTAGGCAGTGGCCGAAAATCGAGGGATACCGCATGAGCCACCAACTCAGGCGGAAGTGGCAGGCTGAGATTGAAAGACTGCAAAACAAACTCGGTGCTGTTTCCCACCACACGCGGGCAACCGACAAGAGCAAAATTGCTTCCCAATGCCACCGGGCAATCCGCGTAGATTTGGGGGAAGTTTTCAGGAGCCAGGATTTTTGTTTCAAGAGCGTTGTGCCGATAAAGACAGGCAATGACCTGCTTGGTGGGTATCAAACTGCGCACACCGATCAGCAGCTGCTCTTGTCTCACGACCAACGCAGCACCAAAACGATCAATCTCGGTAGGAGCAGGGTTCAGTAGTTTTTGAGTCAGCGGCGCATTGGGACCTGTGCTTGCTAGGCTAAAGACATGCACTTCTCCCCGGCTGTCTGGAGTCCCAAGTGTGGCATAACCGGGTAAGCCGACATAGACACTCAGACCGCCAAGCGCGAGCGACCTACCAAACTCGGTGTTCGCCACCGATGGTCCCGTCATCTGCAAGTGAGAAGTCCAAACTGACGTGTTGCTCTCCAAGCGGTAGGTGAACACTTGGCCCGCGAGAGAGCTGTCAGGCACTGTCGGTGTGCCGACGGCGAGAATCTGTCCTTCGGAAAGAGCAAGGCTAGAACCAAAACGGCGAAAAGATGTCGTCAAAGGTGGCGAGAGTGTCTGGGAGAGAGTCCAGGTCGTTCCTGTGAGCCGATAGAGATGGACTCGCCCCAACCTGTCATCACTGTTCCTGTAGTTTGGCGCGCCGACGGCAATCCAGTCTCGCGAGATCGCTACTGCCTGACCAAAATGGATCGGCGTTTCTGGAAGATAAGCTTCTGAGTCGCCATGGACATAGAGCTTCTGATGAATCTTCCAGGTGCCGCTCTCACGGCGAAGAATGTAGGCACTGCCCTCATCGACAAAGCGGGCGCTGTCGTCACCCGGAGCTCCCACGACCGCCCACATTCCATCAATCGCTACAGCGCTGCCAAAGAGATCCCCGTTTGCCACACCATCGTCCGGGGCATAATGGGATTGTAAGCGCATTGTTGCTAGGTGATCCGTGTTTGCTAGCAGCGACTCAGTTAGTAGGTCGCATATAATTAAGCTGCAAAGGAGGGCGAGTCGGCGCATTAGTAGCCTATACCTAAAGATGATACATAAGTCACGCCTCAATCACAGGGAAATCATTCCATAGATCTTAGGTTAAATCAGACCCAACCCCAGAAAGTTTACTTTTTTACACCATGGCTTTTCTCTTCCCACACGACCTCAGGGAACCTTGCGTCTAGGGCAGGCATTGCGCTTTTGACAAATCCCCCTACCGCGACACTCTGGCTTGCTTTGAAAAACGTCCTTTTTGTCTGCACCGGAAACACCTGCCGCAGCCCGCTGGCGGAGGTGATTTTTCGTCATCTGACTCGTGAACGAAAGGACTTCATCCTCGCAAGTGCAGGCACAGGGGCTTTTTCGGGACAACCGGCGAGCCGGAACAGCGTAGCGCTGGCCCGCGAACGTGGCCTGGATCTCAGCCAACACCGCAGCCGCGCGGTCACCATCGATCTGGTAGAGTCTGCCACGCACATCTTTGTGATGGGAAGAAGTCACTTGATGTCGCTGATTGACGAATTTCCTGAGGCCGAGGAAAAAGCTTACCTCGTCAGCGAATTTACCGCTGAAGATAGGCTGCGTGGGCGTGACATCGCCGACCCATTCGGTGGAGATCTGGAAGACTACCGCAAGATGATGCAGCACCTGGATCAATGCTTGCCCAGCTTGCTGGCCTACATCGAACAAACGCACAGAGAGACTTGAGTACCCAAGTCTATGCGAAGGCAAATCGCCCAGCAGCTCTTGCAAGAACCGTTCCGTGAAGGCTGTTCCCTACACTTGCCTTGTTTTCTACCATGAGAGTTCTTTTCCCTGCCCTGCTAGCCTCCGTGTCGGTTCTGTCCGCTGCCGAGCTCACTTTTCAAAAAATCACCCTAACGAATGAGTTTGTCTCGGAGGGAGCACATTTCGCGGACTTTGATCATGATGGCCACAACGACGTGTGTGCAGGGCGTTTCATCTGGAAAGGCCCCGCGTTCACCGAGCGTGTCAGCTTTGCTCCCAAGTTCGAAAAAGAACCTTATGATGCTGCCAAAACTTACAGCGACTTCTTCCTGACCTACACCTACGACTTCAATAGTGATGGCTGGCATGATATCCTGGCGTTTTCCTGGCCAGGCAAGGAGACTTGGGTCTATGAAAATCCGCAGGGCAAAGGTGGTGACTGGACAAGGCATACCATCTTTGACATCACGGACAATGAATCACCCGCACTGGGTGACATGAATGGCGACGGCAAGCCAGAGCTGATCTGCCACACAAGCACGGGTGCACAGCCGCCCAAGGGAGGACGCTTGGGCTATGCAGAGATCGACTGGAAAAATCCCTTCGGCAAAGCACGTTTCCGCCCGATCACGCCTGTCAGTGCAGAGAATGACAAAAAATACTTCCGCTACACACACGGCTATGGCTTTGGCGATGTGAATGGTGATGGTCGCCCTGACATTTTGGACAAAGAAGGCTGGCGCGAGCAGCCTGCGGACATGAGCCAAGATAGTGATTGGAAATTCCACCCAAATCTTTTCACCAAAGAAGGCATGCGCGGCGGCAGCTTCCTGCTCGTCTATGATGTGAACGGCGATGGCATCAACGACATCATCAGCGGCTATGACGCTCATGGTTACGGTCTGGGCTGGTTTGAGCAAAAGAAAGACGGCAGCTTCCTCCGCCATGACCTGATGGGAGCCAAAGTGGAGGAGAGTTCCGTAGGGGTGAAATTCAGCCAACTGCACGCCATGCAACTCGCCGACATGAATGGCGATGGCGTGATGGATCTGGTGACGGGCAAGCGTCGCTGGGCACACGGCCCGCTGAAGGACGATGAGCCCATGGCAGCTCCGGTGCTGTATTGGTTCGAAATCAAACGCGATGGCAAAGGCGGAGCCGAGTTCATCCCCCACCTGATCGACAATGCCAGCGGGGTCGGCACCCAAGTGACGCCTGGAGATGTGAATCAGGATGGCAAACTGGATGTCGTGATCGGAAATAAAATGGGCGTTTTTGTTTTCTTGCAGCAGGGAAAGGATGCGAAGTAATCTGTGGGGATCCCCAATCCCCCAGCCATGAAACTCTTATCCCCCCTCAAGACTTTCCTCAGCACGGCCCTGATCATAGGTCCGCTTTTTGCCCAAGATACCCTATCCCCCTCGCGCCCGCTGGATGATTTGTTAGCCAGTTGGCAGATGTCCACGGTCCAATTTGAGGAGAAATTAGCACCCCTTCGCTACAGCTGGCTATCCGAGCGCAAGGATCAGGCGCGCTTTTTTGGTGCGGGCCTCCATCTTTGGGAAGGTAAAATCCCAGTCAGCGAAGCCATCGTTGAATTCAACCCCGAGGGTCAACCCGCGAAGCTAACCTTTTCCATCTACAATCGAGGAGATGCTGTGACGCTGATCACCGAACGCGCACAGTTTGAAGCCAAAATCACCAGCCTGCGCGAGATCGTGAGTCAAAAACTCGGAGTCACTCCCACAGAACGAGGAAAGGACAAAGCAAGCGCAGTTGCTGCAGAGGGATTGGTCTGGATGAAACCACCGAACGCCTACCTACTGGAATACAGCTACCAGCGCGAAATGAAGAGCCGAGATGTGCCATTCCGCGCAGAATTCATCCGCCTACGGGTAGCGAATCTAGGGGCAGGAGGCCGTATGACAGCCACCACCAGTTCAGGCGCGGCAGCAGCGAATCCCGTGGGACGCGACAGTCTAGTGAACCATGTGAAACGCGAAGCCAACGGCGATGTCGTCATTGCTAACGTGCCGATGGTAGATCAAGGCCCCAAAGGCTATTGTGCCGTGGCCACGGCCGAGCGTGTCTTCAAGTATTACGGTCTGCCTGTGGACCAGCACGAGATGGCCCAGGTGGCAGATACCAGTCAGGGCGGTGGTACTAGCCCCGACAAAATGCTAGCCGCGCTGAATAAGTTAGAAGCACGGATGGGCGTCAGTGTGCGTGTGATCGAGGACTGGGAATACAAAAAATTCGTGGATAAGGTCGCCGACTACAACAAGGAAGCAAAGAAGGCAAAAAAGCCTGAGGTAGACATGAGTCCAAGAAACGGCGTGATCTACGTGGATGAGATCATCCAACAAATGAATGGCGAAGTACTGCGAACGGCACGCGTCGAGCGTGACCGCGCCGGTTTTGGCAAATTTCAACGCACCGTGGCAGCTCTGATCGACCAAGGCATTCCCGTCATGTGGAGCGTCTCATTGGGACTTCTGCCTGAGCCAGAGGTGCCTCAAGCCAGCGGGGGGCACATGCGTCTGATCATCGGCTACAATGCCAAAACAGGAGAGGCGCTTTTCTCTGACTCCTGGGGCGCTGATCATGCGCTGAAGCGGATGCCGCTAACCAATGCCTACGCCATCACAAATGGCCTGTATTACATGCAGCCTCGGGCGAAATGAGGCATCATTCCGCCCTGCCTTCGATCAGTCACGAGAGCAGCCATGCCCTTCACGACCATCATTTCGCCCGTTGAGTCAGACTTTGCTTTGAAACTGGATGGCAGCGATCTTATCCGCCATGTCATGGCTAGCGCAAAAGGCTAGCTCCACCGCCGCCGCGCGGCTGATGCGAGCGCGAAGAGCCACCACTTCTCCCATGCTATGGCCATCCACAAAGGCCTCTACCGGTCGATTGTCAGGACTAAGATTCCGAATTTCCACAGTGCTATCGGTACTGAGCAGGGCACTGCGCCAGTGGGCAGGCTCCATGACATTGGATCCGACGAGCAGCCAGGCTGGCGTGTCGGCCAAAAGCGGACTCGCGCCCATGCTGCGCGCGTAGGCCGTGGAACCCGCCGCCGTGGCGACCAGAGCACCATCGCTGACGAGACGCGGGATGCGCGGCACGCCATTCACACACACTTCCAACCAAGCGCTTTGACTCGTGCTGCGCTCCAGCCATGCATCATTGAAGCCATAGGCGCTGCGGATGCTACCATCCAAGCCCTCAAACTCCAAAAACAGCATGGGTAGCTGTCTCAAAATAACATCGCTCGGGGGGAACTGCGCCTCAAAGACCTGACTTGGCGCATTCATCAGAAAGCCCAGGTGACCTGCATTAATGCCAAAGAAAGGCAGCCTTTCCCGCCAATGCTCACGAATGCAGCGCAGCATCGCGCCATCACCGCCAAGAACGGAAATGAAACCTGCCGCACACTGACTGACGCCCGTTCCAGTTTTTTCCAGCCAAGAGGCGACGCGTGGATTGTCTCGATCAGCCGCCAGCAAGAAAGGTTCATCCCGCAGACTCATCCGTGCCCAAGTGCCTGGCACAGGAGCGCGATAGAGCCCATATCGCTCTAAGTAAGCGCGCACGCGGGGGGCAATCAAATCATCCACGGGCTCACCTCGTCCCAGCCGCGCCCGAATCTCGGTACTCGATCCAGGCACCTCCAAGGGAATCAAGCGCGAGCGTGGGGGTAAATCCTGTGGATCAATGTGATGCCCTGGCCGAGTGAGAACCGCAAAGCAGGCATTTTCCCAAAGCCAAGCACCGCGCTCCCAAGAGGTCTGAATCGGAGACTGTCCTCGCCCGCCACCGGCAATGAGATCAGTACCAACCACATGCCAGAGCTCACCATCAGCAGCATAACGCTCCTGCAGCACCCAACTGCGGGTAAAGCTATCCTGCTCCAGATCGGAAAGATCCACGACCACACGATCCATACCACCAAAGGCGAGATCGGCCAGAGCGGCCCGATAAACAGGAGGAATGCTCCCCGTCACAGCCTTATCTGGGCGCGGGCCACAGGGAATGACACGGACTTGATCAAACTCCCCAGCCAGAGCCCTCACCACTGCTTGATGATGACGTCCGGGGGGATTGAAGCTGCCTCCGAAGATGGCGATGCGCATGGGGCGGTGCAGGATGAGGATGGATCAGGGAAGCGTGACGCCCCTGCCTGCTTGCGAGTGCTCCTGCCCGGATTCGAACCGAGAACCAAGGGATTATGAGTCCCCTGCTCTAACCGTTGAGCTACAAGAGCAATTCATCAAGCCTGCTACCACTACCGGCAGCTTTTCCGGCAATCAAGCCCGAGTCTCGGCCAGAGTCACGAAACTCATGTCGGCATGATGCAGCTTTTCGGGCAGCTTTCCCAGTTCTCGTGAACCTAGCTTGAGACGTATCTACTGCCCATCATGCCGCCGCCGCTACTCACAGTCACTCATCGCCATGGGATTTACCTACCCGAGGCGGATCTTTGGCTGGACCCCCACTTTGGGGTAAAACGCGCGTTCATCTCCCATGCTCACGCAGATCATGTGGCGCGGCATGAGCTGACCTTTTGCTCGGACTTGACCCTGCATCTGATGCGCGAACGCTATGGCCTGAAGAAAGACGCCCTCTTTCAGGCTCTGCCCATGCGTGTGGCGCAGACTTGGGAAGGCTGGGAGCTGCGCCTGCTGCCAGCGGGGCACATTGTGGGCTCGGCCATGCTGCACCTGACGCGAGTGAGCGATGGGGCGACACTGCTCTACACTGGCGACTACAAACTGCGCCAGGGCCTGAGCTCCGAAAAAGGCGAGCTACTGCCCGCTGACACGCTCATCATGGAGACCACCTTTGGCCTGCCGCAGTTCCGCTTCCCACCGCGAGAAGAGGTGGTGGCACAGATGCTAAAATTTGTCCGTGAAACGCTCGAGGATGGCGGCATCCCGGTGCTGCTCGGCTACTCGCTAGGCAAGGCCCAGGAAATCCTCTGTGCTCTGGCAGAGGCAGGACATCCAGTGATGCTGCATAAATCCGTATGGGAGATGACCGAGGCCGTGCGCTCACAGCTCGGTTCTTTGCCAGACTATCGCCTCTTTGACCCCAGCCAAGCACGGGGCCATGTGCTGCTATTTCCGCCGAGCCATGGCAAGTCGCTCGCCTTGAAAAAGCTGAAGATCTGTCGCACGGCGATGATGACAGGCTGGGCACTCCAACCAGGGGCGCGCTTTCGCTACCAGGTGGATGAAATCCTGCCACTGAGTGATCATGCCGACTACCCTGAGCTGCTTGAAACGGTAGAGATGGTGCAGCCACGCCGCGTGCATCTGGTGCATGGCTACACTCAGGCGTTCGCGGCAGACCTTCGCACTCGAGGTTATGAAGCCTGGACGCTGGACAAGGCCGATCAACTCGAACTCGGCCTAAGCCGCACAGAAGCTCAGGCAATCGAAACCCAGATGGAGGCAGTCGCGCCGACTCATGATGCCCCACCGGACAGTCTAGCAGCGTGGGCAAAGGCCTGCGCGAGCACGGCGGAGGAAAGCTCCCGTCTGCGCAAGGTGGAGCACCTCGCCCGCTACCTGAGCGCGCTGAACGTGACGTCCTTGCCGCTCGCCGCCCGTTACTGCGCCGGGCTGACGAGTGACCCAGCCGCTGGCGAAGCACCTCTGAACACTGGCTGGGCGATCATCCGACGTGCCTTGCAGGAACTCAGCGGGATCAATGATGCCGAATACCGCGCGATATCGCGCAGTCAGGCCGATGCTGGGCGCACTGCATTTCTAGTTTTGCAAAAGGCCAGTGTGCAGCCTGCGGCCATGACACTGCAAGAGGTGGCGGATTTTCTGGATCATCTGCGGCACGCCAGCAGCCAAGTGACACGAATACAGCTACTGCGTGCTGCCTTGGCACGCCTTGCGCCGCACGATGGCTCATGGCTAGTCCGGCTGTTGACGGGTGAGCTGCGCATGGGATCTAAGGAAGGTCTGATTGAAGAAGCGATTGCGGCCGCTTTTGATCAAAAAGCAGACGCCGTGCGCGAGGCAGCCATGCTTTGCGGAGACATCGGCCGCGCAGCCAGTCTGTCTCGTGAAAGCAGGCTAGCCGAGGCCGCCCCACGCCCTTTGGTGCCACTCAAGGTCATGCTAGCCTCGCCCGAAGAAACAGCCGCAGACATTTGGCAGCGCATGACGGAGGATGGCAGCACGGCCCTTTGGATTGAGGACAAGTACGATGGCATTCGCGCCCAAATTCATCGCTCCAGAAACCACGTGGAGATTTTCACGCGCGACCTGAAGCCCATTGGGGCTCAGTTCCCTGAAGTGCTGCAAGTCATCCGCAGCCTGAATCATGACGTGATCTTGGATGGCGAGATCATCGCTTATGCTGAGGGTAAAAAGCTGACCTTCTTTGACCTGCAAAAGCGCCTGGGACGACGTGACCAAGCCGACCTTTTCCTACCCAGCGACATCAGTGTTCGTTACATCGTCTTTGACCTACTCTGGCAAGATGGGCAGTCGCTGCTGGAAGCACCGCTGAAGACGCGTCGCGAGGCTCTAGAAAAGCTAGCGCTAACCACAGAGGGGCTGAGGTTAATCCAGGTGGAGCAGGCGCAGTCGGCGGAAGAGATCGAGGCACTCTTCATGGCGGCTCGCCGCCGTGGCAATGAAGGACTCATCATCAAGGCCAGCCACAGCGCCTACACGCCTGGCAGGCGCGGCAAGTCCTGGCTAAAGCTGAAAAAGGCCTTTGCCACGCTAGATGTCGTGGTGGTGAAGGCGGAGCAAGGCCACGGCAAGCGTGCGCATGTACTCAGCGATTACACCTTCGCCGTCCGGGATGAGGAAAGCGGCGCGCTGCGCGTCATCGGCAAAGCTTACAGCGGCCTCACCGATGCCGAGATCGAGGAGCTAACCGAGCATTTCACGGCTAGCACGTTGGAGGAAAAAGGCCGTGTCCGCACCGTGGTGCCTGACACAGTTCTGGAGATCGCGTTTGATTCCATCCAGCCTAGCAGCCGACACGACAGTGGGCTTTCTCTGCGCTTCCCACGCATCAAGGCCATCCGGCGCGACAAAATGCCCACCGAGATCGACACACTAACTTACGCACGAAAGCTGGCCGGCGTGACAGCAGCATGAAGTCTGCATCCAGGAACCTGCCGCAGCATACTTTCCCCAGATAGCTCAGGGGTCCCTCGCTCGTATCCGTATGCATGGATCCAGCGCTCGAATTTCATCGCCAGCAGACACGCCGCCAGTTCTTCGGTCAGGTGGGCCTGCGCGCAGGCAGCATCGCGCTCGCCTCACTGATGGGCCGTGAGATGTCGTACGGCGCCTCTGTGACGAGTGCCGTGCATCCATCGCTACCGGGTCTGCCGCACTTTGCCCCAAAGGCGAAAAGGCTGATCTACCTGCACATGAATGGTGCCCCCTCCCAGCTAGATTTGTGGGATCATAAGCCCCAGCTGAAGGCCTACTTTGACAAAGACCTGCCAGAAAGCGTGCGCAATGGCCAGCGCATCACGACGATGACTAGCGGTCAATCGCGCCTGCCTGTCGCGCCATCCATGTTTAAATTCCAGCAGTATGGGCAAAGCGGTATGTGGGCCAGTGAACTGCTCAAGCACACATCGAAAATCGTCGATGACATCGCCCTAGTGAAAACTGTGCATACCAGCGCGATCAATCACGATCCTGCCTGCACCTTTGTCATGACCGGCAGCGAGGTGCCTGGCAAGGCGAGCATCGGTTCCTGGCTCGCCTACGGTTTGGGCAGCGAGAGCAATGATCTGCCGAGCTTTGTCGTTTTCACGCCAAGCTTCCCAGCAGCGAGCCAAGCGCAGGCACTTTTCACTCGCATGTGGAGCAGTGGTTTCCTGCCGAGCCGCCATACGGGTGTGGCGTTGCGCGGCCAGGGTGATCCCGTTCTTTTCGTGAAAAACCCACCCGGTGTGGATACCAGCGACCGCCGCGCCATGCTCAACGCACTCGGCCGACTGAATGAGATCAACCATGCACGGATTGGCGACCCTGAGATTCAGACGCGCATTGCCAATTACGAAATGGCCTTCCGCATGCAGGCTAGCGTGCCAGAGCTCACAGACCTGAGCAAGGAAAGCAAAGCCACGCTAGACATGTACGGCCCAGATGTTCAGCGCGCGGGCAGCTTCACCCACAGCGCCATTTTGGCCCGAAGACTCATCGAACGCGGCACGCGTGTCGTGCAGATCCTTCATCGCGGCTGGGATCAACACAACAGCCTGCCCAAGCTATTGCGCGGCCAGATCGAAGACACTGATCAAGCCACAGCCGCTCTGATCATGGATCTCAAGCAGCGCGGACTGCTACAGGATACCCTCGTGGTTTGGGGAGGTGAATTCGGCCGCACGGTTTATTCTCAAGGCACACTCACTCAGGACAATTACGGCCGCGACCATCACCCTCGGAACTTTTGCATGTGGATGGCTGGAGGCGGGGTCAAAGGCGGCACCGTCTATGGCGAGACGGACGACTTTTCCTACAACATCGCAAAGGACCCAGTGCACATCAATGACCTGAACGCCACGATTTTGCACCTCATGGGCATCGACCACAGCCGATTCAGCTACAAGTTCCAAGGTCTGGATCAACGGCTCACTGGCGTGGAAGAACATCACGTCGTGAAGGCCGTGCTGGCCTAATCAAAGGGGCAAAATTCAGCCGCGATCTCTGGCGAGAATCGCGGCGAATAAGAGTTTAGGGTGCTATCAGCGACCAGACAGCAGCGTCTGCAATCTCAGGCCTGAGCTGCAGGCGGAGGCGGCTCGGCGTGATGATCATCATGATGATGATCGTCATCATGATCATGGTCGTGTTTATCCTCGCGTGGATCATGCCCTTCTTCGTGCTTGATGTCCGCTTTAGCCGTCACGCCCTTCAGGTGAGTCTTGAACTTGCGGTGCCTCTGCTGCTCAGGCAGCGGACTGATCTGCATGTTGATGTTTCGTCCCGCCATCTTCGGCTCTTGATCCACATGCCCCATGTTGTGTAGATCTTCCTTGATGTGCTTGGCCAACTCATGACCGAGTTCTTGGTGCGCCATCTGACGTCCTTTGAACTGCAACTGAATACGCACTTTGTGACCTTCAGCCAGGAAGTCTTCCGCGTGGACGATCTTGATATGATAGTCATGCGGGTCAATGCCGATGCGGAACTTCAGTTCCTTCACCTTGCCACCCTTCTGGTGCTTGTGAGCTTCCTTCTTGTGCTTCTCTTGCAGGTACTTGTATTTGCCGTAATCGACGATCTTGCAGACCGGTGGTTCGGCGTTCGGGGCGACCTCTACAAGATCTAGACCACGTTCACGCGCCATGCGGATCGCCTGCGCAGTGGGCAGCACGCCATACATGTGATTCGTCGTACCATCGACCACGCGTACTTTCGGCGCACGGATACGCTCGTTGATGCGAGTTTGATCGACATAGCGGCCGTTGTTCGGGCGCGGGCCACGATTTGGCCCCATCGGTGGGCGACCTGGCTGGAAGCTCGAATTTGGACGCGCTCCCAAAGGTGGCGGACCGGAAGGCCTTGGCGCGCCGGCAGGGGCTGGCCCTGCTGGGCGGGGCGCTCCGGAAGGGGCAGCGCCTTGAGCTGGGCGTGGAGCTGAACCTTGGTTGCTGCCTTGATTCGGGCGACCGCTAAACTGGCCGCTATTCAGATTCTGGAATGGGTTGCTAATGGGTTACCTCCTGGTGGTTTCGTGAGTAAAGCCGTCGGCAAAAGCCAACACGGCATAAAGAGAAGAGTCGCTCGGCACGAAAAGTACAAACATATCAGACCGTGCGGACTTTGGTCAGCATGACGGGCACTTCAATGTCCCTGACGTGAGGAACCGAATGTGCGACGTATGGAAAAATCATGCTGCGAAAAAAAGTCATTCAAAAGAGGTGGAACCAGACCATCTAAAATCCACCTATCTAGAGAACGTAGGTTTAACCGGATTCTTAGCATTGGGCAAGATGATTTCTGACAAAAGGCGTCCTCATGCAATCGCCGGGGGTAGATTTGGCTCTGAAATAGGTATCTACGAAAGGCTATCTGCCGGATCAGTCTTGGCTAGAAAGCGACAAAGCTTAGACTGCCTGCTAAGATTCTCCAGGCGTTGCGTATTATGGGGCTCTCATTGCCACCATGCGACTTCCCCTTTTGCTATCCACCCTGCTCGCCACCAGCCTGAACGCTTCCCCTCAGTGGATCTGGCTGACCAAAAACGCCAACAAGGAAAACGCAGTGAGCTTTCGCCATAGCTTCGAAATTCCTGCGAATGCCCACTTTGCCACCCTGGAACTGACCTGTGACAATGGCGCGGATGCACTCATCAATGGCAAGAAGGTGCTGACCAATCCGGACTGGCAGGAGCCAACGAAGGCGGACATCAGCAAAGAGATCAAGCGCGGTGAGAAGAACGAGATCTTAGTCAATGCACGCAACAAAGGTGGCGCGGCAGCCATGATTGCGAGGCTGAAAATCAAGCTAGCAAATGGAAACGAAAAGGTGCTCGTGGAGACCAATGGCAAGTGGGAAGCCACCGTGACTGGAAAAGAAGAATGGAAACCCGCGACGGTGGTCAGCGAATACGGCAAAGGCAAAGGCCCCTGGGGTCTCGCACTCGATGGCAAGCCCGGCGGCGGTGGTGGCGGCAACAGCGGCCCGGCGGAAACCATCCCTGCGGCAGAAGTCGGCGTCGCCAAAGGCTTCAAAGTCGAGAAGCTCTACAACGTGCCCAAGGATCAGGAAGGCTCCTGGGTGGCGCTCACTGTGGATCACAAAGGCCGCCTGATCGCCTGCGACCAATACGGCAGCATCTACCGCATGACCGTGCCCGCTTTGGGCAAAACGGAGCAACTTAAGCCCGAGAAGCTCTCGATCGAAATGGGCAAGGCCCACGGCCTGCTTTATGCCTTCGATAGCCTCTACGTGATGGTGAACGAGAACGGCAAGGACAACGGCCTCTACCGCCTCCAGGACACCAATGGCGACGACCAATACGACAAGACCACCAAGCTGCACACCATGGCCGGTGGCGGCGAGCACGGTCTGCACAGCATGGTCGTCAGCCCGAACGGCAAGCGCATCTACTTCAACTGCGGCAACCACACCAAGCTGCCCGAAGGCCTGGAGAAAAGCCGTGCCGCTAAGATCTGGAACGAAGACCACATCGTCCCACGTCTCTGGGATGCGAATGGCCACGCACGCGGCATCCTGGCTCCTGGCGGTTATGTTTGCAGCATGAACCCAGACGGCAGCGACCTGGAGCTCTTCTGCTACGGCTTCCGCAATGAGTTCGACATCTGCTTCGACCTCGGCGGCGAGCTTTTCACCTATGACGCCGACATGGAATGGGACATCGGCAGCCCCTGGTATCGCCCGACGCGCGTGAATCATTGCGTCAGCGGTGCCGACTACGGCTGGCGCAGCGGCAGCGGCAAGTGGCCAAACTATTACGCCGACAGCCTGCCCACCACACTCGACATTGGCCCTGGCAGCCCCACGGGCGTCGTCAGTGGCAAAGGTGCCAAATTTCCCGCCAAGTATCAGCGCGCCATCTTCATCAACGACTGGACCTACGGCACCATGTGGGCCATCCACCTCCAGCCGAAAGGCGCGAGCTATATCGCGGAGAAGGAAGAGTTCGTCTTTGGCAAACCGCTGCCGCTGACCGATGTCGTCATCCATCCGCAAGACGGGGCGATGTACTTCGCCGTCGGTGGTCGCAAGACCCAGTCGGGCGTCTATCGCGTGACCTATGCAGGCGATGAATCCACCGCCCCTGCCGAGGCCGTGCCGCTGGATGAAGAATTCCGCATGAGAGCCGCCATCGAAGAGCTGCACAAAGATGGCACCGACGCCCAGAAAGCCCTCGCTACCGCCTGGCCTTACCTCAGCCACAGCGACCGCCATGTTCGTTATGCCGCACGCATCGCCATCGAGCGCCTGCCCGTCGCTGTCTGGAAAGACAAGGCACTGAACGAGACCCAGCCCATCGCTTTGATCGAAGGCATCATCGCCCTCGCCCGTGTTAGCGGAGCCAAAGGCAGCTACGAAGGTGGCAAACCTGCCGCCAAACCCACCGGTACCTCCAGCGAACCCATCGGCAAGGTCTCCCCGGAAAATGTCGAGCTGCAAAACGCCATGCTCAAAGCTCTGGCCCGTCTCGAAGGTCAGCAGCTTTCCATTGACCAGACCCTCGCCTCCCTGCGTGCGCTTCAGCTTGTGCTCATCCGCCTGGGTAAACCCGACGCGGAAGTCTGCGCGAAAATCGCCGAAAAGCTGGATGCCGTGTATCCCACCGAGAACGCCATGCTCAATCGCGAGCTTTGCCAAATCCTCGTCGCCGTTGATTCCACGAAGGTCGTCTCCCAGACGCTCGGCCTCATGGCCACGGCCAAGGATGACTTCCAAGAAGTCGCCACCGATGCCGTTCTGAGCCGTAACGATGGCTATGCCAATGCCGCCCGTGCCGCCGCCGGCAGCCGCCCGAACGCCCAGCAGATCAGCTACATGTATGCCCTGCGCAATGCCACCGCTGGCTGGACGCCTGACAGCCGGAAGACCTTCTTCTCCTGGTTCACCCGCGCTCGCACCTGGAAGGGTGGCAACAGCTTCAAAGGCTTCATCGAGAACATCCGCAAAGACGCCATGGCCACCTTTGTGCCTCAGGCGGAACTCGCCGAACTCGAAGCTCTCGGCACCAAGACCGAAAGCGTGAATATCCCCAACTACGTCGCCCCGAAAGGCCCTGGCAAAAACTGGAGTGTTGATGAAGTCGTGGCCCTCACCAGCAGCGGGCTCAAAGGTCGCGACTTCGCCAATGGCGAGGCCATGTATCGCAGCACCATGTGCGCTACCTGCCATCGCTTCAATGGCGATGGCGGCAGCATCGGCCCCGACCTCACCGGCGCCGGCAACCGCTACACCCTGCGCGACCTCATGGAGAACATCGTCGATCCGAGCAAAGTCATCTCCGACCAATACGACAGCCACCAGATCACCAAAAAAGACGGCAGCACCATCCTCGGTCGCATCGTCGTCGAAGAGAACGGCAAGGTCTTCGTCATGGCCAACCCCTTCGCCCCGAATGACCAGATGGCCATCAACGAGAGTGAGATCGCCAAAAAAGAGACCCGCAAAGTCAGCATGATGCCCCCCGGCCTCATCAACGCCCTCAACCGGGACGAGCTCCTCGACCTCGTGGCCTACCTCGTCAGCGGCGGCAATGCCAAGGACAAGGCTTTCAAGTAACCCTTAGCCTCTCAGGAACCCAGATCAGGCCGGACTCGGAGTCGCCGTAGTGGCGCATCGGGAGGCCGTGCAGCGCGCAGTCGGCAGCGAAGGCACAGAGAGCAGCGTCGATGAGGTCTTGATCGTGCAGGTCCTCACACGAAATGCCATGCTGGGCAAGCAGGGCTAGACGTTGCGCGCGCTTTTGCTTCACATCGGCTGAGCCACCGCGCAGGTGATGCGTGATGGCGTGCGGAAACGTCTCAAAACAACCGGGGCCGCTTCGCGGGGTCGTGGGTGAAGCGAGCGGATGGGTGCGTTCCAGGGCCGCAAAGAAAGATTCGCCCTGGAGCATCCAGCCATAGTAATTCTTGGGATGAGCTAAGGCCTCCGCACGGGTCGGCGTGAAAAAGCAGCGGATGC
>JBIKYV010000108.1:0-12844 GCA_044355075.1 Prosthecobacter sp.
CATCGCTCATCTTCACGCCGAGTAGGCCGGCACGTTCGCGGTCGATGTTCACATCGACGCTGGGGTAGTCGAGGGTTTGGCTGAACTGCACGTCGCGCAGGTCTTTGATCTCGGCGAGCCTGGTGCGAAGGGTTTCGGCATGCGCACGGCTGGCGGCGAAGTCTTTGCCGCTGACGGCGACTTCGATGGGTGTGGGCGATCCGAGCGACATGACGCGCGAAACGATGTCGGCAGGCTCGAAGGAGAAGAGAACGCCGGGAAACTCGGCGGCGAGCTTGGCGCGGAGTTTTTCGCGAAGTGCGGCGATGGGTGGTGAGCCGGGTTTGAGCTGGATTTGCAGCGTGGCCTCCTCCGGGCCACTGTTCCATTGGTGGATGAGATTGACGGGGTAGTTCGGCGCATGCACGCCGATGAGGCCCATGCTGGTGGCGATGGGGGCTTCTTCACCGATGATGGCGAGGGTGCGTGTGGCGATCTGCTCAGTGGTTTCGAGTCGCGTGGCGGTGGGGGCGCGGAGGCGGAGTTGGAGCTGACCGGCGTCGATTTGAGGGAAGATTTCGGTGCCGAGGAAGGGAAAAAAGAGCGTGATGGCGAAGATCGTGCCAGCGAGGTAGGCTGGGACGAGGAGGTGGCGAGTGGTGAGGCTGGGGAGGAAGAGCCAGCGCATTGCCATTGTACGGGGCGGACTCGTCGGAACTGTCTGATGGGGCTCTTTTTGCCACCAGATGCTCAAGATGGGAACAAGCGTGCTGGAGAGCAGATAACTCGCGATCATCGCAAAGCCGACCGCAAGGGATAAGGGCAGGAACAGAGCCTTCGCAGCACCGGTCATGAAGAAACTGGGCACGAAGACGGCGAGGATGCAGAGCATGGAAAGCGAGCGCGGGCCGATGGTTTCTTCGGAGGCGTCGAGGACGATGCGGCGCAGTGTAGGACGAACTTCCAAGTTCGTCCCGCTGGGGGTTCCACCGGGAGAACGAACTTGGAAGTTCGTTCTACGCATTCGGCGGTGAATGTTTTCGATCTCCACCGTGGCTTCATCGACAAGGATGCCCACAGCAAGGGCAAGTCCGCCGAGGGTCATGAGATTGACGGTATAACCCGTAACCCAAAGCGCGAGCAGTGCAGCGGCGATGGCGATGGGAATGTTCAGAATGACGATGAAGGCGCTGCGGAGGTCGCGGAGGAAGATGAGCACCATGAGGCCGGTGAGCGCTGCGCCGAGCAGGCCTTCTTTCACGAGATCCTCGATGGCGCGGATGATCCACGGGCTTTGATCGAACTCGAAGGTGACGTTGATGTCCTCGGGGCAGGCGGCTTTGAATTTGGGCAGGTTTTGCTTCACCAGCTCGACAACGCTAAGCATGGAGGCATCGCTGCGCTTCGTGACAGGCATGTAAACGGTGCGTTTGCCATTCACAATGGCGATGCTGGTGGTTAGGTCGCTGCCGTCGCTGATCTCGCCGATGTCGCGGACATAGACCGCGCCTTGGTCGGCGGTTTTCAGCGGCACGGCGGCCAGGTCCTGGATGTTTTTCACGACGGCATTCGTCGGCACAATGGGAAAGCTGTGGGGTAGGGCGAGATTGCCGCTGGGGCTCATCGTGTTCGCCTCGGTCATGGCTTGGACGACGTCGTCGGGAGACAAACCATAAGCGCGAAGGCGGTCGGGCTTCACATTGATCAAAATAGTGCGGGCACTGCCGCCGAAGGGCGGCGGGGCTGAAACGCCGGGCAGCGTGGCAAACAGTGGGCGCACCATGTTCAGCGCGGCATCCTGCATCTGGCCGACGGTGCGCGTGGGGTTCTCCGTGGCGAAGACGAGATTGCCCACGGGCACGCTGCCTGCATCGAAGCGCGTCACAAAGGCACCCGGAGTGCCGGGCGGCATGAAGCTGCGGCTGCGGTTCACATAAGCAATGGTCTCCGACAGCGCTGCTGACATGTCCGTGCCAGGATGAAACTGAAGCTTCATGATGGAGGCTCCCTGAATATTCTTCGACTCCACATGCTCGATCCCGGCGATGTAGAGAAAGTGGTACTCGTAGTAGTAGGTCAGGTAGCCTTCCATCTGCGCCGCATCCATGCCGCCGTAAGGCTGCGCGACGTAGATCGTCGGAATGCCCAGCGGCGGAAACACATCGCGCGCCATCTTTTCCTTCGCCTGCCACGCCCCAAGCAGGATGGCGATCACCGCGACGAGGATGGCATAGGGATGGCGGAGAGCGAGGCGGGGGAGGGACATGCGAAGCAATGACGAAACCAAGATGAAGAGTGCGGAGAAAAAGGCGCTGTAACTGGCTTGAGAGGGCGTTCTTGCAGGAGATTTCAGCCAAAGGCGAGCTGCTTTAGCAATCCCAGCAGAGCACAGATACCGATCACGGACATGATCCCGATTTTGAAGCGCTGCATGATCATGAAAGACGCGACCGAAACAATGGCGATAAAAAGGTCAAAACCGCCGTTCATCGGCCAGAGGGCATGGGCGGCGAACTTCACACCGAGGTTCAGAATCACACCAACGACAGCCGCTGTGATAGCGGTCAGCGCGGCGCTCAGGCGGGGCTGTGCGCCGAGCTTTTCGATATGTGGGGCACCGAGGAAGATGAAGAGGAAGCAGGGCAAAAAAGTAACCCAAGTGGTGATACCCGCTCCAAGGGTCGCACCTGCTAGTGGTGAGAGCGCGCCAAGATGCTGCCAGCCACCGACGAACCCAACGAATTGTAACACCATGATTAGCGGTCCCGGCGTGGTTTCAGCGAGCGCGAGGCCGCTCATCATTTGGGAGTGCGTGAGCCAGCTATGATTCTCGACCGCCTGCTGAGCCACGTATGGTAGCACAGCGTAAGCTCCGCCAAAGGTTACAAGGGCGGCTTTGCTGAAGAAAAGGCCCTGCTGAGCCTGCGTGCTGCCCCAGCCGAGCCAGGAGGCGATGGCAAAGACAGGCAACCACCAAAGTGTCAGGCAAAGGAGGCACACGATGAAGGTTCGCGTCCAGGTGGCATCTGGAGCGGGCGGCAGCAGCAGGAATTCAATCTCGTCTTTGGCCACTCCGTGGCCTTTTCCCGCCGGGAAGTGATGGCGTGGACCGAAGTAACCGACCAGTGCTGCTGCGACGATGATGAAAACGAACGAGATGTGGAATGAGTAAATGGTGATGAAGCTTATCAAGGCGAGACACCAGAGCGCGGGCGTTTTGAGCGCCTTTTTGCCAATGCGTAGCAAGGCCTCAGCCACGACAGCGATCACCGCACCGAGGAGGCCATGAAAGATGGCTGCAAGCCAAGGTAGATGCCCTCCAGCCATGTAGAGCCAACTCAGGCCAAAGAGGATGAACGCCGATGGCATCACAAACAGCGCCCCGGCGGCGATGCCGCCCTTCGCCCCATGCAAACGCCAGCCAAGATAGGTCGCGAGCTGCTGCGCCTCAGGGCCGGGGAGCAGCATGCAAAAATTGAGCGCATGGAGGAAATGCGCATCACTGATCCAGCGGCGTTTTTCGACCAACTCTTTATGCATGATGGCGATCTGCCCAGCGGGACCGCCGAAGCTAATGAAACCAAGCTTTAGCCAATAGCGGAGAGCTTGGAAGAAGGAGGGATAAGACTGAGTCATAGGCATGATGTGGGAGCATGAACCAAGATGAGCTGAAGGGCAGAAAGGGACTCAACAGGGCATGGGCAGCCGCGTTTCGGCTGATGTGCGCAACTGGCAGTGAAGCGCGTCAAAACAGTCAAACCCACGCGCTAAAATTTCTGTATCCGACCAGCCCATTCGTGCCCAACCTCGGAAAAGCGCCAGTAGCCCAACCCCCTCCTGCGTGCCGTAGCGACCATCCCCCAGATCCGCATCATGGATGATCTCGGCGAGACGGCTTAGACCAAGATCATTGAGGTTAAAGCGCTTCACCATCGTCTCGAAGGTACAATCCTCTCCCTGGTGGCCAAATTCCACCCCCACCATGTCATAAGGCAGAGCTCCGGGATGGGCAGCCGGATTCGTATCAAAGACAAAGGATGCCTGCGGATCGATGAATCGCTGAATAAGCCAAGCGGAGCCTACCCGGTCCACTTCCGGCCGTGGGCGGGTCAACCAGACGCGCTGGTGGTAGTCCACCTTGTTCAGGTTAGGGGCCGCTGAGGGCTGCAAGCTCCGGCGCAGCTGTTCTAGGAGCCGCTCTACCCTGGTAGCCGCGGGGCAGTCAAAGAAGTCCACCTGACGCACAGTCTGATAGCGTGCGGCCAGCTTCTCCAGCTCTACTCCGGCAGCTTTTTCCACCTTAGCTCCCTCCGTGCGGCCGCCAAGGCGAGCATCCGCTAAAATCTCCTCATAATCCGCCGTCCGAGCTTGTTGAAAAAGAGCAACGATCTCTGGATCGCTGATGCCATCAATCTGGCGTGCATGGACTAGAGTGGCCTCGCCTCCTTGCTGACGCACTCTCTGCGCCAGCCATTGCAGGCTTTCCACCAACTCAGGGCGGTCTGGCAACACGGCCACAGAGGTTTTAAAAGAAACGGCTCCAAGCCGCTTTAGCTGCCGCCACAAAAACAAGCGCACTGCACCACTCTTCGCAGGTAGGCTATGCATGAGCAGGAGCCAAGGCAAGGCATTCATGTAACATGTATTACATCATTGAATCACTTATTTCAACAATCATTACACTTACTGGCCCTTCGCAGGCCGTTGAGCGACAATTTTGCCCCACTAAACCGTGCATTTTACTCATCAAAGCTGAATCCCTGGTATCAATCCACCACTGCCTCTTGCTCGTTGATTCTGAAGAACGGTCTCCAAGATGCGGAGACGAGGCAAGGCAGACTGGAGTGAAAGCGCAAGAAGCCTCAGAAGTAGATCTTTTGAAAATGTCTGGGCAGGTTCCTTGCCGACCACTTTTCATCGTGACCATGAACTCATCAGGCCTGTGGAGAAGTCGGTTGATGTCATGGTTTGCATTGGCTTGCCTGATGGCTAAACAGCCCCCTTCCCTCACCGACTCACTTTGGCATTCAAGATAGCATAGCGGCAATGCTTTTGAGCGCCCAGACATCTATCGGATGCGTATGATTTTCTCATGCCTAAGCACGCTGTTGTCATTCACTGGTTCCGACGTGACCTTCGTCTCACGGACAATCTTTCGTTAGCCGCGGCGGCCAAGGATGGAGCGTCTGTAGTGCCTGTTTACATTCTGAGTGATTGGACCTCCACGCACGGCTGGACAGGCAGCATTCGGCAGCAGTTTCTTTGTGGCTGTTTGGAATCGCTTTCGAAGAATCTGGAGACCTTGGGTAGCCGCCTGATTCTTCGCGTTGGCAAAGCAAACGTGGAACTCGAGCGATTGATTCGTGAGACCCAAGCTACAGCGGTTTATTTCAATCGAGATTACGATCCCTATGGGCGCGAGATGGAAAAGAAGGTTCGTGAGATCTGCACCAGCCTTGGCGTGGAATGCATGAGCTTCAAAGATCGCGTATTGCATGAAGCGGATGAGGTGCTGACTGGCAATGGAGGCCCTTACCGCGTTTACACGCCTTATTCACGAAATTGGCTTTCACTCACGAAAACAGAGCCATTGCGTCGCATTAGCTCTCTGGGCATAGCTCCATCAGCACAGATCGACAGCTATCCTCTGCCCACGTTGGATCATTGGAAATTACCTGCTACACAGAGCACTTTACCGGAAGCAGGGGAACGGGCGGCACGTGAGCGCATGAAGGCCTTCATCGAAGAGCGCAGGCTTCATCATTACGGTCAGAGGAGAAACATCCCGGCGGGGGTGACGACCTCACGCCTTGGGCAAGATCTGCGCTTCGGCCTCATCTCAATTCGCGAGCTGTACGCTCGCTGCGTGAAAGCAGCTGGGGAAGCCACCATCGCTGAAGAGCGCAGCTCAATCGAGACTTACATCAAAGAACTAGCTTGGCGCGAGTTCTATATGGCGATTCTATGGTTTTATCCCGAGGTGTTTGAGGAGGAGTTTTCCCAGGACTTTCGTGGCATGCCGTGGCCGGGCCGTGATGATCATTTCGAGGCTTGGTGCCAGGGACGCACTGGTTTCCCCATCGTGGATGCAGGTATCCGCGAGCTATTGGCCACCGGCTTCATGCACAATCGCGTGCGCATGATCGTCTCCATGTTTCTGACCAAGGACCTGCACTGTCACTGGAAGCTTGGGGAAGGCTTCTTCATGCGTCATCTCGTGGATGGTGAAAATGCCAGTAACAATGGCGGCTGGCAGTGGAGCGCTGGCACGGGTGCCGATGCGGCCCCTTATTTCCGCATCCAGAACCCATGGACACAGACGAAGAGCTATGACCCTGCGGGTGAGTATATCCGCCAATGGGTGCCAGAATTGCGCAATGTCGCGACAGAGCACTTTTTGGCACCGCCGAAAGATGGGCGTAGTTTAACGCCTGGCTATGCCTTGCCCATTGTGGATCATGGTCGGGAGCGTGAACGAACTTTGGCCATCTTTGCCAAGCACCGCGAGCGGTGATGTTTGGTGATTGAAGCGCGTCAGCGGCTCCGATAGTCTGCACGCTATGTTTGCTCACGCCCGTCTGTTGTTTCTACTCTCGCTTACTTCTGCCACTGCGCTGGCAGAGAATTGGCCGCAATGGCGTGGCCCACGCATGGACGGCACGAGTCTGGATGATGGCTTTCCCACTGAATATTCGGCAAAGACGCTGAGCTGGAAAATCGATTTACCAGGCACAGGCCATGCCTCGCCGATTGTCTGGGGCGACCGCCTTTTTCTCGTGTCGGCAGATGCTGAGAAAGAAACGCGGATGCTCATCTGCGTGGATCGTGCCACAGGCAAGATTCTCTGGAAAGAACCCGTGCTAAAATCTCCACTAGAGGGCAAGCACAGGCTGAACAGCCACGCCTCCAGCACGCCTGCCACGGATGGCGAGCGCGTCTTCACAACCTTTCTTGATGGCAATCAAGTCGTAGTCAGTGCCCATGACTTCGCAGGAAAGTCCGTCTGGCAGGTGCGTCCAGGTGTCTTTGCCAGCAAACATGGTTTTTGCTCCAGCCCGATCCTCTTTGAGGATAAGGTTATCGTGAACTGCGATCACGATGGGCCTGGCTACATCGTAGCGCTGTCTCGCCAAGATGGCCGACAGCTCTGGAGGATTGAGCGCCCGCACCAAACCCGCAGTTACTGCGTGCCCATGATCCGCACGATGGCTGGCCGGGTGCAAATGGTACTCTCCGGCACGAAATGCGTAACGAGCTATGATCCGAGTGATGGTTCTCTCCTTTGGATGATCGATGGCCCGACGGAGCAATTCGTCGCCTCCCTTGTTCATGATGTTGCATCCGGTCTCCTGCTCATGAGTGGCGGCTTTCCTGAGCATCATATCTTAGCCATCCGACCTGATGGCAGCGGCAATATCACCGACACCCACATCGCCTGGCGCACAAACAAAGGCGTGGCTTACGTGCCATCTCCGATCTGTGAGAGCGGGTGGTTTCTCATTGTTTCGGACTCCGGCATTGCACATTGCTTCGATGCCGCCACTGGTAAAATTGCCTGGGAAGAGCGCATGAAGGAGCACCACGCCTCCCTGACCAGCGCCGAAGGTCGCATCTACTTCATCAACGACTTTGGCACCCTTCGGGCGGTCAAACCCGGCCCGGTCTATGAGTTACTCGCCGAAAGCGATCTGGAGGAGCGCGTGTTCGCCTCTCCAGCCCTGAGCGAAGGCCAAATCTTTATTCGTAGCGAATCGAGCCTCTTCTGTCTGGGGAAACGCCAGCTCAAAACCTCTGCCCGCTGATGCCACATTCTTTTATGACTCATCGCCAGTCTTTCTTTTGCAGCCTGCTGATCATGGCCAGCCTACTCAGCTCCTGTGATCTTTTGAAGAAAAAGAAGCCCCAACAGCCGATGGGCGGCCCCGTAGGTCAGGCCACGCTCATTGGCATGATCGAAATGGTAAATCCAGAGCAAAACTACGTCGTTATCCGCTCCGATGCACCACCTTCTCTGGCGGCGGGCACGGAACTCATGGGTCTCAGTGCCGAGGGCAACAAATCCAAGCTCATGCTATCTCCTGAGCGGAAAGGCTTTTACCTGACGGCTGACATCAAAGAGGGCAATCCCATGGTATCGGATCTGGTCCTGCTACCGCGAGAGAGCCTAGAGACAAAGGCCGATAGTCCACCGCCCCCAGCCACACCACCCGCCACTCCAGCACCCGAGCCGAGTCTGCCACAGAAGGCTTCGCCAGCACCAGCCAACTCCCCTACACCGCCCACAGCCACACCGCCCGCGCCATTGACTAGCCCTGCGGCTGCTAGCAAGCCAGCTACCCCCATCAGTCTGGATGATCTGGAGCCCCCTGTCGGCAATCCCTGAGTCAACGACGTGCCATGCTCACGGAATCCGAAGCCATCACCCGCCTACTTTCGCACATTCAGCGTGGTCCAGAGGCATCGCTGCCCTTGCTCCAGGCTCTGGGGTATCATAGCGCAGCCGATCTAGCAGCGACCCTAGCCCTGCCACGCTTCGATAACTCGATGATGGATGGCTACGCTCTCCAGGCCAGCAACTCCACGAACATCAGCCAATCATTGCCCGTCATTGGCAGTCAGCCAGCTGGGGCAGATCTGCACCTCACGTGTCCCCCTGGCGCGACAATCCGCATCTTTACCGGAGCCCCGATGCCAGCAGGGGCCGATGCAGTCATCATGCAAGAGGATGTGGCCCGTGAGGGCGATGCCATTCGCTGCCTAGAGCCGGTGAGCGTCGGTGAAAATGTGCGCCGTGCAGGAGGTGACCTTTGCCCTGGCCAGATCATGCTGCGTCGAGGTGCCCGAGTTACCCCAGGTGCCATAGGCCTACTAGCGTCTCAGGGCCTTCGGGAGGTCAAGGTCATCCGCCCACCGCGGGTGGCCGTGCTCAGCACAGGAGACGAGCTGGTACTGCCTGGCCAGGCGCTGGAAGACGGCCAGATCTACAATAGCAATGGGCCCATGCTACAGGCCTTGCTGGCCAAGCTCGGCATCCCTGACAACAGCACACGGCACTGCCTGGATACTGTCGAGGCCACGGTCGCGGCATTGTCCGATCTCAGCCACAATCACGACATCATTCTCATCAGCGGCGGCGTTTCTGTGGGCGATCACGACCCAATCAAACCTGCGCTGGCAAAGCTGGGCATCACCCCAGAACTGTGGCGGGTGAAAGTGAAACCCGGAAAACCCTTCCTGTTCGCACAAACGCAGTGGCAGGCCGATGGTCACACCGTCAGCTATTTCGGCCTACCGGGGAATCCCGTCTCTGCATATGTTACCTTTCAGCTCTTCGTGCGCCCTGCCCTACTGCAATGGATGGGAGCCAGCGACCTCAGCCTGCCCAGCCTGCTGGCACATCCAGCGACTACTTTGACGAATGATGGTGACCGCCCCCACTACCTGCGTGGGAGCCTACGCGATGGCATCTTTTTCGCCGCAGCGCTTCAGCAAAGTCATGCGCTATACGCGCTCAGCCAATCGCATGCACTGCTCAAGCTGGAACCAGGCCAGCAACTCAGCCCTGATCAGCAGGCTCGTGTGCTATTGCTGGACTGAGGCATGAAATTCACCAAACCAAGCCTTTTCCGCATCCTACGGATGCTCTCAGCCTGAAACAGCATAGCACTTGCCCATGGGGGCACCTGTGGTGCATGTTCACTCCCTGTGGTAAAATTCCTTTTCCATCTCCTGCTGCTCGTGGGGCTAAGCGCGCTAACTGGCGCTGCCTGGGTCGCGCATCGTGCGCTGCCAGTGCCCGATCTGCCGCCAGCGAAGCAGGATGCCCGCCCACGTGACTTGATCGATGACCTCAAGCAGGCCTCGATCAAAGGCTCAGGTTTGCTCGAAATCACCGAGGCGGATCTCAATCACCACCTCGCGCGGGTCTTGTCTGCTCGTCTCCAGGCACCACTAGAAGGTCGCGGTCAGCTGGAGGCCGTGCGCATCCAAATGACCCCAGGTCAAGCGCGCCTCATTCTTGCCTGGAAGGTTCTCGGCTGGCGCAGCACAGCAGCGGTCGATCTCACCATCCGCCGACTAGATCGCGTCTTCCGGGTGGAAATCGTTAGCGGTGCCTATGGTCACCTCGAAGTCCCACGCGGGCTACTGCGTCCACTGATACTTGTTCTGCAAAAGCTAGCAGATCCCCTACAACCTGAGATTCAAGCGCTCTTTCAAATGAACCAGATCACCCTAAACCAGGGACGGGTTCAGCTCGACCCAAGGTTCCCATGACTGCGCACTGCCGCCAGCCTTTCTTCTTCTGTATGTTACGCCTCACTCTCGCCCCTCTCCTAGCCATAGGCATCCTGGCTAAGGCCAATGCACAAACACCCCCAGCGCCACCGCCGAGCACGAAAGTAGTCGACGCTGCCGCCGTCCAGCCACCTGCTCCAGGCACCGTCATGGCCGCTACGGCTCCTAGCGTAGCCCCCCCTGCCCCTGGTCAGATCAAGTCTCCCACAGATGCACCGCCTAAAGCTGCCACAGCTGTCGGCACATCGCGTATTCCTGACGTCCCAGCTCCAGCACTGACTCCAGTGCCATCCACGCCACTCAGCAGTGGTCCCAAGAGCATACCCTCCACCAGCGGCAGCGGGCAGTTCATCGTTCACGGCCAGGACGCCCGGCTAAAGACCGCCTTTTCGGCTCGTTGCGATGAAATCAAAGACGAGCTCGGACGACTGCTGCGCGACTCTCAGCCATGGTCTTTACCTATCGTCGTATTGCTAAATGCAGGAGAAAATGCACGCAATGCACCGCAGGCAGTGTCGACCAGCGTGGCACAGATCACCCACGGTGGCTTTCACCTCCAAATCACGGTGAACTTACGCCCCGACCTACGTCCCTCTGAATTTCGTGGTGAAGTCGTTCGTGCACTCATGACTGAGCGCGTGCTGCGCAGCCAGCCCGAGGTCACCAGCAAGCGCACCGCACTGCTACCTGACTGGATTCTAACCGGCGTGATGGAGGCCCTGGATTACCGCCGCCAAGCCCGGCCGAGCACGCTCTTCGCAGCCATTTTCAAATCCGGTAAAATCTTCGGCATTGAGGAAATCATTGAGGCATCCCCCACACAGATGGATGCCCTTTCGAAAACCATCTATCGCACCTCTTGCTGCGCGCTGGTCCTTGCACTGCTCGATCAACCTGAGGGCAGCGCCCGGCTGAATCGCTTCCTCTCCAGTCTTGCCACTGATGCCCGCCCTGAACGCGAGTTACTGAACCGCGCCTTTCCCAGCTTTGCCTCCAGCGCAGCCAGCCTGAACAAATGGTGGGCCCTGCAACTCGCGGGTCTTGCCCAGCCCAAGTATTCCGAGCCACTCACCGCTGCGGACACCCTGAAAAGTCTGGAGGATGCCCTAACGATCCGCTACCAGGCCAAGGCAAGCGAGATCCCCAAGCCACGCCCCATTGCTCAGCCCGCGCTTGCCTCCACGGAGGGCAACGATGCGCCGAACAGCTCGAAACCCACACCTGGCCCAGGGCAGACCGTGCTCCAGGTAGGCGAAACAACCATCATTACAGAAGCTCCACCAGAAGAAAAAGAAAAGGCCGAGCCAAGCTTCCTACGGTCCTTTGTCGCAAGGCTAAATCCCTTCGCCAAGAAGCGGGAAAGCAACGCAGACATCATCGAATCCGCTATCGTACAAGCCGCTCGGGAAGAAGCACTATCTGGTCAGGATGAAGAACTAACCATCGTCCCTGCCACCCCGCTTCCAGAGATCAGCACCATCAATACATCGGGGCCTAGGACAGCAGAACCCAACACCCGCAAACCGCTATTCAATCGTTGGTTTGGCTCATCCGAAGATAAAAGCAACCAACCTGACGATACCGCCAACTCAACCGAAACCACGAGCCCAGCACCAGCACAGACTACACCGACTGCAACAGTCCCGACCGAGGAAGCCACCCCGGCCAATGCAGACAAGCCCTCACGCTGGAATCCCCTGAACTGGTTCCGTCAGAGTAAGCCACAAGCCAAGGCCCCCGAGTCTGCGCAGCGAAAGCCAACAGCCACCTTAGCCCCCAGCAACTTCACCTTCTGGCAGCAAAGTCTACACCATGGAAAAATCCAAGCCATCATTCTGCAACAAGCAGCAGAACCGACTGCCCCAGCGCCAGCTTCCGGAGAAACTACCCCCATCGTCGAACCTGCCCCAACCCCTCCCCCTGCTGCGAAAAAGCGCGGCTTTTTAGGGGGCCTCTTTGGCAGTAAAAAAGACAAAAAGACCGAGGAGCCAGCCCCGGCACCTGCTGAACCCACCACCCCCGCTCCCGCCATGAATGAAGGAGCTGCCAAAAGCGAAACCACAGACACCGGTGAGGCGAAAAAAACTGCGGATAAATCTGCCGCTGGCACCGAAACAACCAAGCCTGCGAGCGAAAAAACCACCAGCGGAACTGCCGCCGTGCCGCCTCCTACAGCCGCGAAGGACAAAAAAGACGCTGGCCCTGCCACCGAAAAGCCCCAATCCACACCACCACCAAGCACGACTGACGCCCCTGCTGGCACCGCCCCCATGACTGCCACAGCCGAGGCCACTCCTGCTACTGAAGCAGCCGTACCAGTGGCAGAACCCGTGCCCGAATCCCGCCCTACCAAGCGCGGCCCCATGCGTCTGAAAGACCTCTTTGGCCGTGGTAAAAAGCCCCCAGCCCCAACCGAAGAGCCTGCACCTATGCCCACTGATCCAGCCGCTACACAGGCTCCTGGCATGGAACCAGTGCCAAACGAGACGACGGAGACCAAACCCGCGACTCCTGCGAAAACCGAATCCGTCGCCGGCGCTCCGAAAGCGAAGCCGAGCGAAGAGCCGAA
>JBIKYV010000109.1:0-12836 GCA_044355075.1 Prosthecobacter sp.
GGCATACAAATCGAGCTGCGCGGGCAAGTTGGTGCCGGTGTTCTTTTCGTCGAACATGTTCAGCGCGGCGTTTTGCGAGTAGCGCAGGTTGTTCTCCGTGTAGGCGAGATAGACGCCCTTTGAGAGCGCGGCCTCGTCGCCGCCGCCGGTCCAGACCTGCTGGCCTTTTTTGCCCATGATGATGGCGGTGCCGGTGTCCTGGCAGAAAGGCAACAGACCCGCGGAGGCCACGTCGGCGTTTTTCAGCATCGTGAGCGCGACCATGCGGTCGTTTTCGCTCGCTTCGGGGTCATCGAGGATGGCGGCGACCTGCTTGAGGTGCTTCGGGCGCAGGAAGAAATTGATGTCGTGGAAGGCCTGGTTCGCCAACAGCGTGAGCGCCTCGGGATCGACGGCGAGCAGCTCTTTGTCGCCGATCTTTTCGACGCGGACGTGTTCCTTCGTCAGCAGGCGGTATTCGGTGTCGTCGGTGCCGAGTTCGAGGAGGGGCTGGTAGTGGAAAGCGGGGGTTGGCATGGTGATGTGATACGGATACTGAAAAGCATACGCGCCACCGCAAGCCACAGTGCCGATGGGCATCAAACCTGTGCCATCTCTTCCGTCGTCAAAGTGCGCCACATGCCCGGTGCTAGCTCATCCGGTAAAGACAATTCGCCGATGCTTTCACGATGCAGGGCAGTAACGAAACAGCCGAGGCGACCAAACATGCGCTTGATCTGATGGTGGCGGCCCTCGTGCAGCACCACACGAGCTTGACGTGGCCCGAGCAAGATGAGTTCGGCTGGCAGGGTGATGATGCCCTCAGGCTGAAACTCCATGCCTGCAGCGAAGCGTTCACTAGCACCCCGTGGAATGTCAGCATCGACCTCGACGAGATAAGTTTTGGAAACTTTGGAAGTAGCATCCATCAGCCGTTTCGACCAGCGACCGTCATTGGTGAGCAAAAGCAGGCCCGTTGACCAGCGGTCGAGCCTACCAGCGATATGGAGGCTATTTTTGTTGGGATCAGCAATGAGATCCATAACCGTGAGGTGCTCGGCATCGCGCGTGGCGCTGACGACGCCAGCGGGCTTATGCAGCATGAGGTAAAGAGCGCGCTGGGACTGCTGTACGGTTTCTTCGTCGAGTTGCACGAGCATGAAGCGATCAACCTCATGCTGGTTATCTAGGATTGGCTGGCCATCGACCCGTACTCTACCTGAGGTGATCCGCCGATGCGCCTCGGCACGACCTAGGAAGCGGTGCTTGGCAATAAGGCGGTCAAGTTTCATGGCTGGCAAGAGGACGCGTCAGCGCACTCTTGCAAGAGCTCTGCACGGCGGTTTTTCGCAGTCTAGTGACTGCGCTGGCTAAGGCTTGAAGTTGGGTTTACTGGCATCGCCGCTGGCTTCGATGAAGGCTAGCAGATCGAGGATTTGCTCGGCCTTCAGTGCATTCAGCAGCCCGGCGGGCATGGGAGAAGTCTCGGTGATGCTGCGCGTTTTGATCTGGCTTTTGCCCACCTCCACGACATCTGGCGAGAGAGGGTTCGTTTTTAGCACTAGCCGCTCGTCATCCTCACTCTCCAGGCTGCCGATAACGGTTTTGCCATCGGCAGTGGTGACCCTGACAAAGCGGAATTTTTCATCGACCACTTTAGAGGGATTCAAAATGTGGTCGAGCAGGTCGCGGCGGCCAAAACGTGCGGATACCTGCACGAGTTCTGGTCCAAAAAGCCCAGCCGGCAGGCTGCGGTCGGGGCTCATTGTATGGCAAAAGACACACTGTGCGGCGATAGCAGCGGCGCGCCCATGTTCGAAAGACCTGCTGCGGCTCACCTCAGTTAGGCGTGGCTCCAAATCCTCCAGCTTCCAGACACGAAAGGTGTGGCTAGGCATGGCGTGAGGCGAGAGAACCACAGGTTTCGGCGGGTGAATGATCGCCGCTAGGGCAGTCATCTGCTCTGGCGGCAGCGCGGCAGCCATCTCACTGCGGGTATCCTGGATGGCTTTGAAGTAAGTGCTGGAGCCGTTGTGCTTTTCCGCACGATTTAGCGCTTCAAAGACCGTGCGCCGCACTTCCAGGGTCCAGCCTTCTTTGAGCAAGCGGAGCTGCACGGGGTAAAAAAGCAGGTCCTCGCTGGCGGTGGCTTTTTGCAAAAGCGCGAGTGATCCTGCGAGCACGGTCTTGGACTCTAGCCGGATCAGCAGGCGGCAGAGTTCTTGGTTCTCCTGGCGGCTGGTCGCGGGATATCGCGGCTCCAGCCAGTGGAGCAGCGCTGTTTTGGTCTGCGGCATGGGATCGCCAAGGCGAGCGATGGCTACACTGAGCGTACGCAGGCTAGCGAGCCGCTGCTCATCGTTCAACCGCGCCCAAGGCATTGAAGTCAGCCTCGACAAAATGCCCGTCAACTCCCCTGCCCCACCCACGCGCGCCAGAGCGAGACTGCCTAGAATGGCCCGCAAGCCGGTGGATTCTTCCACCAGCTCTTTTTTCCACATGTCCCTTGGCAAGGCCTCCAATGCCAGACGCGCGGCATGGCGGATGAAGCGATCGTCATGATCCAAAGCGGTCAGCGCCGTCGCGAGCACCTCGGCACGTTGTGAGGCTGGAACTTCGCCATGCCATGCCTCCAGCCGATGCCGTAAAGCACGCTGTTGCCTCGCTGTAGAGTCGGGTTGGTTGGCGAGGTCTGCCTGCGCAGGCGCTTTGCCTATGAACTCAATGCGATACAGCCCACTCTGTGTACCGCGCCCACCTGTAGTGAACCAGAGGGCACCATCTGGCCCTACGCAGGCATCGGTGACATTCAGTGGACGGCCTGAGATAAAGGTCTCCTGGACACCGGTGTAGCTCGCCCCTTTTTCCTGAAGATGCACAGCGATGATGCGTCCGTAACTCCAATCGAGGATAAAGAGAGCGTCCTGATACTTTGCAGGAAACTTCAGCCCATAACCAAAACAGATACCGGTGGGCGAGGATAGGCCGATGTCCACCACGCTCGGCAGCGTGTCCACACACCAGGCTGGCAGCCTGCCTGTGCCACGCCGCCAGCCGAAGTCCGCGCCGGAGATGACATGCAGCACGCGCGTGGGCATGTACCAGGGCGCGCCAATATCGCGTTCCATATCCGCATCATAGGTGAAAAGCTCGCCCTCACGGTTGAAGGCGATGTCGAGAGGATTGCGCAGGCCGCCTGCGACAAGCTCGATGCTGCCCGTGGCCGGATCGTAGGCCAAAATATGCCCGGCTGGCATCTCGGCATTGCCATCAAACATACTTGCGTCCCAAGGGTTCGGCAGCACCTGATCCCAGGCGTAGTTTTTCAGCGGCGAGCGAGGCGAGATCGGACTGGGCAGCAGGACGTTATTGCCATGGGCGATCCAGATACGGCCATCCGGGCCTAACTTGATATGATTGCGCCCATGGCCCACGCCGCCCTCGGTGCGCATGAGTTCCTCTTTTTGCTCATACACGCCATCACCGTCAGCATCGCGCAAGCGGTAGAGAGCCTTGCTGTTGTTCGCATTGGCATAAAGCACACCATGCGCGTGCAGTAGACCGCGGCACTCCAGCAGGCTATTTTCCACCTCCGCCACACGGCCAGATTTCGGATCAAAGCGAAGCAGGCCCTTCTTTTCACGCGCGAGAGTAATGCCGCCCTTCGGATCAAAGGCCATGGCTACCCAGGAGTCCTCCCCTGGCTGAGCTGAGCGCACCAACTCCACGCGGAAGCCCTCGGGAACCGTGAAACTAGAAGGGTCCGTGGCATGGCTCTGCGCACCAGGTTTGGCGAGCTGCCATGAGTTGTAAGCATCGAAGGTTTTCTTCAGATCAAAAGGATTCACCGCGCCAGTGGCATCGACAGGTCCGAGGTCCGTCACTACACCCTCCGGCGAAGTCCACTGACTGTCCGTGACAATCCAGCGCACGGCGGCGAGGTCGCCATTCAGCTCCAGCAGCGCGGCAAAGCGGGGAGAGGCAGCCGTCAAGCGTAAGACATTCGTACCATGGATGACCTGCGCGGTCAGATCGAGGCTGACGGCAGGCTGCTCCTGCGTGGCCGATACCTGACGCACCGGGCGGCCGTTGAGCGCGACCTGCGTATCGCTGCTGCATGCGAGCAGGAGGATGGCCTTCAGCAGAGCGCCTTTTTGCTCAAACCGAAGCTCTACCGAAGCCTGACCGTTGGTGGCCTTCGGTAGGCCGAGCCAGCGCGGCACAGGCGGCTGATTTGCCATCTGGGCATGGGCCATGGAGGCAAAGACAAGCAGTAGGAGCAAAAGGCGATGCATAGCGGGAAGGAATCAACGCAGAACGCGCTATCCTTTCAGCCTACCATTCACCTGGAGGTAGAACTCATGCGTCGATACACCTGGAGTTCGCCTTTTTCCCAAAGCAGACGAGTGATGGGCACGGTCTGCGTCAGCTGCCAGCGGTCCGGGGCTGAACGTAGGGCATGCTGAAGCAGGTCATGATGGCTGACGCGTTGGCTCTCGCGCATCGACTGATCGAGAAAAACAGTACTGATGTGCAGCTCGTCTAGCCGGGCGAGCAATTCAGCCTCGTTGCGGTCAGCCATCTGGTAGCCACGCCCCATCCAGTCGCTGACAGAGAGTTCCTTGCTAGCGCGATGGATGCGCAGAGGCGATGGCGCACGCGCAGGTAAGCGAAAGGCGGCCTCAGCGATGATAGCGCCCTCACCACGCGGGTCAGAGCTAACCAACCAATGCGCCTGCGCGGACGGCTTGGCCTGCGCGATATCGGGTAGAGCCTGGGTGACGGCCTGACTAAAGCCATGCACGGCCTTGGGCCAGTAGTTCATCCATGGCTTTGCGAGACCGGCCATGACCATCAAGGGCAAGCCTATCCGAATGGCCAGCGGCTGATCGATGGCTGGCATGAAGTGCATGAGACGCGGCAAAAGCATCTCCGCACCCATCACCGCCAAAATCGCTAAGGCAGGCACGAGTGGAGCGAGGTAACGCGAAGTTATGCCTGCGGGTACCAGCAGTAGAATAGCAGCTCCGCCAGCCAACAGGGACAAAAGCACCGCCTCAGCCTCGGATAAATGCTGGCGCAAAGCACGGATGATCAGCGCTAGAATTCCGATAAAGGCGAAGGCCATGAGCAGCAGACCATGGCTTTCCAGCCATTCCTGGAAGTAAGCGGGCACGGCTTGGCTCAGGAAGGCAGAGAGAGTGCTGTCCACCATGCCCTCGCGGGTGATTTTAGCCGTGAACAGCATCCAGGGAAAAGCTAACAAAGCCACGGGCAGCCCCGCGAGCCACCAGCGCCAGTTTTTCAAAAGGGCCCAGCGCCGCAGCAGAAGGAGGCTGAACGCAGGCACGGCCCCGAGCATCAGCGCAGACCCCTTGGTGAGGATCGCTGCCGCCGCAAGACCGCCAAAAGCCAACGCCGAGACTGTACTGGGACTCTGCAGAAAGCTCACCCAAGCCGCTGAGCTCAAACCTACGAGCACAACAAGCAAGAGGTCCGCCATGGCATGAGACTGGATCTTCGCGACGAGCGGCAGGAGCATAACCATGCTCGCAGCGGCGATCGCGCCAGCCTCAGAAACCAAATGCCTGCCCAGCCGCCAAATCAGCACACCTAGCGCAAAGGCCAGCAAGGCCTGGAGCACGATCAGCGTGATCGGCTGCGGCCAGATCAGCAAGGCAAGACCGCCGAGCAAATAGTAGCCTGGCGGATAGTGACCGAGGGCGACTTTGGGGAAATCAGCGTAGTAGCGCTTCGCAAAGCTGGCTGGATTTTGCCAAAAGCCGCCTGCGAGGTAATCGCGCACCATCAGGCTGGTGACCGCATGAGCAGGCTCATCAGGATCGCCACCGAGGTCGGAGACTAGGCCACCGCCCTGGAACAGATTCCAGCCTGCAAGAAGGCCGAGGAGGCAGAGGACAAGAATCGAGTGTTTCGGCATGGGCTGCACGGAAGTGGAATGCGGGTTGATCGCCTTCAACGCCGAATTCGATACAAAGGCGCGGGCAGGCGCTCGCTGGTGAACCAGAGACTGCGGCCATCAGCATCATAGCAGACACCCTCCATCTGGGCCGTGAGCGTTGGCTGCAGCAGGCGGGCAGGTTTAGCGAAAGCCTCGGCCACAGGTCTGCCAGGCAGTAGCGTCCACTCATGTAGGTAGCTGTAGGTGGCAAGGGTCAGGCGGGTGCCATCTGGGGAAAAATCGCCTGCGGTGACCATGCAGGCGTGGTGAGGGCGCTTGCCTTCACGCGGACGCGCCGGGAACTCCAGGGAGGCGATTTTCTTCAAAACCAGAGTCTCCCCAGATGCCGAAGGCTGCTCAGGAAACGCATAGACCTCGCTGTGACCTTCAGGATCTTTGGTGACGATGAAAATCTGCCGTGTCAGGGGATGCACGATCAGAGCTTCTGCATCCGGCTTGCCTGTAGGATAGCGGGCATGCCAAAGCCGCGGACGAGCGCTATGGATTTCCTTTCTGGGATTTTCAGGTAGCTCAGGTTCGGGCAGCTCATAGACGGAGATCGCCGCGCGCACGTGCAGGTTATCCCCGATATCGGCGATGTAGAGCGTCGGAGTGCCGTCTGCCGCAGGAGCCGAAGCGATGTCTTCCCAGTCAAAATTCACTGCGTCTGGTAGACGGACCTTGGCGCGGGTTTTGCCCTTTTCATCAATCGCGAAGAGGCAGGGCTCGCCGCCGGAGTCGTTGTGTGTCCAAAACAGCCCTGATTGGCGGAGACTACGAGTGAGGCCTGAGCTTTCGCGAATGCGTGGGTCCTCCAGGGTAGCGACTTGTTCAGCCTGTAGAGGTATCGGCTCCGCCGCCGGGAGCAAAACGGCCTTACTGGCGAGGAAGATGGCCAGGAGCACTCTCATGAGATCAGCCGAGGGGGGTGGCAGGGCCAGGGATGAGTCGATTGTAGTGTAGGTTAACCCGATTCAGGAACCACTGCCAGGTACCGCGCGGGTGGCCGCCATCCATCAGGAAATGTGGGCAATTCTTGTGTGGATCTTTGATATAGGGGCTGATGCGTGGCCAATGATAATGTGGCACCACGTGGCTAAGTGGAATGCTATAAGTGTACATCAAGTATGCGGCGAGACGGGCAGTTTTGTCGATAGTTAGCGCGACGTCGTTACCGCGATGCTCGCACATCTCGATGCCAATGCTGTAGTTGTTTCCTGGGCCATCGAAGTCGGCATGCTCTCCCTGCTCACGGCATGGCAGGTGCTGGATGGCGATGTTTTCTTGTATCGTGAAATGCCAAGTCAGATAGCCGATGCGGTTACCGCCCTTGCGCTTGGTGGCACGCAGGGCACCACGCTTCAGCGCCAGGGCATGATTGTAAGCGTCTCCGCTGTAGTTCTGCGTGCTGTGGATGGTGATGTAGCGTGGAGTCATTGGCCGGTAGATCTTGCGGCCAGCAGTCCCTGCAGGAATCAAATCCATCCGCATGTTTACCTCTCCCAGCAGCTGCATGGGTGTCACACGGCCAAGGAAAGCATCACGATAACGAGCCTCCCAGCTAGCGATGCGAGAGTGATTGGTCGGCGTGGAACAGGCAACGATAATGACGGCAGCCGTCAAAAGCGCAGGAAGGGCGAATCTGGCGCAACGCATGAACATGACATCCGCACTATGGCGTTGTGATCCTTTTTGCAAAGGCCAGCCTGCGCTCTTTTTAAACGAAGCCTTCCACCAAAGCTTGGGGGCACGAAATCGGCCCCATGAATCTTGTTTTTGCCTCTTGGTTTTTCATCACCATGGAGATGAAGCCGCCGTGGGTTGACACCGCTCTGTCGCGGCATGAAAACTGCGTGTATCTCCTCCCGCATCATGTCTCCTCGTGCCTTTGCCCGTCTCCTCATTGCCGCCATGCCTTTGCTGACCTCCGCATGTGCTGGCTTGTTGCAGGGCAACGCCTCACGCATGAGTTCACCGCACCTGCCCTACGCAGGCCATTCGGCTTATCCTATCGCACCCCCAGCGCCATCGGCGATGAACATGGGTTACGATCTCAGCTCTGAATCAATGCTAGCGGCAATGCCAACAGGCGCACCCACAATCCGTGCGGCCTCTTATTTACTGATCGATGCCAACACTGGCCGCCATCTAGCAGGCCGCGCGACGGAAACACCACGCGCTGTGGCGAGCACCCAGAAGATCCTGACCGCACTGGTCGTGCTAGATGCCGGCAATTTGGATAAACGTGTGACCGTGCAAGCCTCCGATGTGCGGGTAGAGCCCACCGTACTAGGCCTGCGCCCTGGAGATAGCTACACACGACGACATCTACTTTACGCCTTTTTGATCAAAAGCTGCAATGATGTGGCGAATGTGCTGGCGCGTGACAACGCCGGCAGCACGGCGGCCTTTGCGGCCAAAATGACTGCCAAAGCGAGGGCCCTAGGCTGCACCAATAGCCGCTTTTACAACGCTCATGGCCTGACGATCGGTGGCCAACACTCCACTGCGAGAGACATGGCCCGCATCGCCATGGCAGCCTATCAGCAACCCGTCATCCGCGATGCCGTGCGCCGAAAATACTACACCTTCACTCGCCGCGATGGCCATACCGTAACACTGAAGAACACGAACCATCTGCTAGGCGTAATGCCGGAATGCAACGGCATGAAAACAGGCTACACCAATGCCAGTGGTCGCTGTCTCATCTCAACCGCCACCCATCATGGCCGCAACGTCATCCTGATACAACTAGGCACCAAGACGCGCTACATCTGGGACGACGCGCGGGTGCTGATGAGCTGGGGACTAAACAAAGCGAGCGGAGGCGGTCTCGTCTCCGCTCAGTAAAGAGTAGAAGCAGACTCAGTGCGGCTCGTAGTTCACCGGTTCCTCGGTGATGACCACATCGTGCGGATGACTTTCCTTCAATCCACCCGAGGTGATGCGCACAAATCGAGCCTTAGCGCGAAGCTCATCGAGACTTCTAGCACCCACGTAGCCCATGCCACTGCGCAAGCCACCCATGAGCTGGAACACCACGTCTGCCAGAGCACCCTTGAACGGCACACGAGCCTCGACCCCCTCAGGCACTAGTTTGCCAGAACTATTCTGACCATAGCGGTCCCCTGCACCTTTGCGCATAGCTTTCAGGCTGCCCATGCCGCGGTATTCCTTGAAGGTACGACCCTGCCACTTGACCATGTTGCCTGGACTTTCTGCGGTACCTGCAAGGAGTGAGCCCAGCATCACGCAGTCTGCTCCACCCGCGAGAGCCTTGACGATGTCACCCGAGTAACGAATACCACCGTCGGCGATGACCGTAACACCACGTTCGCGGCAGACCGACGCTACCTCTTGCACCGCCGTGAATTGGGCCATGCCCACTCCAGAGATGATTCGAGTCGTACAAATGGAGCCTGGGCCAACCCCCACCTTGATCGCGGAAGCCCCAGCCTTGATCAGATGCAGAGCGCCATCAGACGTGACCACATTCCCTGCGACCACAGGAATCTCCGCACCTACCTTAGAACGAAGCTTTTCAATCACAGAAGCCACACGGGAAGTGTGCCCCGTGGCAGCATCAATGAATAGAGCATCCGCACCAGCCGCCACTAAAGCGAGCCCACGATCTGCACAGTCGTCACCCACTCCCACCGCCGCTCCAACGAGAAGCTGTCCATTACTATCCTTAGCCGCGTGGGTGAATGTGTTCCGTTTCGTCACATCCTGTTTGGTGATCAATCCTGCCAAACGCCCCTCTGTATCCACGAGTGGTAACTTTTCAATTCGGTGTGTGTAGAGGATCTTGAGTGCTTCCTCGAAAGAGGTGTTTGCCGTGCCAGTGGCCAAACGGTCACGTGGGGTCATGATGGCAGAAACAGGCGTTTTTTCGTCCTCCATGTACCACATATCCCTGCTCGTCACCATGCCCACGAGCTTGTTATCCGGATCAACCACTGGGAATCCACTCACGCCTTTGGTTTGCATCAGCCATTGCAGCTCTCCCAGAGTAGTCTCAGGACGCACGGCATGAGGATGCTGGATCACTGTATTTTCGGATCGTTTCACCCGTGCCACCTGCTCCGCTTGATAATCAATAGGGCAATTTCGATGAATGACGCCCATCCCCCCTTCTCGGGCCAAAGCAATCGCCAGCTCTGATTCTGTCACCGTATCCATCGCGGATGACAAAACAGGCACATTGAGGCGTATGGAGCCGCCGAAAAGAGTGCTGATGTCCACATCACCGGGGAGCACTTCGCTCAAACCGGGCAGGAGCAACACATCGTCAAAACTGAGTGCAAGAGGAGGTAGTTCGCCCATGGGCTATCTAATCAGCACCCACGCTTCTGTCACGCAGAAATTCGCTTTCGATCAGGGACGATACACCCGAGCCTTGCCCGTGTACGCATCGATCTGAATGCAGTAAAAATTCTTGGGCGGAATGGTAGGCAGCATCACATCTTGCCACTCCACCAAGGTAAAAAAGCTCTTGTCTAAGGTAGGCGTGATGTAGGCCATAGCTGCACCTGATTCGGTAGTCAGCGAGTCTGGATCGTCTTGGTTTAGCATTCGGCAACTTCCATCTGGGTAGAAGCGCATAGCTGCATACTGAACCGAATCGGGGCTGATGCCATTACCAGGGCTAAAAATGAAGTTATCAGACCTTGGCTGCTTTTGCTGCGCCAAGGTGGTTTGGAGAAGAGGTGAAACCTCTCTTTTGTCAGCCAATACAATCCCCGACTCGATGTAATAGGGCTCTGAAATCGCTCTCGCATCCGCACCGCTTGGCGTCTCAACCACCTGATAAGCATAAAAAAACGGCTGAGTAGGTCGATCTGTGTCAGCATTTGGATACTTGTAGAACCGCATTTCCACTTCTCGGCTTCGCGCAATGGCCTCCTGCTGCGCTAAAGTCATGCGATTCAAAAGGCTATCACCAGCTGAACTCAGCCTGGTCGAACGAATGACGTCAACCAGAGCTGGTGTCGCCAAAGCAATGAGCAGAGCTACAATGCCCACCACGGTCAGCATTTCTACCAAAGTAAAACCTTGGTTATGCCTCTTGCTAAAAGCTAAACTGGGGTGATTCCGCTGAATCATAACTTTCTGGGGTTGATCATGAGCTAACTATCAGATGCTCCACTTTGATCCACGAAGCTGAATCGTTGAGGAGAAGACTCGATAGTTGAGGCGTTTTTGATTCAGTTGTTTCACAATCTCTTGCACTTCGGCTTCTAAATTATGCGCTTGTGATAGCGTACCACTGACGGTGGTTCCCAATGGAGGTGTCGCACCACCTCCGGACCCCATGCTCAACATGTCCGCAGACTTCTCATCAACAGCAATCAGGACGATACGCACCAGAGGCGGCAACAAATGCTGAGTGCCTTGCGGACTAGGAGCATAACCAATGTTATCCCTTTCACTGGAGTCATAGGTGTAATCGGCCGCAATCTGCGTAGGACCTGAAGCAGCCTCGACCTCTTGAGGATTTTTAAGTTCACGACGAGGCGAGATGATCAAAGCGATAATATTGTCAGCCACGGGGCGTGTTAACATAATGGCTCCAGCAGCACTTTGTGCGGCGTTCGTCACGACACCCGCCCGCTCAGAAAACCAGTTCCTCGACAAAGGAGAAGACAAATTGCCTGCGTTTTGTGCGGCGTATGCATAGACCGTATTCAATTCTGTCGGTGGACTATACTCCATCAGACGATAGCGAAAACGCTCGTTGCCGGGTGGCAGAAAGTTAGGACGCCAAAATTTGTCGGACGAAAATTGCACAAAATAACCTCGCGCGCACAGGAGACGATCAAGACCCGAGAATGCAGGAGTGCTGGTCACTCCAAGTGGAGCTTGGAAAAATACAGCATGCCCCGGAAGGAAGTTAGGCCCCCCGCCTGAAGTCACTAAAGTTGAGGCGGGACCGCAAATAAACTGAAGCTCTGATCGACGCACATAATTGCTAGGCGCTGCCGAGGCACCTGCGGAGGCAGCCGTAGCTAAATAATTGCTATCATAATCAATGTAGGTGTTGAGCGTTGCCTGACTGATGTTCCGGCTAAGAATATCGAAGGCCACCCGCGCTTCACGAAACTGACTCACACGAGCATTCGATGCAGACCACGTGGATTGCACCTGACCAATGACCTGCGCACTGATCAGCAAAAGAATAGTCAGCACCGCTAAAGACACCATGATCTCCACAAGAGTGAAGCCACGGAGGCGGACCTTTTCGGCACGGGGATAACTAGAGGTCAGAAAGTTCATATCGAATGAAAAAGGTCAGGGGGCAAATCTCTTGGATTCGATGACTCGGAATCGGTAATAGCTGTCGAGAGGAGGATGCGACTGTTCATCAAGCGGATTGCCCGTCGTGAAGTCAGCTGCCGCGCCTGCGTTCGCTAAGTCTGCCATATCAACATAACGCTCAAGCAGGAATGAACCTCGGTACTCACCTGTAACCTCATCAATGCCAGCAATGAATTTATCCACAGCCCATCCGGCGTCCGCATCTCCACGCAGAGCTTTTTTCACAGTCTGCGCACGCACATGAACACGGAACGTATTCGAGCGAGTCGTCAGCTTCGCGTACAAGTTCGCGTAAGGTGATTCACGGGTATTATCACCCGTTGCAGCATGTGCATTCCAGAAGGTCTGGATAGAGGTTTCACGATTGCGATAGCTATCCAACCCTGATGGGTTGATGTTCTCAAAACTATCCAAATTCGCCCCAGGAATGGTAAATGTAGTACCTCCGACGTTCAATGTCGTTCCAGGGCGGTTATTAGCCACAGATACCCTCGTGGGAATGAGATGCATTTCACAGATCTGGGAAGCTGACCTGAACAGGCCCGTGCGCATGCCGCTTGGCATACCTGAATTGACA
>JBIKYV010000252.1:0-3592 GCA_044355075.1 Prosthecobacter sp.
ACGACAGAGCGTCCATCGAGCGTTATTGGGACTCTATTATCTGAATTGGCAGAGTTCTGCCCTAAGTAAACGAGTTCAGTGCCAAACATCCAAAGGAGGCAACGAGTCAACACACCCACGATGGAATGATTACAATAGTGTTCCTGCCAGATCTCATATGGCAGATCGCGACCTTCACACATCAGCTTCTCAAGTCGTAAGACTTGGGCACGGTAGGTCTTCTTGACGTCACGGAGAAGGAGTTTGGTTTCCTTCAACTGATCAGAGTGGCTCTTTTGCACTTCGACTGGAACGGACCTCTGGGATTCAGCCCCTTCCTGATGCCACAAGAGTTCAGGTGTGCCAGAATGCGACCATGCAAGCTTGGCGGTGAATGAGCCGATTTGATGACCTAGTTTAAAGCCGTGATCGGGCACATGCTTTTCTTCAAGTTCATTCCATCCAGTGCCCGCCTTGACGGCGACCGCAGTCATTGCCTTGGCCAGAGCTTTTCGCGTAGATTTTTGTTTTGCGGCACCCTGGAGATTGGAGAGCGATGGCGTTGCCGCCTCCACCCCTTGGCGACTCAGTGTGTCAGCACAAGCTGCTGCAATCTTGGCACACAGAGGGCCGATGTTTTTGATCTTGGTGGAACAACGCGCGGAAGCATCACGAAGCGAATCGGTCAGATCAGAATAGGGAGCGCAAAGCCAAATCAGAGGCCTCAAAAGGTCGGTGTAGTCATTATCCAGCAGATTCTTCATCGACGACGGGTAGCCGCGCCAGGTGACACCGACGGGGCCGTCTCGTCCCAGCGCTTCCAGGATGTCGCGCATGATCATGCTGAACTGGGGCAACGCAGCCACCAAGTCTCCTGCGCTCTTGAGAAAGGATTGGGATGGGCTGGAGGACTTTTGCGCACTGGCGAACTTCAGCAAAGCCTCCCATGCCTCCTTGTTCCTGTCGGGAAGTGAGTCACGCCATGCGAGAGCTTTCGCAGTCCATGCATCTTTGGGGCTTGGAATGATGTCACTGCTGACCAAGCCTATCGCCACCGCCATTCGATGCATGAGGCTGCGGTGATTCTTGTCCGTGGCTCGTTTGGATATCTTGGGATGATGCATCCGAAGGCAGGTGAGCAGTCTGATCGACAACGGATTGGATGCTTGCCGATGCTCAATCCATATGACGAGTCCCTCCAGCGGCAGAGCTATGAACGAATGAAAATCGGCATGTTGCTGTAGCCACGATACCAGCAAATCGTCATCGACGGGCACATGTGCGCCTAGCAAGACTCCAGCAAGGCTGCTTTGTGAGTGCATTCGATCTGTTGCGACATTCTGAGGAAGCGCCATAGCCGCCTCCAGAATCTCCTGCTGCTCCTCCAATGGTAAGGTCAAAGCAGGGTGCACCGATTTAGGCTTCTTGTAGGGATTCCAAGCCTTGATGTGTTGGTCGAGATGGTATTCAAACTCTTCTTTGGAAAGCATCGGAGCTAGATGGAATGACTCATGTGGTCGGAAGTGGAATCCACACCTTATCGAACCCAAACCCGTCGAAGTCCTTCACGTTGGCCGTGGCGAACTCGGTCGCGCCGAAGTCGCGAATCGGAATCGGCAAAGGCCGCATCGCGAAGCCGTGCCGCGCTCAAGCCATTCCAGCCGACCTTGCTGGAGGACGGCGGCTTCCATTCAGTATTCTTGGCGGGCAGCGGCTCAGGGCCATTTGGGGGCCCCGACGCTTCAGGAAGTTGTGTCTGCCTCTTGGTCATTTCAGAGACTTATGAGGCCCTGCGTGTAGAGCGTCAATTGCTTCCTGGCGGCCCTGCCTTCGTCTCCATTGCGCAGTGTCGCCACCTACAGCTTCAGCCGCGCGGAATGGATGTCGCCATACAGCTCGGTGGAGGTGCTTTTCACTTGGGCCCAGATGGCGAGGACGGTGCCATCGGGAAGCTCGGTGAGGGTGGGGTAGCAGATCGACCAGCCGGGTGTGTTGGTGGGGCGGTCAGCCAGCAGGAGGGGTTCGCTCCAGGTGAGGCCTTCATCCCGCGAGGTGCGCAGATGCAGGGGGAAGCGCAGAGGCACGGGGCCGGGGTTGTACGTGACGATGAGTGTTCCGGAGCGGGTGCGGAGCAGGTGAGAGGCGCTGGAGGTGGCGGTGAGGCCTGTCTTCTCCGCGGCGCTCCACGTCTCGCCTTTGTCGCGGCTGATGGAGCGCCAGAGCTGGCCGTCTTTGGTGCGCAGCAGCATGTGAACGGCTCCGGAGGGCATCTCGGCGATGGTGGGCTCGCCTCCTTGACCTTCGGCATTCGCGACCTGGCCAAAGCGCTTCCAGGTGGTGCCGCCATCGCTCGATTTCATCACGCCGCCGGCCTTGGTACCGCGTAGATGCAGCGGCACGAGCAACTCGCCGGTGGTGAGCTGGATGCCGTTGGAGCGCGTGGTGTGATTCGGTTGATTCAGCTTCTGCGGCTTTGACCAGCTCACGCCCGAGTCACGACTGCGGCGCACATAGATGTCGAGCTGCGGATCGAAGGACGAGAAGAACAAAAACGTCTCCTTGCCCGCCACCAGCAACACCGGATCGAAGTCAGGCCGGCCCTCGAAGTCCTGCAACACGCTCGCTGCGCCCCAGGTGCGGCCTTGATCCGATGAAAACGCCTGCATGATCCGCTGCGACGCGGCCCCTTCACTAGGTGCGGAAAGCCACACCGCCATCACACGACCATCTGGCAACACCGCGACACTCGGCCCGAGGTTGAAGCCAGAGGTGTTGTCCGCTGCCTTGGGATCGGTGTGCGTGTGTTTGAAGACGACCGTGCGGTCGGTGATCTCACACGGTTCGCTGGCATGGAGTGAAGCGAACGCTGCAAGCAGCAGGGTGGTCAGTTTGATGTTTATCGATGTCATTCAGCGCGATGGTTTGATCTCACCCGTGCTTTGAAAGGCCTGCCAGTCGCGAGCGTAAGCAGCGTTGAGAAGCCAGGAGGCGGTGGATTTGTCGCCGGAAAAGATGGCGAAGGGCGCGGTGGGCAGTTCCTGGTAGCCTCCCTTCGCGGCGGACCAGTTCCGGCCGAGATGACCGCTTTCGAGCTCGGGCGTGAGCAGCTTCACGGGGCCTTGGCGTGGATCGGCGTCGGTGGGCACGCGGGCGGTGAAGCTGTGACGGAGGAAGGAGAAGACGAGCGGCCAGGTTTTGTCGCCAGGGCCGTGGCCGGTCTTGGGCTCGACGGCGATGTTCCAGAGGGCGCGATGGTTTTTTCGCAGCGCGGGCACAACGGCGAGGTTTTCCTCTTTCGATGGACGAGCGAGAAAAGGATCGTCCTCGCCGAAGATGCCAAGGCCAGGGACTTGTGCGGCACCGGGTTGATAGACTTGAAACGTGGTGCCGGGACGCATCGAAACAAAGCCCCACACGCGATCGGGCACATACGAGGAGAAGATGGCTGAGAAGCCGGTGCCGTTGGAGTGGCCGTAGAGAAAGAGCGGGGCGTGTTGCAGCTCGGGATGGCCGCTCTTTTCACCGAACCGGCGCAGGTGATCAAACAGCAGGCTTCTCGGCCAAAAGCCGCGCTGCATGGGATTGCCGACAAATTTGAAAAGCGCGAGACGCA
>JBIKYV010000018.1:0-37750 GCA_044355075.1 Prosthecobacter sp.
CAAAGGCATGGGTGATGTCGTTATCACCGATGTCATCCGCGAGCTTGAAGGTGAAATGGCTGAAGCTGCGACCAAGCTAGAATTCGAACGCGCTGCTCTGCTAAGGGACCAGATCCGTGAACTAAAGAAACAAGCTGGACTCAATCCTGATGATGGAGGCACCCTGCCCAGGCCCAAGGGCGCGTCTTATCCCAAACCGAAGCGCGGCAGCAAACGCCGTGGCTGATATTAGGGCAACTTGTTCAAGGTGTAAGCGCAAAGCCGATGCCACAGCGGCAGACCTTCGCTCGATTTGAGTTCAGGCAGCTGAAACTCATGCACATAACCGGCACGAAGGTTAGCCACTTGCACCGTCAAGCTACGAGCGTCAGCGGATAGATTCCAATCTTGCAGCTTCAATGGCTGCGCTTCAACCTCAGGACTTCCATACTTCGCCGTATGTAGATAGGTGTAGCTCTGTGCTTGAGTTTGCGACCAATCGGCCCGCTGAATCGGATGCGTAAAGGTAAAGCGAAAACCACCTGAGATGGCCTCCAGCTTTTGAATCTCCAATGGTACTCGACCGGTAGGCACGAGCCGTTGCAAGCCATAGGATTTGCTGCCGTAGCTATTCCAACCACGATTGCTCTGACCGAGGATCATCGAGCCATCAGTGAGAAAGTTTAGCGTGAGCACGGCGCTCTGCAAACCACTCACAAAGGGGAAACAAGCACCCTGATAATCACCCCCAATTTTCTCCAAAAACACTCGATTCACACCACTGAGGACGAACTCACCGATGAACATTTGCATTTCAAAAGGGCCAAAACGGCCACCAGTCTGATCACAGCGCAACCCCGTGGTGCTCTGACCAAACTTCACGTAGGGCAGCCAGACCGCAGGTAGGCAAAAACCAGGGACCTGCGTCACAGCCTCGGCAACTGTGATGCCATCTAGAACCTTCGCAGGTGGTTTCACGGGTGAATCAGGATGCTTCATGTCCGTGATCGAGTCCGCATGACCAAAGTAGGCTCCGTGCCGAATGTGCATCATCGGACTCGTCGGCACCCAATTGCCTTGCTGATCCGTGCCAAATAGATCGCCTTCTGCATTGGAGCCAATACCACACGGACTGCGAAAGCCAGCAGCAAAGCCCGTCACTTTCGTGCTGCCCTTCGGCGTCATCACGCTCCACCCGCGCCACAGCGGATGCTTGGCCTGATCACCGGCTCCAGCCCATGCCTTGCCCATTGAGCAATTCAGGGTGTTGTACATGTTGCCTTCACGATCGAACACAGGACCATAAGCATACTCGTGGTAAGCTCCTGAGACTCCCCAGCCTTTGCTTGCAGTCAGGTATTCATCGGCAAAACCATTGCCATCTGTGTCACGCAACCGCGTGACTTCGCTACGCTGAGTCACGTAGATATCGCCCTCATGCACCGCCAAGCCCAGGATCTCATGCATGCCACTGGCAAAAAGCCGGTAGCCCAATGCTTTGACGGTAGGTGGTTCAGCCAAAGGATTATGAATGATCCAGACCTCGCCTTTGCGTAGAGCAACAGCGAGCCTACCATCAGGCAATCTATCCAGGCCGCTGGCTTCAAAGTTAATACCTGCTGGAGTTTCTAGCGTTACGATGCGATAATAGTCGTTTTGCTCCTGAGCAGAAAGGGGAAGCGTAACTAAAAACGCTAACGCAATCATGCCAAGGGCCTTTGATTTCACCAAGGAAGATCTTAGTTTTGCGATATTTACCATGAGATGACCTCCTTTGTCGTCATGCCGTTGATCTTGAGAGTTCGCTCCAAACCTCCCTTGGCAGGTCGCAACGTATCTTCCACCGCCTGGCCATTCACGGAATAGATCAAAGTAGGCACACCATCTTGACCGAGTCGATACCCATGAAATTCGCGCTGCCCACTCGCTGGAGGCAATTCTTTCACGTCGGTGCCGAGTGGCTTGATGGGTTGCATCTCGCGGCTTTGCCAGTTACTCATCGCATCGAGAAATTTGCCTTTCCAGACCAATGCCCAGCGCACCTGCGCCGAATCAAAAGCAGCATTCAGTCCTTCTGGGAAACCAACACCGATGCCATGGCTGCCTGCACCTTCGATAAAACTACGGAAGATAATCGGTCGGCCAAGCGCAGCGGGTTTGAGCTCAAAGTCCTCGTTGGAAATCAAGCCATCGGGCAGCGGCTGACCTTCTAACTCTTTTAGATAAGTCCAGATAGACTCAATGTCTTTATTCGCCGTCTTTCGTCCTATGAACATTGGCGGCATCATGGTGCCAGGTTGAGTGGCTTGCGGATTCAGCAGTAGCTCTTTGAAATACTCTGGCTGCAGCCGATCCACCGTGTGCGTCAGACGCACCACCGGCGGACCTAGCGACTTGCGATCCTTCAAACCGTGACAGCCTACACAGGCAAGCCCCGTGGTGCCCAACAGTTTGCGCCCGAGCTCAGCACGGTGATGCTTTTCCATGCCGCTGGTGTCAATCACTACAGGCGTTTCACGCTGGTCAGCTTTAGCAAAAAGAGGGATCAAGCTTTCAGTCTGCACTTTGCCAAAATTCGGCATTCGCGTGTTCATGTAGGGCCGCACACTACCGCCTTCGCCAAACAGAATTTTCTCCAACCAACCTTGCGTTAGCTTACGTCCAGTGTGATCCAGATTCGGCGGCAAGTGTGCTAGCTCACCGAGAGATTCAGCGCTGCCATCGTTGCTGGTGAAATACTGTGCTCGTGGATCCTCAGGCCCTCCTTTGCCCTCTCGATCATGGCAGGCATAGCAATTCAGCCGAGTCATCTGCCAATCCACTTTTTGCGCAGCCGTTAGTTGAGCTGCTTCGCCCTTTTGAATGGCCGCCAGAGCGAGCTGGATAGCTCGCTTTTGCAGATCATTCAGATCATAGCGTGGGATGCCTGTTTTTCGAAGGTTGGATAGGCAGCCTTGATCTCGTTTTAGCGCCATCAAGCTTGGTATGGGGTTCTGCCCTTTCCGCTCGACACCATCATGACAGCTCGCACAATGCATGGCCCCAAAAAGCGCTTTTCCCTTCTCTATGCCTTGAGGTGGAATCTTCAGCGCTGCACGCTCGATGGCTTTTTCTGGCTGTCGGCCCACGTGCAAGTAGGCCGCGATGTCCGCCGCTTCTTGATCGGTGAGCCGCATGTCTGGCATTCGGCCTGAGGGACGAAGGTGCAGTGGATTCTTCAGGAAGTGGGCCAGCGAATTCACATCATACACATCCGCAAAAGCGATGGGTACCGATGCATTACCAGGCTGTTCCACCTCCATGTCAGCAGGCACTTTTTCAGGCCGAAAATCGGCACCAGGCTCATGGCAGGCCACACAACCGACCTGATGATAAAGCTCCTTGCCATGAGCGCCGTCGCCCACAGGCATCTTAGGCGGAGCTTCTTTCAGCGAACTCAGGTATTCGACGATGGCTTCAACCTTCGCGGCATCGCCTTCTTCACCTGCAAACAAACCAGGCATTTGTGTGCCCTTTTTTCGATACTGCGGGCTACGCACGAAAAGCCAAAGTTGATCCACATCGAGCCGAGAACCCACACCCGCGAGATTGGGCGCGGGCTTGGGTGAAAGCCGATCTTGCCATGCCTTCGGCGCAGCGTGGCAGGCGGTGCAGTTCAACTCCGCGAGCAACAGGTAACCACCATCGATCACATGCTCGTCTGGATCTTCAGGTAGATTGAATTGATCAAAGGTGAAGACGTAAGGGTGGTTGATCGGATCAGCCTGAAGTGGGTGTGCGTGCAGCAAAGGGGCAGAACTGAAAACGCCCGTGATCCACAACCCATAGCCCAAGAGGGACAAAGCCCGAAGCCCTCGAAGCGAGAACTTGGAAGCCGAGGGAGGAATCTTCATGATGAGAGTCGTCTGAGTTATGAATTTCTGCGCCTTGCCCTAGCTATCCCCTTATTTTAGGCCCATGCGCTTGGCTTCTTCGTCCAGAGCCTTGATCCATGGACCGATGAAGTGACCGGAATCATGATAGGTGCGTCCAGAGTACATGTGTTGGTCGATCACGCAGGGTTCATTGACATATACGCCGCCGCAGATTTCCAGATCGAACTTGCACTTGGCTACTGTGGCCATGCGCAGACCTCGTACAATGTCAGCCCGCGCCGGAATCTCCACACCATGGCACACGCTAGCGCAGGGCTTTTTGTTTTCCCAGAACCACTTCGTGATGCGCAGCAGATCCTGGTCTTCACGAATGTATTCAGGAGCACGACCGCCGCTGAAAAAGATGCCGACGTATTCTTTAGGATTGATGTCTTTGAAGGCGATATCCGCATCAATGCTATAGCCTTCCCATTCCTTCGTGATGGTCCAGCCGGGCTTCACTTCATGGAGCACCATTTGATACTTCCGTTTTTCTGGCGCAGCGACGACTGGCTTGTAGCCACCTTCAATCAGGCGATAAAAGGGATACAGAGTGTCAACGGTCTCGGTGGCATCACCGACGATGAGGAGGACTTTAGCTTCAGGCATGGGGCTTATTGACGTGGAGTTTGTGAAGATGGGTTAAAGGGAAGCAATGATGGCGTCGAGATGGTTTTTGGCGCGGATGATCTCCGCCGTAGATTGTGTGGCTGTAGGCATGATCGGAATGCCACGCGGGGTGGGATGCATAAAAATCTCCGTAGGGCCGGTGAAGTTCACAGCTTTCAGGGCACTTAACAGCGGTTTCCAGTCTAGGAGGCCACGCCCGGGCATCTGCTGAAGCTCATCTTCTTTTGGCATAGGTTTCATGCAGCCTTTGCCATGCTCCCAAGCATAGAAAAGCGTCATTTTTTGATCGATATGCTGAATCAAATCGGCCAGTAGCTTGCTGTCTTGTGGTAAGTGATAAGGCGCGAGGGCAATACCAATCCCGGATATATTTCGAATGGCATCGGCCAACCAGCGAAGGGAGTCAGGTGTATCAATCAGGTTATTGATGTGGTTCTCAATGCCAATCGTAACGCCAAGCTCGGCCGCTAGTGAAGCGTGTGGCTTCATTTTTTCGACGAAGTCTTTTACGTTAGTCTTCAGCTGCTCAGGAGTGATATTTTTCCATTCACCTGAACCACCAGTGACAATGAAGTAACCACCGAGCTGCTTTACTATTTTAATTTCCTCGGCGAGCTTGAACGGACCAAGGTCATAACGTGTGCTACCATCAAAACTCAAACCATGCTGCTTGAGCATGGCGCTGAACCTTTGCAGACCCATCGCATCGAGCTCTTCGCGCTGAGTGCCATGTTTCTTGGGCCATAGATCGATACCCGTCGCTCCTCCTTTTTTCACCTCGGGTAAAATCTCAGCCAGGGGCAGACTGCCATACATGCTGGAGGCGAGAGTATAATTTAGCTTCCACGGCGTCGTGGCAGCACAGGCAGGCACGGCAGCGAGGGCGGAGAGGGATTGGAGAAAGCGGCGACGTATCATGCGATTGATGAAACGCCATTTCATCCCACACTTCATTCAGCAATTGCCGGGATAATCTTCAGATATTGCGGCGTGTGTAGACGATAGATCGACCAGTCTATGTCTGATCTAGACAAGCCAGTGATCAGCCTATCTCAGGCAGTTCCAGAATCTTTTGGTAAAGCACCAGGTCGAGCCATCGACCAAATTTAAAACCCGCATGTTGGATGTTTCCACATGGCTTGAAGCCCATCTTTTCATGGAGTGAGATGCTGGCCTCATTCTCAGCATCAATGACGCCTATCATCATGTGATAGCCTTGCTGCCTCGCTCGCTGAATCAGCTCTTCGACGAGCCGCCTACCCACACCTCTGCCACGAAATCGCACATCGACATAAACAGAGTGCTCGATGCTAAACTGATAAGCAGCATGCGGGCGGAAGCGGCCATAAGTCCCGAAGCCCATGAATGCACCCTGTTCATCACGAAAGCCTAGGATGGGGAAATCCCCTCTTTCCTTATCATCAAACCAAGTCTCCATAACCTCGCGGGAACGAGGTTCATAATCATAAAGCGCCGTAGTGTGTAGGATGGCGTCATTGAAAATAGCTTGAATCGGTTCAAGCTCCTCCCTGCCGCATTCGATAAGAGTCATGGTTAGGCAGCCGTTTCAATCTGAGCCATGCGGGTCAGTGCCTCACCCGTGACACGCATGATGCGCCAATCGTTTTTCATTTCAGCACCGAGACTTTGGTAAAACTCAATCGCGGGGGTGTTCCAGTCGAGCACACTCCACTCGTAACGACCACAGCCGCGCTCCACAGCGAGTCTGGCTACCGCGATCAACAGCGCTTTTCCCAAGCCAACACCTCGATGTGAAGGCTGAATGTAGAGGTCTTCGAGGTAGAGTCCAGGCCGAGCCAAAAAGGTGGAATAGTTTTGAAAAAAGACGGCCATGCCCACGGGCACCCCATCAACACAACCTATCAAGACCTCAGCGGCGGGATGCGGACCGAACAACGTGCGACGTAAAGAGTCCTCGGTGGCAACCACCTCGTGCGTCAGTTTTTCGTACTCAGCCAACTCCAAAATTAGCTGATGCAAGATGCCACAGTCGGCTTCAGCGGCAGCGCGTGTGGTAATCTTGGCAGGCATAAGCGATCAGAGGATCTGGGGTTTGATGACTGCTACCTGCTGAGGCTCCAGAGCCAGCCTTAGTTTTTCGAACATTGCATCATCCTCGTAAGTGCCGACGATGGCCCCGCCACTGCCCGTAAACTTTGCACTGGCGCCACAATCCCGTGCGGCCTCGACCATGTCGATATTACCTTGGCTGATCTTGTAGAGCCTTCGACGCAGGTCGAAGTTTTCATTCAAAAGTGGACCGATTTCCTGACCACGCCCAGCGAGAAGCATGTCACGCACACGCTGGGCGAGATTGGCCCACTGATACATGGCGCTGACGACGTCACGCTCACCTCGGTTCCACCGCCCACGAATGTCATTGTGAAAGACCTCGGTGCCTTCGCTCAGCTTAGTTGTGTAGGCAACGTAGACCTTAGGCAGCAGAGCTGGGTCTAGTTCTTCATAGATGCCATATCCTAGCTTTTCGACCTGAGCTCGATTGAAATCCATGAACACCATGCCTTCATAGGATTGGATGACACGATCCTGAAGACCAGCAGGAATGCCGAGTTCATCATTTTCCACACTAAGCACGAGGCTGGGCAGGAGGTGTTTGGGAATCTCGATTCCGTAAAACTCAATTAAGGCACGCCAGCAAGCCGTGATGATGGCACTGCTGCCAGCCATGCCGACCTGTGGAGGAATGTTGCTTTTGTAGCGGAGGGTGAAGTTGCGCCCATGAAGCGGCAGTTGGTTCTTTCTGCAGTAATCGTAAAAGCGCTTCACACTCGCCTTCAGTAGACGAATGCCGCCGTAGTAACCGTGCTGACGAACGTCTCGTGCCAGGGCTTCGATGCTTCCAAACAGGGAGTGATCACGTTCGGTCGGCTCGATGGTCAATTCGGGGGACTCAAACAAGGTTACCTCAGCACCGAAGTTTCGGATGATGAAAGCGATCGTCTTGCCGAAATAGCCATCTGAAGGATTGCCGATAAGGCCGGCGCGGGCGTGGGCGGTCGTACGGATAAGCATGAGGCGGAAGTCTCAGAGGGTATCGAACGAGTGAAAACTCAGCCCAACACCCTGGGTCATGAATGGAAAGGCAGACAGCATCAGCGGACAACATAGTCGAGCACGCAGACCTTATCGAGCATAGGCTTTAGCTGTGCGACAAAGGCTTGGTGCTCCGGGTGCGGAAGATAGATATCAAGACCTTCTTTGTCTGCAAAGGTCACAAGAAAACAGTGCGTGAACCCATCATTCAAACCCTCAGGACTCACATTCGTGCCCCATTCGAAGCTTTTGACGGTGGCGATTTTTTTTGCCAGCTCCGCAAAAGCCTTTTCAAGGTTCTGCACCTGCTCGGCAGAGGCACTGTCTTTGAATTTGAAAAAGACGACGTGACGATAAGGAGATTCGGCGGCTGGGGAGCTGGTCATGAGAAATAGGAACGTAGCGACAAGGGTAAAAAAAGCTTTCATGAGAGTGAAGACGATGCTGTAAGCTGACTTGGCCGACTGGCAAGCCCGCAAAGCCAACGGTCTTTTTCCGCCCTTGCAGACTCGCAGAACGATGGCAAGGATCACGCCCCAAGTCACACTACCCCTTGGTGTAATGGTAACATAACAGATTCTGACTCTGTTGTTCAAGGTTCGAGTCCTTGAGGGGTAGCCAAATCAAGCCCGCATCGCATGCGGGCTTTTGTTGACCCAGAAAGATCGTTCGCGAAATCGTCTGACCTTACGACTCAGAGTCCATCGCGGCTTTGGTGGCGCTTCCGTTGGGGGCGGTAGGCTTTCTTTTTGGATTTAGCGTGCAGTGATTCGCTAGGTTTTGGCTTTTTCGAACGGGACGCGGGTTCAGGCTGCGGAGCTTTGCGCTCCGGATCGGGCCTGCGGCCTTCGCGAGGTGAACGGGCGGCGGGAGTTTGCTGCACGAGCTGAAAATCTACCTGTTTCTTGTAGCGGTCGATACGGTAAATGCACACGGTCACACGATCACCCATCTGGATAATACGGCGAGTGCGGCGGCCCATGAGCTGGCCACGGGCTTGATCGAAGAGGAAAAAGTCATCGGGAATGGCTGACAAAGGCACCGCACCACTGAGACCGAGGTCAGGCACATCGACAAAGAAGCCAAAGTTGCGCACATCCGTGACCAGAGCTGCGTAGGGTTGTGGTTTGCGCGCGCGCATTTGAGCCTCTAGGTAGGCGTAGAGCTTCACCTCCTTACTGTCGCGTTCCGCATCAGCGCTATTTTTTTCGGTCAGGCTAATGTGCTCGGCCATGAGACGCATCTCGGACAGCTGCGGTGGCTTTTTTTCAAAAAGGGCACGGTGCACCACAAGGTCTGCATAGCGCCGAATGGGTGAGGTGAAGTGGGCGTATTTTTTCTTTGCCAGACCGTAATGGCCAAGTGGTTCGATGGCATAACGGGCACGCATCAGCGAGCGCAGAAAGCCAATCTTCAGCGCCTGACCCACAGGCAGCGTGCCTAGCTTTTCGAGCAGGCGCTGCACCTCAGCCCTGTGGCTGAGATCTCCACAGTGAATGCGATGGCTCAACACTTCCTCTCGGTAATCATTCAGTCGCTTTTCTTTGGGTGGCTCATGCACGCGGTAAACAGCGGGAATATCCAACTGCATGAGACGTCCAGCCACGGCCTCGTTCGCCAGCAGCATGAACTCTTCGATGAGCTGATGGGATACATCGTTCTCAATGCGTTCGATGCGTAGCACGCGGCCTTTTTCATCCAGGCGGATTTTGTTCTCGGGGAAATCCAGATCCAGCGATCCAGCACGGAAGCGATGCGCGCGAATCTTTTGCGCCAGCGCATTCGCCTGCTGCACCATGACTTCGATGTCATCGCAGGGATTGCCCTGGATCACGGCCAAAGCTTCGCGATAGGTAAAACGCCGCTTGGAGTGAATGACGGCGGGATAGAACTTGCTGCTCATGACCTTGCCTGCGTCGCTGATCTCAAATTCTACGCATTTGGTCAGGCGATCCAAGCCTGGCTTCAGGGAGCAAAGTTCATTACTCAGTGCCTCAGGCAACATAGGAATGACACGGTCCACGAGGTAGGTGGAGTTACCGCGCTTCCGCGCCTCTACATCGAGCGGGCTGCTGGGCTTCACATAATGGGAAACGTCAGCAATGTGAACCCAAAGCCGCCAACTGCCACGCTCTTCCTTTTGAAGGCAGATGGCATCGTCAAAGTCACGCGCATCATCGGGGTCAATGGTGATGACGAGATGGCTTCGGCAATCGACGCGACCTTTGCACTCCTGGGCAGAAGGTTGGTTATCGGGACGTGAATGAGCGATGGCATTAGCCTCAGCCAGCACGGCTTTGGGAAAGTGCAGTGGCAGGTCGTAGTGACGAATCACGGAGAGCATGTCCACGCCCTCGGCATCGGGGGCACCTAGCACCTCAATGATCTCGCCCTCTGGTGGCACCTCACGAGAGGCCCACTCGATGATCTCCACCACTACCTTGTCCCCTGGCTGAGCGGCGCGTCCGACATCTCGCGGCGGCGGCACATGCACGGCTCCCGGCAGGCGGGGATCATCCGGGATGACGCTAAGGAACTGCCGACCTTTTTGCAAAGTGCCGACAAAGGAGCTGCGGGCACGCTTCAAGATGCGCACGACGGTACCCATGTTGTCCTGAGGCGTGCGCGGCTTCAGTAGGCCGGGCGAACGCACCTCGCGCCGAACCAGCACATGATCGCCATGCATGGCCGTGCTGGTGGCACGCTCGGGAATGCTGATCTCACCGATGCCTGATTCATCCGGCTGGACAAAACCACGCCCACCACGCGTGATCTGGATGATGCCAGGGATGAGGTCTGCCTCGCGAGCTAGGATGTAGCGATTGCCTTTTGTTCGCACGATCAGACCACGGGCAGCCATGCCTTTGATCCAGTGCTGAAGCTCCTGCTGACGGCTGGGGGCCAGATTCAGCAGCCTCAGCAACTGCGGCACATTCGCTGGCGTGTAGTCCGCACGCGCGAGCAATTCGAGAAGCATTTCTTCCATAATCGCCCACCATGGCGCGGGCAGGGCATCCGCGCATGGGAAATCATTGGCACCCCGCGCCAACGCGGCGCTCAGCAGAAATGTGCGCCGCGCGTGTTCACGTACAGGGAATAGAGGCTTTGGCTCGCGGTGATGAATAAGCGGTTCCGTTTGGGGCCGCCAAAGCAGAGGTTGCTGGTGGTCTCGGGGAGTTTGATCTGGCCGATGAGCTTGCCTTCAGGGTTGAAGACATGCACACCATCGAAGCCATCGCCCGCCCAGCCGGCGCTGGCCCAGACATTGCCATCGATATCGCAACGGATGCCATCGGAACCGCCTTTGCTCAACTTGTCTGCCAATGCACCCTTATTCACAGCGAGGACTTTGCCTTTGCCGAGCTTCACGCCATCGATGACATCAAACACCAAGATGTTTTTCGGCGCGCCGGTATCGACGACGTAGAGCTTCTTATAATCGGGAGAAAAGCAGAGACCGTTAGGCTTCGTGAGCTCATCGGTGACCTTTTCGATTTTACCGCTGGGGTCGATGCGATAGACGGATTCTTTGAGATAAAGCTCACCTTTATTGCCCTCGTAGTCCATCATACTGCCGTAGCCGGGGTCGGTGAACCAGATGCCGCCATCAGGATGCACGGCTCCGTCATTGGGGGCGTTGAAAGGTTTGCCATCAAAGCTGTCAGCGAGCACCGTGACTTTGCCATCGAGCTCGTAGCGCACAACGCGGCGAGTGGCGTGCTCGAAGCTGATCTGGCGCCCCTGTCCGTCAAAGGTGTTGCCGTTGCTGTTGTTGGCATTGTTGCGCATGATGCTGACATGACCGTCTTCAGGCAGATAGCGCATCTGGGCGTTGTTCGGAATGTCGCTCCAGACTAGGTAGTTACCCGCGCCATTCCAGGCGGGGCCTTCCGCCCAAAGCATCCCGGTGTGCAGGCGGCGGATGGGGGCATTCCCCTGGATGAGTTTTTCAAATGCCGGATCCAGCGCGATGACATCAGGATCAGGATAGCGCTCGGGGATCTGGCCGCTCCAGTCGCGGGCAGCCGCAGCGGCGGCAGTGGAGGCAAAGGCGGCGAGAAAAGAGCGGCGGCTAGGCATAGGGATATCGGGTGGGTGGAAAAAATCAGGATAGGGAAAAGCGTAGCTGAAGGTCAATGCAACACCGTCACCAGCCACGCACTTTCACATGCACCTGGGCACAGCGGCCCATGTAGTGATCCATGCGAAAGTCATATGCTGCTTTGCGCAGGTGCTCTTTGGCCTTGGTCTGATCTTCCAATGCTTCAAAATAAAGGCCAAGGTAAAGATGGGCATAGCACCGTTGGTTTTGCCTCGCCTCGCCTTCGCCGGTCTCCGCCGCCTTGAGCACCTCCTGCACGCTACCTTTACCCGCGAAAAGGTCATGCACTTCCTTCATCGGCACACGCGTGTCACCTTCGATGGGAATCAACACCTGCCGTGCTGCGTCGAGCCCGGCAGACCTAGCGACGCAGAGAAAGTGCCAGGCAGCGTTTTCCACATCGTGCCCATTCACCGTTTGGTGAACCTCGAACTGCTCACGCCCGGCTGCATATTCTCCAGCTAGGTAAAGCGAAAGCCCACGCTGCCAGAGTTGCGGCTTCAGCGCAGGCTCTAAGGCAATGAGCTTGTCGAAGGCCGCTACGGATTCCTTGGGCTTTGCGGCAAAGAAGGCCTCCACGCCCTGCCGAAACAGGGCCTGGGCCTCGGCGTTGACTTCCTGAGCCACACTGGGCAGGCGAAGCAGGGCAAGGCAAAGGAAGAAAAATGAAAGGGGCTGGCGCATGACAGCCAGGTGTCGATGCGCCAGGGACGAATCTTTCTCAGAATTCAGACGCCCTTTTGAAAAAGGCTGCGTTTTGCGGCACATCCTGTCTTCCTTCATGGCCACGCTCACCGTCATCGCCACCCTGCGCACCTGTTACACCGACAAGTTCGGCGTGCCCCGGCAATCGGGACTTGTTCCCTCCGCGTGGGGCATCGTCGAGTTTGCGCCAGCCTATCGCCGGGCAGAGGCGCTGCGCGGTATCGAGGAGTTCAGTCATCTGTGGCTGATCACGCAGTTTCACCTCGTGCCGGAGGAACCCAGCGCGCTGACCGTTCGCCCGCCCAAGCTAGGTGGCAATGAGCGCCGCGGCGTCTTTGCTACGCGTTCACCTTTTCGCCCGAACCGACTCACGCTGAGCGTCGTGAAGCTGGATCGTGTGGATTGGCAGGGAGAGAATGGCCCGCGCCTGCATGTCAGTGGCGTGGATCTGGTGGACGGCACGCCCGTCTTCGACATCAAGCCCTACATCCGCTACGCGGATTCAGTGCCGGAGGCATGCAGTAGCTTTGCGGACATACCACCGCCGCCTGCACAAGTCGAATGGACATGCGACTGCCCAGCCCCAGAAAGCGTGCGGCAGATCATCGACCAAACCCTGGCACAGCAGCCGCAGCCAGCCTATCACGCCGACCCTACGCGCCCCTACGCCACCGAGATCGCTGGATGGCGCATCACCTGGACCCAGCAAGGCGAGTCCGCAATCGTGCGCAGCTGCCAGCCGCTGGCTTCTTGAAAAGACTACCGTGCCTGCGATGCCTCGCGAAAGCTGCTAAAGCTTCTTTTTCACCTCCATGCCTGACCCGACCCTACCTCTACGCGCTGCCCAGGAAATCGCTCTTTCACATGGCATCACACCAGACCGCTGTGTGATTTTACAAAACAGTAGCACGCTCGTTGTGCGGCTCACGGAAACCCTGGTGGCGCGCGTGGTGCAAGATCGAGATGGCCCACGCCAAGGCACTGAATGGTTCGCGCGGGAAAATGCCATCGCCAAGCACCTCACAGCTCATGGCGCGCCGGTCATCCCAATGCACTCGGACCTACCACCAGGACCGCACGAACATCTGGGCTACCCACTGAACTTTTGGGAATTCGTCACTCAGGTAGAGACGGTGCCAGCAGCTACTGAAATCGGCCGCACCCTGCAACGCTGCCATACCATCATGCGCCACTTTCCCCAGCCGCTGCCGACTCTAGCCATCGTGCGAGAGAGCCTGGAGATCCTGCAGGGCCGCGCGCTTTTCCGTTCGAATCAGCAGCAGATGCTGATGGATCACCTACGCCGGGCTTTGCGCATCTTAGAGGCCTGCACGCACCAGCCGCTGCATGGTGATGCGCACCTGGGTAACCTCATGAACACTACACGCGGCCTGCTGTGGACAGACTGGGAAGACACCTTCTCAGGGCCGGTGGAGTGGGATGTGGCCTCGGTGATCTGGAATGCGCAGGTGCTGGAGGAAAATCACGCCAAGGTCAGCCAGATGCTCGCGGGCTACCGCGAGGCCGGTGGGCACGTGGATGCAGCGCTGCTGGAGGCATGCATGACCGCCCGTGCCGCCGTGATGACAGCCTGGTATCCTCTGCTCTACCCCGAACCCGATGAAGAGCGCCGCCGCCGTCTGGCGCTACGTCTGGCTTGGCTGGAGCAAAGAAGTGCCGCAGGGGCTTAGCGTGCCATTGGGGCGAACACCTGCCTGCATACGCTGGATGAATTTGCTTCCCATCTCGCTCAGCCCACGGTGATGATGCGCCAACTATGAAAATCTGCGCCACGCTGTTTATCCTGGGCACCTGCCTGGTTCATGCCGTGACCACGAAGCCACCGAACATCGTGCTCGTCATGGCAGATGATCAGGGCTGGGGCGACATGGCCTACAATGGGCATCCTGAGCTCAAGACGCCGAACTTTGATGCCATGGCAAAGCAGGCTGTGCGCTTTGATCAGTTCCACGCTGCGGCTCCGGTTTGCTCGCCCACGCGCGGTAGTGTGATGACAGGTCGCACGCCGAACCGCTTCGGTTGCTCCTCCTGGGGACATCCCATTCGTCCACAGGAAACCACGATTGCCCAGGCCTTGAAGCCTGCTGGTTATCACACCGGGCAATTTGGCAAATGGCACCTCGGCTCGGTGCAAAAGGCCAGCCCGGTGAGCCCCGGTGCCTGTGGTTTCGATGAATGGGCTTCTGCACCGAACTTCTTCGATCTCGATCCCATCCTGTGTGTGAACGGCAAGGCTACGCCGTTCAAAGGCGACAGCTCCGACATCACCGCTGATCTCGCTATTGAGTTCATCCGCCAGTCAGCGGCGAAAAAGCAGCCCTTCCTCGCCGTCGTCTGGTTTGGTTCACCACACGCGCCGCATCAGGCGTTGGAGACTGACCGCGCGCTGTATGAAGGTTTGCCAAAAGCGCAGCAACACTTCTATGGCGAGATCACCGCCATGGATCGCGCGTTTGGCAAACTGCGCGATGAACTCCGCGCGCTCGACATCGAGCAGGACACCGTGCTTTGGTATTGCAGCGACAACGGCGCGCTGCCGAAGATCGGCTCCAGCGGCGGGCGGCGTGGCAACAAGGGCAAAGTCTACGAAGGCGGTCTGCTCGTGCCCGCGCTGCTGGAATGGCCCGCGCAGTTCCAGGAGCCACAAGTCATCCGCCAGCCCTGTGTGACCTCCGACATCCTACCCACCGTGCTGGACATGACCGATGTGTCGCTGGACAAAACGAGGCCGATGGATGGCGAGAGTCTGCTGCCATTACTAAAGGGTCAGGTGAAGAAGCGCAGCCAGCCGCTCGGCTTCTGGGACAACGGTGCACGCGGTATCGCGACGCCTTCCGAAAGCTGGATGCGCGACCTACTGGAATCTCAAAAGCGTGGTGAGGAACCCAGCGACCCGCTTCGCCTCGCTGCCGATGCTGGGAAGATCGGCGCGGCCGTGTCGCTGACTTCGTTCCCTGGCCACTCCGCTTGGCTCGATTGGCCCTGGAAGCTGCATCGCATCGAAGACAAAAAGACCAGCGAAGTGCAGTGGGAACTTTACAATCTCAACGCCGACCCCGACGAAAGCCGCGTGCTCTTCGCCGAGCAACCCGAGCGCGTGCCGCAGATGCAGAAAGCCCTAGAAAAGTGGCTGGAAAGCGTGGCCCGCAGCTTGAATGGGGAGGACTACTGATCATGCGCTACGCCTTCTTCGATCTCGACCACACACTGCTGCCTTTTGATACCCAGGCGTTGTTCTGCAACTTCGTCCTGAGGCGGCATCCGTGGAGGATCGTGCTGCATCTGTGGTTCATTCCTTTTGCACTCGGCCGTGCAGTCGGGCTGGTGAGCACGGCGACAGCGAAGCGCGCCTTCCTTTCCTACCTCGCCGGCATTAAACGGGCTCACCTGCGGCGGCTGGCACGGGACTTTGCCCATGACTGCGTGGACACCTGGATCTACCCGGAGCTGCGCGCAGAAATCCTGCGGCACAAGCACCAGCACCGCACCCTGGTGCTCAACACGGCCAGCCCGGACTTCTATGCCCATGAGATCGCTGAGGTTCTCGGCTTTGACCAATGCATCGCCACTTCCTTCAAACTGACGCAGGAAAAGGTGCCGCTGCGGCCCGAGATCCTGGGCAGCAACAACAAGCGCGAAGCGAAGATCTTGGCCATGAAGAGCAAGCTACCCGACGTGGCGGCCCTGACGGATGAGGAGCGCTTCCACTGCTGGTCTTACAGTGACAGCGCGGCAGACATCCCACTGCTAGAATTCGTCGGCAACCGCGTGCTGGTGCATCCCAGCCGGAAGCTACGCGCGCACTTCCAGCCGAGCGATGTGACCGTGCTGAAGCCTCTGCGGCCCTACTGGGGGAAGCTAGGCGACATGCTGTCGGCGCTGTGGCAAATCCTGGGCCTGCATCGCGAGCGAGGGCCACACTCCTGAGCGAGGCTGAACCTGACGTGTTTGACACCCGCAGGTGCACCGCTACCCTTAGTCCCCCCTTTCATGTACCTCTACCGCACCACCACTGGCTTCTTTGTTCAGGCAGACCATGCCTGGTTCCCCCTGCCCGACACCTGCTGGGATTCCCTGATCGCCCACGCTGACCTGCACGGCTACTTGGCCGGGATCATTGCCAGTGGCAAAAGTGCGCCCGCTCCAGCCACCGAAACGCTACTGGCTCCCATCGGCTCGCAAGAGGTCTGGGCCGCAGGCGTGACCTACTTCCGCAGCCGCACCGCGCGCATGGAAGAGAGTAAGGACGCGGGGGGGGGCAGCTTTTACGACCGCGTCTATTCCGCCGACCGTCCTGAGATCTTTTTCAAAGCCACCCCTCAACGCGTAGCGAACCCCGGCCAGGCCATGCACCTGCGGACAGATTCGAAATGGATGGTGCCAGAGCCCGAGCTGACTCTAGTCATCAATCCGCGCGGCGACATCATCGGCTACACGGTCGGCAATGATCTGTCCTGCCGTGACATCGAGGGAGAAAACCCGCTCTACCTGCCCCAGGCAAAATGCTTCAAGCTCTGCGCCGCCGTGGGCCCTTGCCTGTTCATCACGAACGCCCCGCTCAGCCCCGAGACCAAGATCACCTTAACCATCACACGCACTGGGGCCGAGGCCTTCCGCGGTGAGACCGCGCTGAGTCAACTAAAGCGTGGCGTGCAGGAGCTAGCCGATTTTCTCTACCGAGATAATACCTTCCCGACAGGTGCCTTGCTCATGACCGGCACGGGCATCGTCCCTGGGGATGAATTCACCCTCCAATCGGGGGACGAAGTAGCCATCGCCATCGACGGCATCGGCACGCTGGTGAACCCAATGGGATGAACGTAGCGTAGTTCAACCACCGTTCTCTCCTGACCTAATCAAACCCTACCCTCATGTCTGTCCCCCATCTCCCCGCCCTCCGCAAAGGCCGCCCCTACGAGTCGCTCGATAAAGTTCAGGTCAAAGACCACAAAACTGGAGAGATCTGTGCCGAGGTCAGCCAGGTGAATGCAGGTATCGTCCGCAAAGACCTAGCTAGGATCGGCGAGGCACGGGCTAGCTTGAAAAAATTCACCGTCGAGCAGCTCATTGAGATCACCGCCAAGGCGGGTGATTTTTTCCTAAATGGAACCCTACCGCTCGGCGACAAGGGGCACACCCAAAGTCCGCAGGAATACATCGCCACGCTGTCCCGCACCTCGGGCTTGCCACACATCATGGTGAAGCGGAACATGGCGAAGATCCACTTCGCCCTTACGAACATGAAGATGGTGCTCAATGGTCTATCCCGCGGGCTAGACATGAGCGTGATCGACAACGGCTTCGGCACCCAGGCAGGCGCGCCCGTGGCCTACTTCCCCACCGCCAACGCGCTCGGTCTCGTGATGCCAAGCAACTCGCCAGCAGTGAACTCACTCTGGCTGCCTTCCATCGCACTGAAAACACCCGTTGTGATCAAACCAGGCCGCGAAGAACCATGGACACCTTTCCGCTTGATCCAGGCTTTCATCGCTGCCGGAGCACCTGCGGAGGCCTTTGGCTTCTACCCCACTGACCACGAAGGCAGTGGCGAGGTCGTAAAGCTCTGCGGACGCAGCCTAGTCTTCGGCGATGTGAACATCGCCAAGATGTATGAAAACAACCCCCGCGTGCAGGTTCACGGCCCAGGCTGGAGCAAAATCATCATCGGCGAGGACAAGATCGAGCACTGGCGCGACTACATCGACGTGATCGTCAGCTCCATCAGCGACAATGGCGGACGTTCCTGCATCAATGCCAGCGCCGTGCTGGTACCGAAGTATGGCCAAGAAATCGCCGATGCCATCTCCCAGCGGCTCGGCCCGATCCAGCCTCTGCCATCCGACGATGACAATGCCAAGCTCTCCGGCTTCGCGAATCCAAAGATGGCCGATTACATCGACGGAGCCATCGACAACGACCTGAAAACTCCCGGGGCGGAAGACGTGACCGCCAAGTATCGCAACGGCCCGCGCAAGGTCGAGTATGAAGGTGGCACCTTCCTGCGTCCGACCATCATCCGCTGCGATTCATGGGATCATCCGCTGGCCAATCGCGAATTCCTCTGCCCTTACGCGAGCGTCGTCGAGGTGCCGCAGACGGAGGTTTTGAACAAGATCGGCTACTCCCTGATTGTCAGTGCCATCACGCAGGACAGCGCCTTCATCGAGCAATTGCTGGAGTGCCCGACCATCGACCGCCTGAACCTCGGACCGATCAGCACCATGAAGATCAGCTGGGATCAGCCACACGAAGGGAACATGTTTGAGTTCCTCTACAAGCGCCGCTCGATCGAGCGTGCCGAGGGCTGGTGATACAAGAATGACCCGGCGGGTCACATGCCCGCCTGAAGCATTCACCCAAAGAGGGAGGTTCCCAAAGAGCCTCCCTCCCTTATTTGCCAAGTTATCAGCTCCTCGTTTTCAGCTTGATGAAACCTGCACCTTCCCTGACCACGGACCCCATCCTGAGCCTGACCTGGCGCATCGCCCTACCCATGAGCGTGGGCATGTTCTTCAACACCATGTTCAATGTGGTGGATACCCTGTGCGCAGGCTGGCTTGGCACAGAGGCACTAGCAGCACTGTCTCTTTCCTTTCCGGTCTTTTTCACCGTCTTCGCCTTCGGCAGCGGCATCAGCCAGGGCACGACTGCCCTTTTGGCCAATGCTCTGGGGGCCGGGAAGATGATCGAAGCGCGCCACATTTTCGCCCAGGCGGTCGTGTTCACCATCGTCATAGCTAGCCTGCTCTCCCTGGCAGGTTTGCTGGCCTCGCCCTGGCTTTTTGGCCTTCTCGGCGCGGAGGGAACCTACCTGGAAACCGTGCTAGCCTACATGAATGTCATCCTCGGTGGCGGCGTATTCATGCTGCTGCCCGTCGTTCTGAACTCCGCGCTCTCCGCTACGGGAGAGAGTCGGTTTTACCGAAACTTTCTGATCATGGGCTTCTTTGCTAACATCATCCTGAACCCCATCCTCATGCTGGGTTGGCTGGGGTTTCCAGCGCTGGGAGTGGCTGGCATCGCTCTGGCCACCTTGCTCGTTCAGGTGGGAGGAGCCCTCTACCTGATGGGACGGCTGAAAAAGGCCGACTTTTGCCAAGGGCTCACTAGGCAGGAATTTCGCCCCAATCGCAGCCTACTGAAGCAGCTGGCAGCTCAGGCGATTCCAGCTGCCCTGAACATGCTCACCGTGGCCCTGGGCGTGTTCGTCATCACCTGGTTCGTGAAGCACTTCGGCAAGGAAGCCGTCGCTGCTAGTGGCATCGCGACCCGCATCGAACAGATCGTGCTGCTGCCAGCCATTGGATTGAATGCCGCCGTGCTGAGCATTGTGGGCCAAAACCATGGTGCCGGCTTGCCACATCGCGTGCGCGAGGCCTGGGTCGCCAATGTCAAAATCGGGGCTGGGCTCATGGCGTTCGGCGGACTGCTCGTGTGGCTGCTGCGGGAACCTGCGATGCGCCTCTTTACCAGCGATCCTAATGTGATCCGCCACGGGCGTGACTACTTGCTCAGTGCCTCATTGACCCTCGCAGCCTATCCCATCCTCTTCGTTACTGTCTTTGCCATGCAAGGTATCAAGCGCCCCGCCTACGGCCTATGGATCGGCCTCTACCGGCAGATCGCCGCCCCGGCAGTGGTCTTTCACACGCTCGCCTTCACACTCGGCTGGGGCCTGTGGGGCGTGTGGTGGGGCATCTGCCTAGTCACGTGGAGCGCGGCCCTTTTTGCCCTATGGTGGGGCTCTCGCCAACTGCGGGTGATTTCCCCCCATTGAGCTGGGTTCAAAAGGCAGCCGCAGAGGTCAAGCCACATCCAGACTTGCCAAAAGCTAGAACTGTGGGACTCTCCGCGCCGGTTTTTCCGGCTTCACCCCCTTCGGGGCCGATGTTTGCCTTGTAGCCCGCCAGGTTTGGCGGTGTCCCCGTCCCGCTGCGTGCAGGACGCTTTTACGGCGGACGGGTCGCCCATTTCACGGAGCCCTACCGCCGGTATTTAGACAAGGAACCTCATGGAAAAAACATTCGCCGATCTCGGCCTCGCCCCTGAATTGCTCCAGGCCATCCAAGCCCAGGGCTTTGAACAACCCTCCCCCATCCAGGCAGAAGCCATCCCCGTCGCCCTCACCGGGCGTGATGTGGTGGGCCAAAGCCAAACCGGCTCCGGCAAAACGCTGGCCTTCGGCCTGCCTGCCATCCAGCTGGTGGACCCGACCGACCGCAGGGCGCAAGCCCTGGTGCTCTGTCCCACGCGTGAACTAGCCCAACAGGTCTGTGCTGAACTGCACAAGGTCGTCAGCTTCAAAGAAGGTTTACGCGCCACACCCGTCTATGGCGGCGCCTCCTACGATCGCCAAATCCGCGCCCTGCAGGCCGGCTCCCAGATCGTCGTCGGCACACCTGGCCGTATCTTGGACTTCGTAGATCGCGGCACCCTGCGCCTCGATGCTCTGAAGGTGCTCGTCTTTGATGAAGCCGACGAAATGCTCGACATGGGCTTCGCCGAGGACATTGAAAAGCTCATGGATGCCCTGCCTGAGAAGAGGCAGACCATCTTCTTCTCTGCTACCTTTGACCCGCGCATTCGCCGCCTGATCGACCGCTACACGCATGAGGCAGCCACCATCACCATCGAACAAAAAGCGCTCACCGTACCCACCATCGAGCAGCGTTACTACGAAGTGCAAGGCCGCAGCAAAACCGAAGTGCTCTGCCGCGTGCTAGACATTGAGGACCCACGCCTGAGCATCGTTTTCGCCAACACCAAGAAAGCCGTGGATGACGTGACCGATGCCCTCGTCGGCCGGGGTTATGCCGCTGACCGTTTGCACGGTGACCTGAACCAAATGATGCGTGAGCGTGTGATGCGGAACTTCCGCAACGGCACGATCGAGGTACTCATCGCCACCGATGTCGCAGCGCGCGGTCTCGACGTGAATGACGTGGATCTGATCGTCAATTACGAACTGCCCTACGATACCGAAGACTACGTGCACCGTATTGGCCGCACCGGCCGCGCTGGGCGAAAAGGCACTGCCGTCAGCCTTGTGGCAGGTCGCGAGATCTACCTCATGCAGCGCATTCAGCGCTTCACCAATGCCAAGGTCGAACGCACCAAGGTCCCTTCCCAAGAAGAAGTGGAAACCAAGCTGGTCGATCAAACCTTTGAACTACTGAAGGAGACCCTGGAGTCCGGCGAATACTCGAAGCACGAGCACACCATTCAGCGTCTGCTCGATGCAGGCTTCCAAATCACTGATGTCGCCTCCGCCCTGCTCGATCTTTGGATCAAAGAAGGAGCGCGCGAGGGTGAAGAAATTCACGAAGACCGTGCGCCTGTGAAGAAAGATCGTCCGCAGAAGGAATTCGTGCCACGTGAGCGTCCCGAAGGAACTGGAGCACCTCAAGGTGAAGGCGGTGAAGGCCGCCCGACGCGCCCTGCAGGGCCACGCCCGCCAGCAGCTGGCATGAAGCGCCTGTTCATCAACATCGGCGGCATGGACCATGCCCGTCCAGGCGATATCGCAGGGATCATTTACAACACCTGCCAAATCCCAGCCGGCAGCATCGGCAGCATCGATGTGCTACCCAAATGCAGCTTTGTCGAAGTGCCTGATGAGCTTGCCCCTGCTGTGCTGACTAGCATCGAAGGCGCGACCTTCCGTGGCCGCGACGTGCGCATGGATCACGCGGATCGTGAAGGTGGCGGCGGAGCGGCCAACTGGTCCCCACGCCCTCCGCGTCGTGATTTCGATGGACCACCCCGTGACCGCGAAGGTGGTGGCGGCTATGCTGGCAAGCCTCGCTTTGGGGGCGGCGGCGGTGGCTACGGAGGCAAGCCAGGAGGTGGCGGCTACAAAGGCGGCGGTGGCGGTGGTTTCAAAAAACCCTACGGACCACGGCGTGACTTTGATGACCGTGGCGGTGGTGGTGGCGGCAAGCGCTTCGGCGGCGGCGGCGGTGGCTTCAAACCACGGCGCTGGGACAACGGCGATTCGTGATGCCCTGCACTCGCCTAAGCTCGGAGCGTAACGCCCGAGGACTTGGTGAGATGACCAACTTCAAAAAAAACGGCTGGAGGTTTTACGCCTCCAGCCGTTTTTTCATAAAGAATGCTTACCAAGCTTCAGTGAGATTCCAGCGGCGTGCCAACGCCAGCAATTCATCACGCAGAGGCCATTCATCAGCTCGAGCTTCCTGCCCAGCATGACGCACACTGGCCCCCTTCAGCATCATGCAGCCGGTGTTGTCACCGATGCGGCGGATGGCCTCGACTTCATCAACACTCAGGCATTGAGGCGGCAGCGCAGCTAGATCATCCAGCTTGCTCTCGATGGTACGGGCGCCTTCACCGTGCTCCTGGATCAGTGTCGGCACCACGCTCTTCACGCTAGGATTGCCCAGGGTCCACTGGCAGGCCAGTTGCAGCATGGTCAGCCCATGCTTCTGCGCGATGGGGCGCACTTGTTCGAGCTTTTGCACACCGTGCTCAATCCACTCGCCAGGGCGATGCGTGCGATGATCGCCATCGCGGAATTTGTGACCGGGCTTGACGTCATCGTGGAAAAGGCCGCCGTAGTCCACCACGCGCGCCAGAATGTCCACGCTATGCTTTTCAGCAGCAGGCAGCACGTGCTGGCCAGGCCAAGGCTCAAAGGGATTCAAGATGATCATCGCCCAGTCCATGCGGTCTCCGAAGCGCTCGAAGCATTCGATCATGTCGAGCGTGAAGCCATTGGCAGGTCCAGGGGCGATGCCGAGACGATCGGTCAGCCCTTCGTTTTTCAACGCCGTGAAGGCATCCCAAACTTTCTCACTGGTGTAGGCGATGCTGTCCGGGTTATGCAGCATCAGCAGATCGAACTTGGAGGTCTGGCAGCGCTCCAGGCTCTTCTCTGCCGCCATCTTCAGGTAATCGTAATATTGGTCGGGACCGCGCAGCGACGGGTCAGTGAAACGTGGGTAGCCACGTGACCCTTGGCGAATGCCCTCGTAAATATCATGGCCAATGATGCCAACCAGGCAGTATTCCTCACGCGGGATACCTTTCAAAGCCTCACCCAGCAAGGCATCCGCACGGCCGACACCATAAACATCGGCTGTGACAAAGGTTCGCACACCTTTGTGAAAAGCATCGCGCATCAGTTGCATGTAATGCTCTTCGGAGAGCTGTTCACCGTAGTGCATGAAACGGCCACCACTCCAGGTGCCGTAGGCGGTTCGTGTCAGGTTCATAAACAGGTTTGGGAATCGAGGATCGTAGGGGAAATGTCTTTTTTGCTGTGGAAAGGAAGCCGCGCAAGCCGGGATGCCAAGCAGCGCAGGATACGCCTCAAGCCTGCCACAAAATGCAAAAGGCAGGCCGCAGCCTGCCTTTTGGTGAAATGGATGGAACCAGGAGCGCCGATTAAATGACGCCTGCCTCTTTCAGCACCTTGAAGGCACCGTTTTTATTCACGGTCTTCAACGCACGTGCAGAGAGCTTCACGGTGACAAATTTGCCAAGTTCAGGCACCCAGATGCGCTTGGTGCGCAGGTTAGGGAAGATGACGCGCTTCACGCGTTTCGTGATGTGCTTACCGATACCGCCTTCTTTCTTGGCTTTACCGCTGCGGTGAATGTGATGCCCGCGGGTAACGGTGACTCCGGTGATCTGACAGACTTTGGCCATAAGGTGCTGGTGCTAAGGGGTTCGGGGAAAAAGGGTCGTGAGACTAACTGACCTCACCGGTTCGTCAACCGGGGATTCAGCTCAGTAATTGAAAATCTCTCCATCGTTGAAAAAGCGCTTCAACTCAACCGCCGCCGCTTCGGGGGAGTCTGAGGCGTGGACCACATTGGTCATTTTGTCGCTACCGTAGTCACCACGGATGGTGCCTTTCGGAGCTGCTTTCGAGTCGGTCGGGCCCAGAAGATCGCGAACCTGGGAGATCACGTTCTCGCCAGAAAGGGCCAAGGCAATGACAGGCTTGCTCTTCATGAATCCTGCCACATCAGGGAAGAAGGGCTTGTCTGCGATGTGCGAATAGTGCTCCTTAAGGATGTCATCCGTGAGCTGAATCATCTTGATGCCTCGTACGCGAAACCCTTGCGCCTCCAGACGACGCAAGACCTCGCCGTTCAGACCTTGGGCGACACAATCGGGCTTCAGCAGCAGCAGGGAGGTTTCTTGAGCCATAGGATGGGGGGTGAAAAAGGGCGGGCAGAATGGAGGCGTGGCCCGAAGGTGTCAAGAGGAGTCCCTACGGAGTCACTATGTCCATTTCTTTGAGGCAATCATGAGCATGGGAAGCTAGTGACATGAAATTTCATCCATGCAGAAGATCAACGCAGTGAGGTTGCATCCAGCAGTCAGCGAGTACAACCCAACCATTAGTTCAGCAAGTAGCCACCGAAGAATAAATATAGGTGCGCTAAGCACTGATTCGGTGACGCTGCGATGAGTGAAATCGCGGTTGCACCTGACACAGCGTGATCCATTCTCACCGCCGTTTTTCCCGATGTCTTCATCCGTTAAAGTTGCTGTTCTCGGTGCTAGTGGTTATTCCGGCATCGAGCTTCTCCGCCTCCTACTCCGCCATCCCCATGCTGAGCTTGTGGCGGTGACATCGCGCGCTCTAGCTGGCAAGGCTTTGTCGGATGAATTCCCGCGCTTCCGTGGTGTGGGCGTGGCAGATTGCCTGAAGTTTACCGCGCCTGACCTCGCAACGCTAAAGGCAACGGGAGCCAAGGTCGCTTTTCTCGCGCTGCCGCATGGTGTTTCACTGGAGTATGCCCAGGGCCTGTTGGACGCAGGCATAAAGGTCATCGACCTGAGCGCGGACTTCCGCTTGCGCAGTGCTGAGCTTTACGAAGAATTTTACGACCATCCGCATCCAGCTCCACAGCTACTGGAGGAAGCAGTTTATGCCCTGCCTGAAGTGCGCGCCGAAGCAATCCGCCAGGCACGCCTCATCGCCTGCCCTGGCTGCTACCCCACGAGCATCCTCCTGCCGCTAATCCCTCTACTAAAAGCGAGTTTGCTAGACGAATCCCCCCTCTGCATCTCCAGCATGAGCGGCGCGAGTGGTGCAGGGCGGAAGGAAAGTGTACCGCTGCTATTCTGCGAGGTACAAAACAGTCTCCGCAGCTACAGCGTTCCCAAACATCGACATCTGAGTGAGATCGGCCAAGAGCTATCCCTAGCCGCTGGCAGGCCCGTGAAGTTGAGCTTTGTCCCCCACCTCGTGCCATGTCACTCCGGCATCTGCACAACCACCTTTGCGACCCTGCGCAGCGGCGTGGATGCCGCTCAAGTCGGCGAGGCTTTGGCCGCCGCTTATCTAGGACAGCCTTTCGTTAGGCTGCTCGGCAGAAACCAGAGCCCTGACACAAAGAACGTGGTCGGCACCAATTTCATCGACATCGGCTGGTCCTACGATGCCCGCTCTGGTCAGCTCATCCTCATGAGCACCGAAGATAACATTGGCAAAGGTGCCTCCGGCCAAGCCGTGCAAAACTTCAACCTCATCCATGGCTTCGAAGCTGTGGCAGGACTGCTTTCCATCTAAACTCATCCCGCACTCCCGATGAAGACCACTGACTTGGAAACCTCCTCCCAGGCACGCGTACCTTTCGAATCTATCGAAGGCGGCGTTACCGCGCCGCACGGCTTTCGGGCTGCCGCGATTTCTTGCGGCATCAAGAATCCCGAAGTCACACGGCTAGACCTAGCTCTCATTCTCTCCGACACACCTGCAATCACCGATGCCGTGTTCACCACGAACAAGGTGCGTGCCGCCTGCGTACGCGTCTCTCAGCAGCATGTGAAGGCTGGGGAAGCACGCGCCATCATCGCCAACAGTGGTAATGCTAACGCCTGCACGGGCCCTCAGGGCATCCAAGACGCCAAGGCCATGTGCAAAGCAGCGGCTGAGGCACTCAACGTGCGGATGCGTGAGGTGCTCGTCTGCTCCACCGGCATCATCGGCATGAACATGCCCATTCAGCGTATCCTGCCTCGTGTGGCAGAACTGGCAGAAAAACTTACCTCTGAGGGTAGCGACGATGCCGCACGGGCCATCATGACTAGCGATACGAAGCCGAAAAGCTACGCCATCCAGGTGCCGCTGCCTTCAGGAGCCAGCTTCCGCATCGGCGGCATCGCCAAAGGCGCAGGTATGATCTGCCCGAACATGGCCACCATGCTCAGCTTCATCACCACCGATGCTAAGGTTTCCAAAGACGAACTCCGGCGCGCCATGCGCTTTGCGGTGGATCAGTCCTTCAACCGGATCACCATCGACGGTGACACCAGCACAAACGACACTGTCATCGTCATGAGCAATGGTCAGGCCGACGCACCAGCCATCAAAAAGGGCAGCCCAGAGGCGGATCTGTTCCGCCGCGCCTTGCAAAAGGTGATGATGGAGCTGGCCAAGATGATTGTCAGCGATGGCGAGCGTGTGACCAAATTCGTCGAAATCCGTGTATTGCACGCCCGCACCCAGGCTGATGCCAAAAAGGCAGCCGAAGCCGTAGCGAAAAGCCTGCTGGTGAAATGTTCTTTCAATGGCAGCGACCCGAATTGGGGCCGCATCATCCATGCAGTCGGTTACTCCGGTGCCCGCATCAAAGAGGAACTCATCGACATTTACTTCAATGGCCTCATCGCCTGCTCAGGCGGCCTGACCTCGAAGACGCCTGTGACCGACCTGGAAAAGGTCGTCAAAGAACCGCGCTTCACCGTCACCATCGATCTGAACACCGGCACTGCTAGCCACAACGTCTTCACCACAGATCTCTCCGAGGCCTACGTGGATTTCAACAGTAGCGAATACTCGGCGGCAGTGCATGCGAAGCGGCAAAAAGGCCTGACCTGACACGCAGATACCTAACGCTGTATTTGGCGGATGTATTCCTGCGCTGCACGCAAGGTTTCTCCCGCGATATCCGCCCTGGCTTTGGCAAAAGGCGGACGGAACCACGGAAATGCACCCACCAAGTCATGGGTGACTAGCACTTGACCATCGGTATCATGCCCAGCGCCGATGCCAATCGTGCTGGCACGCACAGCGCGGGTAATGTCGGTCGCGATATTGGGCACCATACTCTCCAGCACTATGGCCAGCGCGCCAGCCTCATCGAGCGCCCGTGCATCCGCCAAGAGCTGCTGACCTTGTTCAGGCGTCTTGCCCTTTTTTTTGTAGCCACCCTCTTCACGAACGCTCTGAGGTAACATGCCGATATGCCCCACAAAAGGAATACCCGTCTGCACAATCGCCCGCACCTGCGGAACTAAAGCGACTCCCCCCTCCAGCTTCACCGCATCCGCCCCCACATCCATGAGCCGCCGCGCACTCGCCAACGCCTGTTCAGGGGTTTGGTAGCTGTGAAAAGGCAGGTCCGCGATGACTGGGGCACGTTTGACAGCCCGCCGGACCGCGGCTGTGTGGTGGAGCATCATCTCCAGCGTCACCCCGGTGGTGTCCGGCAGTCCCAGCACCACCATGCCGAGCGAGTCCCCAACCAGAATGAGGTCCACGCCCGCCTCATCCAACAGGCGAGCCGTAGGGTAATCGTAGGCCGTCAGGACTGCAAGAGGAGGGCCGGAACGCTTGCGCTCCGAGAGCTGGGAAAGGTGGGCAAGAGGAGCTAGCACAACAAGAAAGCATTAGCGTTAGCGCGCCGTCTGGCTGACGCCAGCAGCAAAAAACAACCGCAGCACGCATCAGCGCTAACTCGGGAATATAGGCTCACTTCTGCTCCAGACTCGTCTTTGCAGTCCATGGCTCAGCTTTGCAATTTCACCATCTCGCGAGCGATCAGGGTGATCTTATCGCGCTGACTGAGTGTCGGCTCCCTATCGTGGAGTACAGCGAAAATCGTATCGCCTGGGAAACAAAATGTCATGATGCGTTCACCGGACTGAATCATGAAGGTCTCATTGTCTTTCATGCCAATCAGTGGGGCTAGGCTCCTCAGGTGAGTCGCCAGCTCCGTGGCTTGTTTTTGAAACTCATAGGCCTGGGGTTTCTGCGCATCTATGTGCGAAACTACCCCTTTAGAATGCAGGTAGACACAGGCTGCGATGCCTGGCAGGCGGCAGACCAATTCCACGACCTTGGGAGAGCAAAGTTCAGCATCCGTGTCCAACAGAGCACGCAGCACGATCTGATCAGGATCGGTAGCATGAGCCTGAATGCTGGCTCTAGAAGAACTGCCCACCTTAGGTGGCAAAGGTGCCGTCGATTGCTGTACTGCCGGAGGAGAGGATTCTAAAAAATGGGTGATGCCGCCGGGTTGAGAACGGATCAGCGGACGAAGGGCAGATGCCAGGGGCGGCGATGGCGGTGGCATCAACGGAGCTTTGAAGCTAGCGGCAGCCTCTAGGTCGGCCATGCCGAAGGGAGAAATCCCATCCAACTCTGCGGCAGCGAGATGTGGTGCGGTTTCACCAGTCTGGGCAAAACCAGCAGCGCTTGGCGCGAAAGGACTCACTGGAAAAGCAACCAGCGCTTTTCCTGTTAGATCCCTGGGGATAGAGACTTCATCTACGCTCATTTCAGCGAAAGGAAGAGACGGCCCCTGAGACTTAGGCGGCGGGACAGATGCAGAAGCCAGCGCTTCTGGCATCGGCGCGGCATGAAAAAGCGAAGTGGACGACGGTGCCGCCAACGGAAAACTGAATGGTGAGACTGCTGCCACGCTCTCTTGCTTACCGGCCTGAGTGGTCAAAAAAGGCATCCCGAAGGAGCTGGAAGCATTGAGCGGGGGAGCTTGTAGGAGAGAGGCAGAGGCTTGGAGTCCTTGCTCCGGCGATGCAGGAAGCGTCACTGAGTGACCCGTATCCTTATTAAAAGGGAACATGCTGCAAAACGAGAGGCTCATGGAGCGGACTGGCGGGCGGTATTCGCCACGAGTAAGTCTGGCAATAATGCAGGATTAAAGAAACAATAAAATCTTTAATTTAAAGATTAATTAATTATCAGAGCAATTAGGAGGCGCGGATTCTCCGCGCGTTTATGAGCGAGGATCCAACATAGGCGTGCTGCTTCTGGATCAATCCTTCCTAGGCTGATGTAGCTCTAGCTCTTCGGGCTATGCGCTTGCGGATCGAGCTGCTGATAGACACCAAAGTCATGGTAGAAGAAGCGTTTGGCGATCTTGTACATCCAGTGCTTCTCGGGGATTTCCTCTTCCTCCCGCCACTGGCTAGTGCGCGGCTTCATGCCGTCCACCTCGGCCAATGCGGTCTGGCGGATCGTGGTGTCACGGGCGCCATGCTTAAGGGCGAGTTGCTTCACCAAATCAGGACGCTCTAGGACGATACAGCCGCGCGTGTGCTGGGCAGCAGTTTCCCGGAAATCTTTGAGAAACTCGGACTCGGTGAAGACGTCGAAGATGTTGCGTTGTGTTCGGACATTCTCTTTAGCGAATTGGATGATCGGGCAAGGCTCCAGGCCACCGGTGGGCCCGATGTGGTGGCTGATACCCGTGGCCATGGGGCATAGGGCCTTGCCGTTGTGGTCGTAGTAGGCATCGACGATGGCGATAGGCATCTCCGCACGCATGTCGGTGACGAAGCGCCTAACATTAGTGATCTGCTCCGGGCTAAGAGCCAGCTGTTCATTGATTTTGGGTCCGACAGGGCGGTAGGTGTGATACCAAGTGTAATGCACGCCCATGTCGATGAGTCTTTGTAACCACTCGCGGGTCAGCAGATCGTCGATGTTTGTCTGGCAGAGACTGGTCGCCACACCGGTCAGGAGCTTTGCATCCAGGCAGTTCCGAAGGCCACGCAGGGTACGGTTGAGGACATCTTTGTTGCCACGACGCTCATCACTGACACTGCTGTTGCCTTCGACTGACACGAGCGGGGTGGCATTGCCCAACTTACGCAAAGCGGTAGCTGTCTTTTCGGTGATAAGCTGGCCATTCGTGAAGATCTGGAAGTAACAATCGGGATGCGTAGCCAGCAGGTCGAGCAGCTCAGGGTGCATGAAAGGCTCACCGCCCAGCAGGCCAAAGAAGGCATTCCCATGCTGCTTAGCGTCGTGAATGATTTTATTCAGCTCATCGAGTGAGATAGCCTCGCGCGGCTTGTCCACATCGACCCAGCAGCCTTGGCAGCGCAGGTTACAGGAGTTTAAAATGGAAATGTACAAGAAGGGCGGGAAAAACTGGCCCTGCTCCATGCGCTTTTTGAAGAGTAAGACCGAGCGTGCGCCTTTGTAGCCAAAGTTCCAGCCGATCTTGGCGAGGCAGACAGGATCGACGGTGCGGAGGATCCGCGAGGTGAGGGAAACAATCATGGATGGCAGGAAGGTGGTGGGCGTCTAGCTCTGGGGCAAGCACGGGAACGAGAAGGAAACGATCTCATTTCCCGCGAAGTCTCGCTTTTTCAGCTCAGGGTGCCTGACGCACTGGCAACATCTTCGAGAGCGGGATCTCACGACGCAAGGCACGGCCGATCTGGCCGGTCAGCCAAAGATAGTGGTCGGAGGGCAACTCGGGCTCCGTGACAAACCCAGCCGTGCCCACAGGCACATCAGCGGTCGTTTTGAAAATCGCGGTAGCCTCATCCATTTCATCAAACATAGCCACGTAGAGCATGTTGACGCCTTGGTGCAGGCGCTCCTGAGCCTGATGCCACAAAAAACGCCCACCCAGCCGCGGCACCTGATTCAGCGCAGCCTCTTGGCCGCGCAGGCGCATGAGATTAGCCCAGCTAAAGCCTGGGAAAAGCACCGGCAGATAGTCTTTGCCACGCTGCAAGCACCAGGCGGCATCAGCTGCGTGCACTTCGCGAATCTGCCGTGTTGCCGAATCGAGGTCATGATAGCGCCCCACGGCCCATGGACTGATCACGTCGGCTTTGGCCAGCACCTCATGCAGATGCGGATCAGCCATGGCATCGCGGTCCAGCGTGCGCCAGCCCCAGGGCACGCCAACCATGACACTGAGGCCTCCGAATTCGGGATTATCACGCAGGAAACGTAACAGGCCATGGCACTCCTCGAGCGTGTAGTCCCGCCCATCGCCAAATCCGATGCCCCAGACGGCGATCAAGGGGCGCCCGGCATGGTGCTGGTAGGCGGGGCTGTTCAGCACGTGGAGCTCCTGACGCAGATACTTCCAGTCCTGCATGACGACACGCTCGATCTCCCCCGCACGCAGCCCGGAAAGATCATACATCACAGCAAAGGAGCGTCCGGTAGACTCTGCGGAAGAGAGGACTTGGGCAAGCACAGCATCGCAAAAAGCACGGTTCTGCCGATCTCGCACGGAGGCACCAAAGCGCTGGAGAAAAAGCCCGTCGATCCCGTGATCGCGCGCCCACTGAAGGTGGCGACGCACCGTCGTTGGATGCGCCGAGCTAAAGACCTGAGCCTGGCGACCATCTTGGAGTTTCAGGGGCGTATCGTGCCGCTCTTCGGCGGAGAATTCGGAAAGGTCAGGCCAGAGATCAATATGACACTGGCCGGGCTTTTCAAAACCATAGTGACGCCAGCCTGGGGCATCTGCCAACGTGCTAAACCAACCTTGATAACCACACATGACTCTGCCAAAAAGCGAGGCGTGCTGACCCGGCTGACCGGCCGAGCAGGGCTGAACCCAAAGCATCCCAAGCAAAAGCCATAAACAGAGGGAAAAGCAGCGAGGTGACATGTAGATTTCTGACCACAGGTAGCAAAGCAATCAACTCCAGCTTTGCACAACGACGGCATTGAGGCTTGCTGCTGAGGGTTGCTCGGACGTATGCCCTGAGCCATGACGAGCGCTGCCGCCACCCTGCTATTAGCCAAGACCCAAGTCCGGGTGCTACGGCATCAAGCGCAGGACCTGCTGGCAAAAAATCGGCTACTCGGCTCGACGCTGGGCGGCTTTCTGCTGCTGTATGCGCTCGTGGCTTATTTCATGGTGGAGCGCGGTCTAGCCTACATTCACCTCACACCAATCTTCGGCCCACTGCTGACAGAGCGGCTGGTGTTTCTGATGTTCTTCTTTTTCTCGGTCATGCTCGTGATCTCAAACGCCACGATCACAGGCATGAGCCTCTTTCGCCGTCGAGAGATGGAGTGGCAGGTGGCGCTGCCGCTGCCCGTGCGCAGCATGGTCATGTGGAAGACGCTGGAGGGCATGGCACTAGCGAGCTGGGGGCTCATCGTACTTAGCGCCCCGATTTTGCTCGCGCTTGGTAAGTTGTTTCATAGTGGACCACTCTTTTATGTTTATGGCTTGGTCGGGCTGCTTTGCTTGGTCACGATCAGTGCAAATGTGTCCACCTGGGCGCTACTGATTCTGGTGCGTCATGCCCAACGCTGGTGGTGGCGGCTAGCAGCAATCCTAGGCGTGGGGCTTGGTATCTTGGCTCTGAGCCGATTCTGGACCGCCGTTGCGGAGCCACGTGCCATCGGTGATCTCATCGGGGGACTTCATGAGGTGCTAAGCCACACGGAGATCTGCATGCACCCGCTACTGCCCAGCACTTGGATGGCAGAGGTGCTTCTCTCCAGTGGGCGCGGGTTGGTGGCAAAGGCTAGCTTTTTTCTGCTCGTCCTGCTGGCAAATGCCTTCTTTGCCATGCTGGTCACGGCTCGCCTCGGGCACGCGCTTTTTGTCCCAGCTTGGCATCGGGTCATGACCGCCACGCCGCTGGCTCGGCGATCTGCAGGCTTAGATTGGTTTGAAAAGGACCCGCCCGCAGTTCCAGGTCGGCTAGGCAGGTCGCTGCTGCGAATGGACCGGGCCTGCTATGCGCTGCTGGTGAAAGACGCGCGCACCTTCCTGCGCGAGCCCGTTCAATGGGGGCAGTGCCTACTCGTCTTCGGCCTGCTGCTCATGTATTCGGCTAACCTGCGCCACCTCGGTTACGATCTGCAAAATCCCTTTTGGACACTGGTCGTTAGCCACCTGAACCTTCTGGTCTGCTGCCTAGCTCTATCCACCCTGACCACGCGCTTTGTTTTCCCCCAGTTCAGCATGGAGGGACGCCGACTCTGGATTCTCGGCCTATCACCCTTGTCGCTGGATCGCGTGCTCAACCTGAAGCTACGCATGATCGCTACTATCTTTGCCTTCATCACGGCCATCCTGATTATCTTGTCCAGTCTGTCACTCCAGCTACCGCTTCGACGCACCCTATATTTCTGCAGTTCCATGATGTTACAAAGCTATGGCCTGACTGCCCTCTCCCTGTCTTTAGGAGCACTACTGCCCAATTTCCGCGAACCTAACCCCGCACGTATCATTTCCGGCTTCGGCGGCACCGTATGCCTGATCAGCAGCTTTATGTACATTTTAGCTTCCGCTGTCGTCACAGCTCTGCCAGACGCAGTCGGCTGGCACCTGACCGTAATCAAAAAGGTTTCTGTAAGCCCGAAAGAGATGCTGTTTGGGGAAATCAGCGCTCTGATTGGCGTAACGATTCTTACAATAGTGTTCGGAAGAATACCTTGGCAACGCGCCAAAAAAAGCACGAAAAAGCTCGATTATTTAATATATCTGTAGTATTTATAGCGCTAAATAAAAAATTTAGCACTCTCGATGCAAATTCGTCACTATCCTTCCACTGCTCCATCTGGAGCCGGCATAGAGGACCATTTGCTTCGGTTCGAGGGAGAGGATTCCATGGAAGAAATGGACCAGCAGGTCAGGGAAGCTCAAAAACGCCTGACAGCCTTGCGCGCCCAGCAAGAAGAAGTCGAACGCCAAAAACAGATCCTGGAAAACCTGCGCATGAAGCAGGAGCGCTTTGTGAACGGCAAAAAGGAGATGACGGAAAAGCTGGAAAAGGCTCTCCAGTCCATCTCCACGGAACTCGAAAACACCCGCCGCCGCATCGAAGACCTATGCCAGACACAGAGCGACTTCGAAGATTGCCTAAACGACTTGAAAACCTTCCTGCCCGAGCGCTGGCAGCGTAGCCAAATCGACCAAGAACTTGACCGCGCCATCAATTCACTCACCGACACGGAAGTGACCTATGAAAAAGGTGTGCATCGTCTTGGTGCCCAGCGCCCCAGCGCGCTCACAGACCTACCGCCCGTGATCTCACCCATCCATGCTGCCCTAGCATCTAGCAAAGCTAGCGCTGAAGCACGGGGTGATCTGCCTCAAGCAACACCAGCAAATGTCAGCGCTGTTCTGGCTTCCACTCATGAAGATTGGTTCACCTGGGCAAAGCGTGGTTTTGCCTTCAATGCAGCACTCATCACCGCCCTGGTTCTGTTATTGATCATCGCCCGCCTGATCTTCTGATCTGGACTCTTTGCTCATCACCGGGACTCCCGCCCGGCTTCTCAAGACAAGACACCCCGCCATCCTGCCACATGAACAAGAAGACCCGAGCCGCACGCCCCTGCCGCGTCCCCGAACAGCTTGAGCCCCTACCTGTGGCCGCGCGCACCTCACGCACTCGCATGAAGCAGCTCGAATCTCACTCCCGCGAGCTCGAAAGCGAGATCACACGGCTAGAGTGTGCCATCGCCTCCTCTCCTGTCATCATCGGAGAGCGGCGCCTTGCCTCGCGCGATACCCTACCCCCGCTGCGCCCTACAGCCACCCTTCAGGCCCGCCGCCCATCCAAACTGCCCCAAGCCCAGCGCCGCGCGCAACAACGGGCTCGCATCGGCAAATTGGTGGAACTGCTAATCGTATTCGGCCTGCTGGCAGCTGCCCTCAGCTGGATGAATCAGCACTTCCGCTGGTAGAGTTGCGACGTAGAGCGATCTCAGGTTTGCCATTGGGCAGGAGCAGGTTACTCTGCACGCCCTCGGCGGCCGGTCCGCTCCTCGTTCGCTCCCTTACCACGCTGTGATGAAAAATCTGCCCGCGCCCTCGCTCCCTTGCGCTTGCGCCCTGCTGATGGCAGCTCTGCTTTGCCCTGTCAGGGCGCTTCATGCCGATGTCACCGTCCCAACTGCAAGCGATCAGCCTGGCTTCCTGAAGCGACTTTTCAAAGTGGGCGATGCCCCTGCCCAGACACCGCCAGAGCCACCAGCGCCACCGCCAGAGGCGCAAGAAGCCCCCAAGGCGAAGACCTCCACCTCCAGCAGCAACGCCAAGCGAGAAAAAATTACCATCAAGCCCAAGGGCACCGTGACTCAGAGCAGCCGTAAAGGTAGCTCCCCAGGCTCCCCTCAAGCCAAACCCGCAGTGCCCAAGCCCAACCCCGCTAAGGCTACCAGCACAACCTCTGAGTCAACCCCAGGGAAAGGGATGGATGGCGAATTCGGTCATGACGATAACGACAAGCCAACCACAGTCAGCCAAGCCGCCGCCACTGAAGCTCCAAGGCCTAGCCACCAGATCCTGCCAACCAACAGCAAAAACGCAGGCTGGGAGATCGTGAAAGTGAATGGACGCGACTATGTCACCGCGGAGAGCATCCACAATTTCTACCGCTTCACTTCCTACAAAGTAAATGGCACCCACGTGTGGCTAACCTCTCCAGGGCGTATTGTTTTAAAAGCTCAAATCGGCAGTCAAGTGATGCTGATCAACAGCATCAAGTTCATCCTCAGTTTCCCTGTGCTAGAGTCCTCGGGCCGCGCGCTCTTTTCGCGACTGGATCTCTGCAAGCTCATCGACCCCGTACTACGTCCCACCTACATCAGCGACGCTGAGCCGTTCGACACCGTCGTCGTCGATGCAGGCCATGGCGGTCATGATGCTGGAGCACGCGGCATTTATGGCTACGAAAAAGACTTCGCCCTGCGCATGTCCTACGCCGTGAAGAACGCGCTTCAGCAAAAAGGCTTCAAGGTCATACTGACACGCTCCACAGATACCTTTATCTCGCTCAGCGGCCGCGTCGCTATCGCGAATTCCATACCGCGTAGCATCTTCATCAGCCTGCACTTCAATTCCGGTGGCAGTGCAGCCACGGGCATCGAGACCTTTGCCCTCACCCCGCAAGGCAGCGCCGCCAGCTTGGAGCGCGGTGGCGGGTTTAATGCCTATGGCCTCACAGGAAACTCACATGACTCGGCCAACATCGCCCTGGCCACGGCCATCCACGCCATGGTCATCAGCCGATTCAAATTCGTCGATCGCGGCATCAAGCGCGCCCAGTGGAGCGTGCTCACTGGCTGCAAACGCCCTGGCATCCTCTTTGAAGGCGGTTTTGTCACCAATGGTAGCGAATGCCGCATGATCGCGTCCGAGACCTACCGCACCTCCGTCGCAGGAGCCATCGCCGACGCCGTCGTGAACTACCGCACGGCCCTGCGTGGAGCCATGACCAAGCAACGCTAATTGCTGCGACTTGCCTAAAGCATAAAAGTCGGCATGAGAAGTAACTGTCTTCCGTGCTGACACGCTCTCTTTGCTGCTCTCTCATCCTCTGGCTGGTGCCTTGCTTTCCGGCGGCGGCAGAGAGCTACTACCGAGCGCCCAAAAGTTACAGCACCACACGTGATCCTGATCTACCCAGATATGCACGCCATGCTCACGAAAGCGACCAGCCTTGGCTGAAGGAAGCAACCTGGCTCGACATCGGCCTCGACTACCGATTTCGCTATGAGTATCGCGACGATGACTTGCGCCGCCCTGAGGTAGGGCTCGACCAGCCCTTCTTGCATCGCACCCGCTTTTACCTCGGCGTCCACGATGCACTCGATCCCTTCCGTTTCGCTTTTGAGCTGCAAGACTCTCGCCGCTTCCACAGCCGCTACCCACGCGATACCCGAGATGTGAATGAGCTTGAGGTCATCCGCCTGTATGCAGAGCTTTTTTTTGACGACCTGCTTGGCCACGATGCGCTCAGAAATGAGCGCCCACTCAGCCTGCGCTACGGCATTCATAACTTCGAATTTCTCGATCGACGTCTCATCGGCAACAATCAGTGGCGCAACACGGCGAACACCTTCCAGGGCTTTCACGGCAGCCTAGGTCAAGAAACCAACGACTGGCAACTAGACCTCTTGGCCGTGCAGCCGCTACAACGCGAAAAGTATGAAGGTGATGCCCCCATCTCCGGCCAATGGATGTATTCCCTGATCGGGCACTGGCGGGGATGGTCTGAGGCGGTCACCCTGGAACCCTTTTACTTAGCTCTTCACCAATCTGCCCAGAGAAGCGTGGCGCATCGCTTGGTGCATGCACCAGGCCTGCGCGCCTATGGCTTTCTACCCGGCACTGGCTTCGATTTTGACCTGTCTTTCATCTATCAGACCGGGGAAAGTGGTCCGCAAAACCTCGAAGGCTATGGCGGTACTTTCGAGCTCGGTTACACCTGGCGTGATCATGCGTGGCTGCCCCGACTGGGGCTCTTTTACGGCCATGCCACGGGCGACCGCGATCCCAATGACTCCACCGACCACCGATTCGAACGCTTCTTC
>JBIKYV010000019.1:0-37681 GCA_044355075.1 Prosthecobacter sp.
CTTTTGCGAACCTCACTATCCACTAGGCGGATTAGGTCCGCTGCCTCGCTATCATCGACATAGGCAGAGGGATTTCCTCCCTCGAAGAGAATGTCATCATTAATGCCCGTGCCATCGAAGTCGTTGTCCGTGGGGTTACCGATGCTGTCGCCGTCCACGTCTCCATCCAGTCCATTGGCCACACCATCGCCATCGATGTCAAATTCGCCTTTGGCACCATCTTCCAGTCCATCCCCATCGATGTCCGTTTCAAGCGGAGAGTTATCCATCAGGCCATCGGCATCCATGTCGAGTTCTGCAGGCGAGTTATTGGGCAGTGAATCACCGATCTGGCGATTGCGCAGAGGTCCCGTCCGGGCTCGGCCACCGTCGATGTTACGATCGAGGCGGTTCGGCACACCGTCATTGTCCACATCTGGGTCGACGATATTTGGAATACCATCACGGTCGAGATCTGGCGGAGGTGTGCTCGCGACCAGAGGAGTGCTGAGTAAGCTTACCACGGTGACCCAAGGTAGCGTGTATTTTGATTTGAGTAGGATTAAGGATTTCATAGTCAAAAGGCTTCGGGTTAAGAATCGAAGCCATTCGTTAAAACGAGAGAGGTTAAAATGTGGTCACAAAATAAACACTTTGTATTCGTATCAATTTACATTGTGAATACATAAAGTGTTTGGGTCGTTTTGGAGAGAGCAGTAACCAGGGTGATGATGAGAGGTTAGATAGCAGGATTTGAACCTTTGTTTTGGGGCTGTATTTCCTGACAGCTTGACCTTCCCACGTGCGTTGCCTTTCTTCCTAAATTCATGAATACCACTACCCGACGTTCCTTTTTGCGCGATGCCGCGCTCGCGACCACTGCCCTATCTGCCACGCGTGTGCTAGGGGCGAATGATCGCATCCGCATCGCGGTCATTGGTCTCGGCGGACAGGGTAGTGGTAATGCCGCACGTCTAGCCAAAGTGCCAGGGGTAGAAATCGCCTACCTGTGTGATGCGGACACCATCGCGATCGACAAAGCCAAGCAAAAATACCCAACTGCCAAGACGACCCAAGATCTGCGCAAGGTCATGGAGGATAAGGACATCGACGCCGTCTGTGTCTCCACCGGCAATCACTGGCATGTGCTCGCCTCACTGTGGGCCTGCCAAGCCGGTAAGGATGTGTATGTGGAAAAACCCATCTCCCACAACATCTGGGAAGGCCGCAAGCTGGTCGAGGCTGCCCGAAAGTACAATCGCATTGTCCAAGGCGGTACACAGCAGCGTAGCGACCCCTTTCATGACGAACTGAAGGCCTACTTAGACACGGGTGCGTTGGGGAAAATCAAATACGTGCGCTGCAATCACTACGGCATGCGGGCCAGCATCGGCAAACGCACCGCGCCCATCACCCCGCCAACCAACGTGGACTACAACCTGTGGCTCGGCCCCGCGCAGGACATCCCGATCCTGCGGGAGAGATTTCACTACGACTGGCACTGGGTCTGGAACACCGGTAATGGCGAACTCGGAAACTGGGGGCCGCATATCCTCGATGATCTGCGCAGCGTCGTCTTCCGTGATCAATTGACGCTGCCCAAGCGCGTGCTTGCAGGCGGCGGACGTCTCGGGTGGGATGATGCTGGCGAGACGCCGAACACCCACTTCATTTATTATGACACTGGTAGTATCCCGGTCGTGATGGATGTGCACAATCTGCCCCGCAAAAAAGGCATGAAGGCCCCCGATGTTTACCTGCGCCGGCGCACCAGTGCCTTCCTCGTTATCGAATGTGAAAATGGCTACTACGCCGGCGGTCGTGGCGGTGGCTCCATTCATGACCTAAATGGCAAAGTCGTACAAAAGTTTAAGGGTGATGGTGGTGCAACTCATGCGGCCAACTTTGTCGCCGCGATTCGCAGCCGGAAGCCACAGGATCTCAAGGGCGAGATCGAAAAAATCCACTTCTCGAGCGCGTGGTGCCATCTGGGTAACATCTCTTGGCAGCTAGGCAAATCGGGAGATCTCGATCAGGCCAAAGCAGCGCTCACTGAATTCGCCCCTTGGCAGGAAGTTATCACCGATCTGCCTACTCACTTGGCCGCAAATGAAATCGCGCTCAAAAGCGGTGACATCCGTGTCGGTCAGATGCTGGAAGTGGACGCAGCAAAAGAGACCTTCATCGGCAACAGTGCCACGCCTGAGGCCCTCGCCCTGCTTCGCCGCGAATATCGTGCTGGCTTCGAGGTGCCTGAGGTCGTCTAAACACCTCAAGCACCGATTTCCCAGCCAGATTCTAGTCCGCTTGGCGCACGCCCCTTGACTCAGGGCGGGCGTCGATGCATGCAGCGGCCCACATTTGTGCTCAGCCCGATGGCAGCCCCCACGCCTCACTTCATCCTCTGCTTCGACTTTGACGGCACGCTGGTGTATCCCGAGAGCGACCCTGTGTTCCATCCATCGCTCGGTCAGATGATCCAGCAACTGCGCGGGCAGGGAGCCGCCTGGGTCATCAACACCGGCCGCAGTCTCTCGCAGACGATCTCAGGCCTGGCACAGTACGGCATCTTCATGCAGCCCGACTACATCATCGCTCAAGAGTGCGACATCTACCGGCCAGGCATCCTCGGCCGCTGGGTGGACTTTGGCGGCTGGAATAAACAAGCCCGCAAGGCCCATGAGCGCTTTGTCCGCGATCATGAGGCGTCTTTCGATGCCATCCGCCAGTGGCTGCGCCAGCAGACCCACGCGCAATTTCTGGAAGGTGACTTTGGTGAATTCGGCATCGTCGGTACGAGTGAAGAAGAAATGAACAGCGTCTGCGCCTACATCGACGCACACGCCCGACAGTTCCCCGACATCGGGTATCATCGAAACGGCATCTACCTGCGCTTTTCCCACAGCGGCTACAGCAAAGGCACCGCCCTCAGCGAGCTAGCGCGCCTGCTCGGCATCGACGCGTCCCGCTGTTTTGCTGCAGGAGACAATTTCAATGACCTCTCGATGCTAAACCCCCGCCATGCTCGCATGATCGCCACTCCAGGCAATGGCCTGCCAGCCGTGAAAGCACATGTCCAGCATCATGGAGGATTCGTCGGCACTCGCCCTGCTAGTGAAGGCATGATGGAAGCCCTCGGGCATTTTTTCGGCAGCAAACCGCAGTCGCGTTGAACCTCAAGCAGTGCTCGGTGCGGCCATCACTTGGTCGCATGGGCTTTAAGGCAACAACGTGCAGGTCGTGCTCATCACGAAGAATGTGCTGGAGAGGTAATAAATCACAGGCTCCGCGCCAATCTCACTCGCAGAGCCTCGATCACCTTTTCCAAAAGCGGCCGGTTGCGCACCGTTGCCTCGCGCCAAGCCAGAACGAGTGAGCGATCATATCGCAGTTCCTTTACCACCGCACGCTGCACGACGGCAGAGTTCCCGCCAAAAGCAGCATGCTTCGCGAACTCGGGCAGGAAACCCGCATACCGCCCAGTCTGAATCGCCATCGCCACTTGAGTGTAGGACGAGCACTCCAAAACGGCATTGAGCTTGATGCCAGCCGCAGTGGCCTTGCTTTCAAGAAACTGCCGGAAGTGCCCAAGTCCTTCCAAAACGGCCCATGGTAGCGTTGCCAGTTCCTCGGGCTTGAGAGCCGCAGTCGAGCGAGACAGCATCTTGGGCACAAAGGCCGCCAACGCGTAGCTCCATACCTCCGAATGCAGGAGGCTCGGCGTCACTTCTTCGCGGCGGATCAACCCGATGTCGATCTCACCGTTCTGAAGCGATTCCAGGAGCCGTGTGCTATCGAGGTTCTTGAAGGTGAAAACCACCTTGCTCGCCTGCCGGTTGATCGCCTCACAAGCCGGGAAAAGCAGCCATTGAATCAGCGTTTCGCCCGCCCCAATCACCACGCGATGCGCAGCATCCGCAGCCCGGCGCTGCAAATCATCCGCCACCTGGAAAAACTGCCGAGCTGCCTGCGCCAGCTCCTTCCCCTGCTCCGTCAGCCGAAAAGGCCGACTCCGCCGCGCCACAGACTGCATCACCGCTTTGATATCTAATTCCCAGTGAACTGCTTTCATTAATCCGGTGCCTTGCTCAAAAGAGAAGATGCATTCTGTCAAAATCGAGTCATAGCCCCAGCGCCGAACGCGCCTCGGCGCGAATGCTTTTGGCATCCGTATGGCAGCGTTTCATTTCGACCGCCGTGGCCTCGTTGCCGGGATAGCGGATGCGCACGGCGTAGTCGCTGATGCGGGCGGCGGCGGGCATCAAAGCTGCCCAGAGAGGTTCGATGCCGACGACAAGCTGAATGAGCTGGTCGATCTGGTGGATTCGGGGAATGCGGACACCTGCCTCCTCCATCCGCGCCTTCACATACTTCTCCGCAGACTGCTGGAAGAGAAAGCAAGCTTGATCCCGCACAGGCGGCTTCCGGCGGCGCATCAGCGACACGGCCAGCAGCCAGTCTGACTCCGCTTTTTTGATCCACTCACGCGTGGACGCCTTCATACATAACCCTCCCCTTTTCCGTGATGTCGAGGATGAAGGACTCGCGGTCCTGGATGCGGCGTTCAAGCCGGTCATCAGGCTCCACCAGCACATCCACCGGGAATGGTGCGGGCACCTGCATGCGCACCTGAAAGCCCAAATTCCGCCGAAACCGCTTCTTTGGCATCACCACCATCACATCCACGTCCGAGTCCTCCGTGGGCCTGCCATAGGCATAGGAGCCGAAAAGGATGATCATCCGCGGCTGGAACTTGGCCGCGATGGCGTCGCAGTATTGCTGGATGGCCTTGCGAGAGATCATAGCGCGAGGGTAGAGGCTTCACGCCAGACGGTCAAGCCGGGGCAGCGCCGCCGAGCTTTCTACCTCCGCTACTACGGAGAGCCGCTGCCGTGCTAAGAACATTGTCATTCAACGAAGATTAAAACCGCTGATCTGACGCTAATCAGAATCCATCAGCGGTTTAAAATCCGTGAGAGCTTCAAGCTGCTCATAGACCTGTTGCCACTCGCGTCCTGCTCCTGCCGTCCAGATCAACTTCTTCATGCGACCTTCTGGCGGGTGCAAATGCTGTTCGTCAGGTCGTCCCAGGTGATCCCTGTGGCAGGTTCATCATGGAACTTCTGCAAACGTTTCTGAATCGTCTTACGCAGCGCTGGATTGCGCTCATCCGGCCGTCGCCAACTCTTCACGTAGCTTTCTGGCCTGGGTGCGGATGGCCTCTTTGTCGCTGTCTTTGAGGCGAGCGAGGTTCTTGACCTGCATGGACATGCGCTGATTCAGGCGCAGGCGCGGCTCGTGCTGCATCAGAAAGTCCCAATACAGCGTGGTGAAAGGGCAGGCGCGTGGGCCAGTGGACTGGGCCGGGTCAAAGCGGCAGCCAGCGCAGTAGTTGCTCATGCGTTGGATGTATTTGCCGGAGGCGATGTAAGGCTTGCTGGCCATGATGCCGCCATCGCCATGCTGGGACATGCCGAGCGTGTTCGGCAGCTCCACCCACTCGATGGCGTCCACATAGACGGCGAGGTACCATTCATGGACTTCACGCGGGCGCACGCCGAGCAGCAGGGAGAAGAGGCCGGTGACCATCAGCCGCTGGATGTGGTGCGCGTAGCCATGCTTCAGGGTCTGACCGATCGCATCGCTTAGGCAGTTCATCTCTGTGTTACCAGTCCAGTAAAACCTCGGCAGCTGCTGATCGCAGCCCAGGGCGTTCATCTCCACATACTGTGGCATGTGGTGCCAGTAGATGCCGCGCACGTATTCCCGCCAGCCGAGGATCTGACGGATGAAACCCTCCACCGCTGCTAGGGGCGCGCGGCCTTTTCGGTAGGCGTCTTCTGCGGCGGCGATGACCTGGCGCGAGTCTAGCAGTTTCAGGTTCATCACCGCGCTAAGTCGGCTGTGAAAAAGCCACGGTTCCTGTGTCCACATCGCGTCTTGATAGTCACCAAAATCCGCGAGGCGATAGTCGATGAAATCCGCCAGAGCGATTTGCGCGTCTTCCGCCGTCAGCGGCCAGTCAAACTCGGCCAAAGTGCCCGGATGCGAGGCGAAGCGCTGCTCGACCAGGGAGATGACTTCTTTCGTGATGGCATCAGGTAGGAAGCGGCGTGGTGCGGGCTTCAATGGTGGGCCTTCTTTGCCAAAGCTTTTGCGGTTTTCGCTATCATAGTTCCACTCACCGCCCACGGGTTTGGCCCCGTCCATCAGCACCTGATGGCGGGCGCGCATCTCACGGTAGAAGAATTCCATGCGCAGTTGTTTGCGACCCTTGGCGTGCTTCTCAAAGTCCGCATAACTTGCCATGAAGTGCCTGTCTTCGCGTTCCTCGATCTCGATGTTCAGCCGTTTGGCAGCGGCGCGGAAGTCCTCTCGCACTTTCCATTCGCCTGCCTCAACCATGATGAGTTTTTTGGGCTTCAGGCGCTTTACGGCGGCTTCCAGCTCCGTCGCGAAGGAGCCTTGGTTCTGCGCATCGTCCAGCTTGCGGTAGTCCAGCTTCACGCCCTGCGCGCGCAGCTGGGTGGCAAAGTGCCGCATAGCGGCCAAGAAGGTGACGATGCGTGCCTTGTGCACCCAGACCTTGGTGGATTCTTCGGCCACCTCCGCCATCCATACCCTGTCCAGTTTGGGATCGAAGTCATCAAAGGCTGCGGATTGAGGGTTGAGCTGGTCACCGAGGACAAGGATCAGATGGCGCATGGGCAGCGGATACGCATCCCTGGGCAAGCGGGACTTGCCTATTTCCGAAGGATGGCACGGGGTCTCTGCGCAGAAATTGGTTCGTGACAGGTTTTAAATCACAGCCTAAGAGGGCCGCTCATGAAGGTCAGCATCTTTGGTCTAGGCTATGTCGGCGCGGTCACCGCAGGGTGTTTGGCGGAGCAGGGGCATGTCATCATCGGTGCCGATGTGCAGCCGGAAAAGGTGGAGGCTTTTAACACGGGGCGCAGCCCTATCATTGAGCCCGAACTGGATGATCTGCTCAGCACGGCGAGGCAAGAAGGTCGCCTTTCTGCCACCACGAGCGCGCAAGAGGCGGTACTGGGCAGTGAGGTCAGCATCATCTGCGTGGGCACACCTTCGCTGGAGTCTGGTCGGTTGAATCTGGATTTTGTCCGCAAGGTCAGCGAGCAGATCGCCAGCGTGTTGAAGGGCAGCGGCAAGGCGCATGTCATCCTTTTCCGCAGCACCATGCTGCCTGGCAGCACGCGTCAGATGGTCACGGACTTCTTTGAAGACCTCCGTGCCGCCGGACAGGTGCGGATTTACTATTGCCCCGAGTTCTTGCGTGAGGGCACGGCGGTGAAGGACTTCCGCGTGCCATCTCTGGCTGTGGTGGGCACGCACGATGGTGCGGCGCCTGAGAGCGAGGAAGCTCGCCAGCTTCTCGGTGGCGAGCCCGCTGTGCTAGCCTGGGAGGGTGCGGAAATGATCAAGTATTCCTGCAACTACTTCCACGCCCTGAAGGTGGGCTTTGCCAACGAGATTGGTCGCCTATGTAAGCATCTGGGCGAGGACGGATCACGCGTCATGAGCGTGGTATGCAGCGACACGAGGCTGAACATCTCCAGCTACTACATGAAGCCGGGCACGCCCTTTGGCGGCTCCTGTTTGCCGAAGGATGTCAGCGCGCTGCTTTCCTTTGCGCGTCAGGAGGGCATCTCCCTGCCGCTGCTGGACAACACGCTGGACACCAACCACGCGCATCTGGATCTGCTGCTGAAGCTCATCACGAGCAAGGGCGTGCGCCGCATCGGCCTGTTGGGCCTAGCTTTCAAAGCGGACACCGATGACCTGCGCGGCAGTCCCATGGTAGCCGTGGCTGAGACCTTGCTCGGTCGTGGCTACGATCTGCGCATTTATGATCCTAGCCTAAATCTCTCCCGACTCATCGGCGCGAATGCCGCTGAGATGAAGCGCCGGATGCCGCACCTGGAATCGCTGCTCAAGCAGGACGTGGCCGACGTCATCGAGCACGCCGAGTTGATCATCGCCTCTCAGAAATGTGCGTCGCTGGAAACGCTGGCCTCACTGGTAAAACCGGAGCAGCAAGTCATTGATGTCAATGGCTGGCGTGATCTTCAAACGCTGCCCTGGCGCTACGAGGGCCTTTGTTGGTAAAGAGCTGCAACGATGCTGAAAATCTTAGGCTTCTAGGGCGTTTGCATGGGCCCATGATGATCCGCTTTATGTCTCTTTGGCTGGCCACTGCCTGCCTTTCCGCAACTGAACCTCCTGAGCTGCCGCTTTGGCCCGAAGGTGCGCCGGGTCAGATGACCCCGCCCTCACCTGCCACGGCCGAGTTTCTCCGCACCAAGGCCGGCAAAAGCACGATCTCGAACATTCACGCGCCCACACTTACGGTTTATCGGCCTGAGAAGCCGAATGGCACCTGCGTCATCGTCGCCCCTGGTGGTGGCTACGTCTTTTTGTCCGCCGTGCATGAGGGCACCCAGGTCTGCGAGTGGCTGAACAGCATAGGTGTGACCGGCGTGCTGTTAAAATACCGCACACCTACACGGGATGATGCCAAACCTCATGAAAAACCCGTGCAAGACGCCGCGCGCGCCCTCCAGATCGTCCGTGAAAAAGCTGCTGAGTGGCAGGTAAACCCCAAGTGCATTGGGCTCATTGGCTTCAGTGCGGGTGGCAATCTCCTCGCCCATCTGGCCTGCGACCGTCCCGCAGCGGCGGCCCTGCCGGACTTTGGCATCATGATCTACGGCGGCGGTTTTGTGGATGCTAAGGAGCCCACGCGGTTCAAAGACGGCTTCAGCGTGCCTGCGGACGCGCCGCCCCTGTTCCTGGCCTGTGCCCATGAGGACGGGCAGAACTCCACCGCCTCCGCCCTGCTTTACCTGGAGTATAAAAAACGCGGTCTGCCCGCCGAGCTGCATCTTTATGCCAAAGGCGGGCACGGCTTTGGCATGAGGGCTGGCGGCCTGCCCGTGAATGCCTGGCCCCAGCGCTCTGCGGAATGGATGGCTACCATGGGCTGGCTACAGCCCTGATGGCATCCGAGCTAGTTTTTGAGGGGCGCAGACCAAGAAAGATAAATTTTTTAAAAAAGCAGGTTGCGAAACTTCCTGCACTCGCCACCATCCGCGCCCCTCATCGCCCCCTTCGGCCCCTGTTCTGGATGAACTTCAGAGCCCCCGGAGGAAAGGCCCACCCCCATCACCCCATGACCCCCGTCCTCAAGACTCTCTATCACGAGAAATTGCGTTCTGCTCTCAAAGAGCAGCTCGGCGTCGAAAACATCCATCAGGTGCCGAAACTGGAAAAGATCGTCATCAATTGCTCCGTCGGTTCCCAGGGCGAGCGCAAGCAGGCCATCGAAGATGCTGTGAATGAAGTGCAGCTCATCACCGGACAAAAGCCTGTGATCACCAAGTCCAAGAAAGCCATCGCTAATTTCAAGCTGCGTATTGGTGAAAACGTCGGCGTTAAAGTCACCCTTCGTGGCAATCGCATGTATGACTTCCTCATGCGTCTCATCCGCACCGCATTGCCTCGTGTTCGTGACTTCCGTGGTGTCGCCCCTCGTTCTTTTGATGGTCGCGGTAATTACACCCTCGGCATCACTGACCAGTCTATTTTCCCTGAAATCGAGTTGGAAAAAATCAAACGTTCCCTTGGCTTCGACATCACCTTCGTGACCTCGACTAACAACGATGATCACGCCCGTGAACTCCTCCGTGCGCTCGGCATGCCATTCCGTGGCAAAATCGGCCAGCAGCAGAAGTCTGGCGAAGCTGCCGCCTAACCCGAACCTGACCTGAAACGTCCGACTCCTACCGAGCCATGACCGACCCGATCTCCGATTTTCTCACCCGCATCCGCAACGCTGCCAAAGCTGGCCAGCAGGAAGTTCTCGTTCCCTTTTCTAAAATGAAGAGCGAGATCGCCCGTATCCTTCAGGAAGAAGGCTATCTCTGGAACTACGAAGTGGACACCAGTGCCGCTCACCCCCAGCTCAAAATGAAGCTGAAGTATCAGGGCAAGCTGCCCGTGGTGCGCCATCTCAGCCGCGTTTCCAAGCCAGGGTTGCGCAAATATGTCTCCTGTGACGAGATTCCCCGCGTGCTCGGTGGTCTCGGCATCGCTATCCTTTCCACGTCACGCGGTCTCATGACCGGTGCTCGGGCCAAAAAGGCCAAAGTTGGCGGCGAACTGCTCGCCACCGTCTGGTAACCCCCAACACGAGAGAATCCAACAACATGTCACGAGTCGGTAAACAACCCATCTCTCTCCCGGACAAAGTCTCCGTCAAAATTGGCGAAGATCGCTCCGTCCTCGTGGAGGGCCCCAAAGGCAAGCTTAACTGGACCCTTCCTACTGGCGTCAATGTCGCCGCTGAAGGCAAGGAACTGAGCGTCACGCGCGAAAGCGAAGATCGTAAAGTGCGTGCCATGCACGGCACTACCCAGCGCCTTATCAGCAACATGATCCATGGCGTCAGCCAGGGCTACCGCAAAGACCTGGAAATCCATGGCGTCGGTTTCCGTGCTGCTGTCAAAGGCAATGTGATCGATCTGCAGCTCGGCCAGAGCCATGATCGCCTTCATCCAATCCCAGCGGGGGTGAAAGTCACCGTCGCAGAAAATACCAAGATCGCCATTGAAGGCATCGACAAGCAAGTCGTCGGCCAGCTCGCCGCCGACATTCGCGCCTACTACCCGCCAGAGCCATACAAGGCCAAGGGCGTGCGTTATGCAGGCGAGCAGATCCGCCGCAAGGCAGGCAAGAGCGTGAAGTAATCTACCAGACGACCCCAAGAACATGGCTGCAATTAACCGCAAACTTATCCGCTCGCGCATTCACGCGCGCATCCGCCAGAAGGTCAAAGGCACGGCAAACCGTCCACGTCTGGCTGTCTATTTTTCCAACACCAACGTCTATGCCCAGCTCATCGATGATGACGCAGGCCGCACGATCGTTTCCGCCTCCACAAAGGAGAAAGGTTTCGGCGGTGGCAAGGCTAACGTCTCTGGTGCGACCAAAGTCGGACAGGCAGTCGCCGAGCGCGCCCTGGCTGCTAAGATTGAAGAAGTCGTCTTCGATCGTGGTGGCTTCTTCTACCATGGTAAGGTCAAAGCCCTTGCTGACGCCGCCCGCGAAAAGGGCCTGAAGTTCTAATCCACCCCCACCGCACCGAGTTTTATGGCAGAAGAAATCCGCAACGCCGCTGATGGCGATTCCCGTGGCGACTCCGTCGAAAAAGTTGTCCACATCAACCGATGCGCCAAGGTCGTCAAAGGTGGCCGTCGTTTCAGCTTCAGCGCTCTTGTTGTCTCCGGCGACAAGAATGGTCGCGTCGGCTGGGGCTTTGGTAAGGCTAACGAAGTGGCAGATGCCATCAAGAAAGCTACCGAAGCTTCTCGTAAGAAGATGAACCTCGTTCATCTCAACAACAACACCATCCCTCATGAAGTCATCGGTGAGCATGGTGGCGGTCATATCATGCTGAAGCCTGCAGCTCCTGGTACAGGTATCATCGCTGGCGGTGGTGCTCGTGCCGTGCTCGAAGCTGTCGGCGTCAAAGACGTCATCGGCAAATCCTTCGGCTCCAGCAATCACGCCAACGTCGTCAAAGCTACCTTGGCCGCGCTGCACGCTCTGCGTCCGAAGGATGAAATCCTCCGCGCTCGTGGTAAAGAGATCAAGGAGCGCAAAGCCCTCTAAGATCTCAAATTTCAAATTTCAAATTTCGAATCTCCTATGCGTCTTCACGACACCACCCCCCGCCCTGGAGCCCGCAAGCGCAAAAAGCGCATCGGTTGCGGTGAAAGCTCTGGTCACGGCAAAACATCCTGTAAAGGTCATAAAGGTCAGATGGCCCGTGCAGGCCGCGGCATCCGCCCTGGCTTTGAAGGTGGCCAAATGCCCCTTTTCCGTCGTCTTCCCAAGAAAGGCTTCTCCAACGAGCGCTTCCGCGACGTCTATGAAGTTGTCAACGTCGGTGACCTCAATGCCTTCGAAGACGGCAGCGTAGTCACTGAGGCGACTCTTCGTGAAAAAGGACTTGTGAATCGCACCTGCGACGCCGTCAAGATCCTCGGCACTGGCGACCTTAGCCGCAAGCTCACGGTTGAAATCAAGAGCTTGAGCGCTTCCGCCCGCGAGAAGATCGAGAAGGCCGGCGGCAGTGTTGCTGCTTGATTTAATCTGTAGCCAACCCTTTGAGCGGGCCGGTCCCTGCCAACTTTTTCAAGTTGGTCTTGAGGCCAGGCCCGCTTTCCTTTATCCCCAGCTTCATCTTTCCCGCCCCAGACCATGATTTCTGCTTTTCGTGACAGCTTCAGAGTTCCGGAACTACGTTCCCGCATCCTCTTCACCCTCGCGATGGTTGTCATCGTGCGCATCGGCACCGCCATTACCCTCCCTGGCGTTGACGGCAGCGTGCTTGATGAGTGGATCAGCAGCCGCGCGACTGACACAGGTGCCGCTGGTCAGGTAGCTGCGCTTCTCAACGTCTTCTCTGGCGGTGGTCTCGCCAACTGTGCCATCTTCGCGCTGGGTATTATGCCTTACATTAGCGCCAGCATTATGCTCCAGCTTTTGACCGCAGTGTATCCGCCACTGAGCAAAATGGCCCGTGAAGAGGGTGGTCGTCAAAAGATCACCCAATATACACGGCTTGCCACCATCGCGCTCTGCCTTTTTCAGGGCTACCTTTTGGCGAAGTCGCTCGCCAATCCTGGTCAGAACATTTTCCTCGGTGGCCTTCAGGAAGTCATCGACCGCACCGGCAAGCCTCTGGTGCCCGATTACGGCCCAATGTTCATTATCGTTACCGTTATTACGATCACCGCAGGAACCATGCTCATGATGTGGCTGGGTGAAATGATCACCGAACGTGGCATCGGCAATGGCGTTTCGATTCTCATCTGCGTAAACATCGTCGCTGACCTGCCAGGTGCTATGGTGCAGGTTTGGCAGACCTATGTGGGCAATGCCGCTGAGGATGCTAGCAAGCCCGCCACACTGGTGTTGCTTGTGGCTTTCATGATCATTGTGATCGCAGGTGTCATCGCCATCACGCAGGCCACACGCCGCATCGCCATCCAGTATGCGAAGCGCGTCGTTGGTCGCAAAGTTTACGGTGGTCAGACTCAATATCTGCCACTGAAGGTGAATTACTCCGGCGTCATGCCGATCATCTTTGCCCAAGCCATCCTGCTTTTCCCAGCGCAGATTCTCAGTGCCCTTTTCCCAGATGTGGCGGGCATACAGAAATTCTCGGCTTGGCTTAGTTCCGGCATCCCTTACTACACGCTTTCTGCCGCGTTGATCTTCTTCTTCAGCTATTTCTGGGTGGCGACTATGTTCCAGCCGACGCAGATTTCAGAAGATCTCAAAAAGAGCGGCGGCTACTTGCCCGGCATTCGTCCAGGCAAGCCCACGGCTGATTTCCTCGATTTCACCATGAGTCGTCTTACCTTCGCGGGTGCTATTTTCCTCACGCTGCTTTACGTCATGCCTGCTGGCATCACCCGCTTGCTGGGGATCTCACCCACGGCTGCACAATTCTTTGGTGGCACCAGCTTGCTCATTCTCGTCGGCGTCGTTCTGGATGTCATGCGTCAGATCGAGACCTATCTCCTTCAGTCGCACTATGACGGTTTCCTGAAGAAAGGCCGTTTACGTGGTCGTGTCGATCGCATGGCTCAGACTGGCCAGGTAGCCGATTCACGCACGGTCGTGTGGCTCTGGACTGGTATCGCCATCATCGCCCTTGTCGGCGTCGCTTACTTCATTGCCACAGGCAAATAAGTCTTGGCTTGCGACACTTCCGACCCTCATGTTCGGCAAACAGATTCCCATCCGCCACGGATCCATCTTGAATGGTCTGCGTGCTGCCAATGCACTCGCCCGAGACATCTTGTTGAAGACGGCAGCTCAGGTGGCTGTCGGTATCACCACCGGTGAAGTGGACCGCTACGCTGCTGCCGAAATGAAGGCGCGTGGTTGCAAGAGTGCCTTTCTCGGCTACCGCAAATTCCCAGGCCATATCTGTATCTCGATCAACGAGGAAGTCGTGCATGGCATTGGTGGACCAAGGGTGATCCAAGATGGTGACATCGTGAAAATCGATGTGGGCATCGAGCATGATGGCTGGATTGGCGACAATGCACTCACCGTGCCCGTCGGCAATGTGGCCAAGGAAACCCTGCACCTTCTGGCTGCCACCGAGGAATCCCTGCACATTGCAATTCGTCATGCGCGCGATGGCTGGATGCTTGGCGATCTTTCCCACAGTGTTGAAAATCACATCGAGCAATATGGTTACACGGTGGTTCGGGAGTTCGTTGGTCATGGCGTCGGACGCAAACTTCACGAAGAGCCACAAGTACCCAACTATGGCAAAAAGGGAGATCGCCCTCGCTTGAAAGCAGGTATGAGTCTAGCCATCGAACCCATGGTGAACATGGGCACAGCCAAGACACGTGTGCTCAGTGACAATTGGACGGCTATTACCCAAGATCGCAAGCCTAGTGCGCACTTTGAACATGTCGTCCTGATCACCGATCAAGACCCCGAAGTGCTGACCTTGCGCAAGCGTATGTTCCCGCACGGTGTCAATGATCTGACTCCGCTACCTGTCAGCGCTCTTGCGGTTTAAGCGGGCTGACACGCCGTTCACGTTGTGCAGTGCCTGATTCACTTCATCAGCTCAGGTTCAGCCCAGATCGCATAATTGCTTTTCGAATCGAGCCCACGTGAGGTGAGCATAAGTTCAAGCTGCGAAACACCGCCTATTTCACACGCCAGCTTTTGTGCGGCATCGGTTCCATTCAGCGTGACGGACGAGAGCAGTCTGCCATCGCCCTGAATCGCAAATTCGACACGTCCTTTCGCGCCTAGTTCAGGATGCAAACCTGCGAACACAGTGAAGTGCCGAAACACGCCCTTGGGCAATACAAAGGTCAATGTTTTGCCCATGCCGGCACTGATGCCCTTCGTGAATTCTTTTTCACCTGAGTTGAGGTTAAGTTTCAGCGCCACTTTCTTCGTTCCTCCGGCGAGGATTGCCCCCACTCGTGGATGACCCCAATACGGGGAACTGAAAAATTGCGTTTGCGGGTAGTGCAGCTTCTCTGCCTCTAGCGGCCAAAAGGTGTCGATGGGCACGACGGTGGGTATTTTCGGCACTTGTTTTGTCCCGAGGCAAAGAATCGTGTGCATCGCATCCGCCACGATTTGTGAATCCACCACCGCTGCGCGCATCTGCTGCTGCATCACTGCTTCAGTATCATCGGCATAGAGCGCTTGCAGAATCGGGATGGTTGTCGAGCGGGCGTTCAGGATACCCTCATGCACACGATGCATCAACCGCCACGCGGCCTCATTCACACTGGTGCCAAGCATTTGTGGCTGATAGCCCGTGATGTTTACCGTGAAGTCACCGTTCTCAATTGGGCCGTGCATAAGCTTGTCCTGCATGATTTCGCTAGGCGGCAGGAATTGCTGGAGGAGTGTGAATTGATTGTCCCCCGGCATTGTGTGCGAAGGGCTACCATAATCCTCGATTTGATGACACATCGTTCCCATGAATCGTGCTGCATCGCTCCTGCGTCCGTCACGTAGCGCAGTCACGGCTTGTTCCATGAAATAGGTCATCACCTCCAGATATTCTGTCTGCACCGTTGGCAAATGCAGAACCTGCAAATAGATCTCACCCCGTCGAGAATCCATGGCTGCATACTTCGCGTTGGCCTTGTCGGAGTAAACGTTGTCCGGGATCATGCAATACGCATCACCCAGAGATTTTAACTCCTCCCCTAACCATTCCTTCTGCCATGATGGCAAGACCTGCAAGGCCGCCCGTGTGATCGCGTGATGGGGTTGGCCCCAGCCGAAAAGCAGGCTTGGGCAGCAAACCGCGAGCCATAGAATAGGAAGACGTAGCATCACTACTGAAAACGCTGGGTGATCCGAAGGCATGTCAAATCAACGTCTAAAAAAGCGGTAGATTTAGGGTGGCTCACAAGCCGATCTCGCTTGAGCAAGTGGGGCTCAATGGCCTTCCCAGAGTTGAATGTGATCAATCTGGCAGGTGCCGAGATCCACGGCTTTGAAGTCGATTTGAGCGTGGCTGGACATGTCGATGTTCGGGCTTTCGAACAGATGCTTCACACCGTCGATTTGCAGCAGTAGTGTTCCTTTCTTCAGCTCAATGACTACGTCGTGCCATTCGTTCAGTGTGAAGCGTGGCGACTCGATTGGTAGCTTTTGCAGGTCCTTCTTGATCGTCAGAGTGGTGGCTTTTTCAGCAAAGATCAGCGTGTGAATGTGGTGGCCCACATCAAGCAAAGGAAAGCCTTTGGCATACGCCTTTGCGTCATAGCGCATGCGCAAGCGGCAGACGAAGTGCTCAGGCACTTGTTTGAGCCAGATCACAGGCTTAAAGCCTGCATGGGCTTTATCTCCCTGAGCGATTTTTTGTTTCTGAAATTCAGGGTTGGACTGACTGCCATGCAACGCCCCATCCTGCACCGCCCAGGTGGTGTTTTGGCGAATTTCCCAAAAGTCGGGGTGAATCTTGCCCGAATCAAAAGAGTCTTCGTAGACGAGACGCAGACTCTTGAAGAGTTGGGGCTGATAGGTGGCATCGGCTGCGTGGACTGAGCAAGTGATGAGTAGCCAAAGGGCCGATAAGTAAGCGCTGCATTGCATGATCCGTTGGAACGTGGATGCGGATGTTCTTTTTCAGGGACTTGATCCTTAGGGTGATGGCTGGCATGAAAGGCCTGTCTTGTTCCGACCTGCTTTGTCTCTTCGCCCTCTTGCTGATCTTTCCCTGCCAGACCTCTGCGCTTGGATGCAAAGCCGTGGCTTCAATCCGGCTCATGCGTCGCGTGTGCTGCGGCGTCTGCTAGCGGTGAGAGAGGTTCCCGCGCGTGCTAGCTTTTTAGAGCCAGACGATTTGTGGCAGGAGTTAAAATCAGAGTTTGCTATGGAGGCGGGAACATTGGCCCAACAGCAAGTGGCTGCCGATGGTACGACTAAACTGCTGCTGAGGCTGCAAGACGCTCGCGCAGTGGAAACGGTGATGATGCCAGACTTTCGTACAGACCGTGCGGCTGGTTGTGTGTCGAGCCAAGTGGGCTGCGCGATGGGTTGTGATTTTTGTGCGACGACGCAGACAGGCTTTGAGCGAAATCTGACCTCCGGCGAAATCATTGAGCAATTTCGGCATCTGCGGCGTGTGTCTCAGAATGCCGGACGTGTGCTGCGTACCGTGGTCTTCATGGGCATGGGAGAGCCCATGCTAAACCTAAAGAACGTCATTGCGGCGATTCAGCGCATGGCGGATCCAAAGCTCGGAGCCTTGGGCTGGCGGCAGATCACTGTTTCCACGGTGGGCGTGGTGCCGGGTATCGAGGAGCTGCGCGCGGCGAATCTTGGCGTTCATTTGGCGATCTCACTTCACGCGCCTGATGATGCGACTCGGGCTGATCTGCTACCGATGGGGCGGCGTTTCGATGTGCAGGATGTGCTGGAGGCTGCGGATCGCTACCAGGAGGAAAGTGGGCGCATCACGACCCTTCAGTATTGTTTGCTTGAAGGAGTAAACGATTCACTTGCCCAGGCGCGCGATCTGGCTCGCTTGCTGCAAGGGCGTCGCATGCACGTGAATCTGCTGCGCTACAACCCGACCGGGTTGAGTCTGAAAGGTCGCAGTTACCAGCCAAGCTCTCTGGAGCAGACGGAGGCTTTTTTGAATGAACTGCGGCGGCAAGGGGTAGTGGCGCATTTGCGCCGTGCACGTGGCCCTGACATTGATGCGGCTTGTGGTCAATTGCGGCGCCGAGAAGGGCTGAAATCAGGTTGTCCCTAGCGTGAATACGCTGTGTGCTTTTTCAGATGAGTTAGGATGGCTTATCAGCCACTTCCCATTACTCCCTGTCAGATGAGTGGGATCTCCGTATTTTTCTCGGTTCAGGAAACCAATCTCTTCATTTTCCAAAAAGCCAAATCGCTAGGATGAGAGTCCAGAGGATATTGAAGAGTTGTCCACCCAGGAAGGCGATGGCGGGTTTGCCGCCACCTAGTGTGAAGATTTCGCCGAGCCTTGTTTCCAGGCCGATACAGACGAAAGCAGCGGCGAACCAAATCTCGCGAAGACCTTTGAGTGGTTTGGACGCGGCTTCTGCCACAGAGGTGGGCACGAGGTAGGAAAAGACAATGGAGGCAATGATAAAGCCGATCACAAACTTAGGGAAGCGATGCCAAATCACGGAGGCGGAAGGCCGCTCGTTGATCTGGGCGCGGTCTTGGCCTCCGCGCAGTGACCACCAGATGGAGAGTAAAAAAGCAGCAACGCCGATGAGTACATTTTGAGACAGTTTGACGATGACACCGACTTGAGTGGCTTCTTTGCCAATCTGCTCTGTGGCGGCGGCGACGGATCCGCTGGTGTCCAATGTGCCGCCTATCCAAGCTCCACCGACGGCTTCGGAGAGACCTAGCTTTTCCACGGCCATCGGCATGACGATCATCATGGGCACAGCGCACAGAAGAACGACGGAGGTAACGTAAGAGAGCTTTTTGCGGTCGCCCTGAATGGCTCCACAGGCCGCGATGGCAGCAGAGACGCCGCAGATGGAGACAGCGGTGGAAAGGATGACGCCGAATTCATCATCAACTTTAAGTTTTTTGGCGATGAAGAAGCAGACATACCAGACCACGGGAATGACGAGTGCGCCTTGGATGAGTCCCGGAAGCCCTGCTTTGAGCATCTCTTGCAGGAGGATGGTGGCACCTAGCAGGACAATGCCGACTTTGATGTAAAATTCGGTTCGTATGGCTTCGCGCAGCCACTCGGGCACGGGAAGCAGGTGGCTCCAGAGTAGGCCGATGCTGAGAGCGAAGACGACATACTCTAGCCCCCAAGCTTTGAGGCTGCCATTTCCTGCCAGCCACTGAGCGAACCAGGCGAGAACGAAGACCACGGTAGCTCCACGGATAAAAGAGAGGAGGCGTCTGCCCAGCGATGCGGCAAGAGCGGCTCCGGAAATCGCAAGAAACAGGCCTAACAGCACAGCACTTGTGGTTAGATTTTCGCTGGAAAATACCTTGCCCAGCTCAGTCGTCTCTTTCCAGCTAAAGGAGGGCATTTTTGGGCTCCATCCATTGGCCACACAAACGAGGATAGGCACTGCGGCGATGATGGCGAGCCAGTCTTCGTTTTGCCACCAACGCTGCGAGTTAGGCAGCGTGGGTGAGGGGTAGGCTGAATCGGAAGCGGCAGGATTAGCAGACATAGAAAAAGATAAAGCTAGGTAACGCTGGCTGGCGTGGGCCTTTTACCCAGAACCTGGAGCCGCAGATGGTGGGGTGATAAAAAAGCCCGGGTCGTGTGGGCGACCCAGGCTTTAGGTTATGAACGTTGGTGGCTGGCCTCAGCTGACTTTGGGCAGCTCAAATTCGGGGACATAGGTGTCGGTCGCGAGTTTGTTGGCTTCATCTGCGAATTCACCAATGAACTTCTCTGTCACGGGGTCGAACTCGAGCATCGGACCACATGAGGCGAGCTCTGCTTTCATGTCGATCTTATTGTCCACGAGGTTTTGCACGAAGTGGTCAAAGGTTTCCTGAGCAGCTTTGTTGCCGCTGAGGCGCTCTTTGATTTCCTCGGTGCTGATCTTTTTGCCCAGGCGGTAGCTGACGTTCGCCATGTGAGCCAGCGCGGCGGCGTGGTGTCCATGGGCGACGTTAAGCACATCTTTGGTGATTTTGCCGGCGCGGACGGATTCGATGAAGTTCTTCATGTGGTCCGGGCCGTCCTGGAAGTTCTCGAACTTCTCGATGGCTTTGCCGTCGTTGTCGTAAGCCTTGGCTTCCGCGATGAAGCCACCTTCGCAGTGAATGATGTTGCCGATGCGTGGGCCGGCGACTTTGCCGTTGATGCGATAGACGGGCTCGTAGCCTTTGGTCCAGTTCATGTCTTTCATGGGCAGACCACGATTGTCGAATAGTAGAGGTGCACCTTCGGCAAATTCGTAGAAGGCCATCTGGTTGTTGGCGGTTTCACCATCGTCCTGGTAGCCCCAGCGTCCGCCAAAACTCATGACGCGCTTTGGAAGCTGGTCAGGATTGCCCAGTGCCCAGCGGGCCACATCGAGCTGGTGAGGGCCTTGGTTGCCGATGTCACCATTGCCGTAAGCCCACTGCCAGTGCCAGTCATAGTGGAACTGGGTACGATGCACAGGCAGGATGCCACGAGGACCGCTCCAGAGTTCATAGTCAATGGTGCCAGCAAGAGCCTTACCTGTGGCGTCCGTGATCGTGCCGGGCTGGAAGTTGCCATTGGCGTCTGGGGATAATGGGGCGGCAATTTTGCCGATGCTCTTGCGGGCTTTGTAGTTCACGCCACGACTGAGGGTGACTTTGCCCAGCTTGCCGTTTTTCACATATTCCATGGCGGCTGCCCAACCGAGGTCAGAGCGCCGCTGCATGCCGTGCTGAACGACGAGTCCTTTTTGAGCAGCAACGAGGGAGGCTTCGATCAATTTACGACCTTCCCAGATGTTGTGCGAGACGGGCTTTTCCACATAAACATGTTTGCCATTCGCGATGCCAGTCAGGGCAATCAGGGTGTGCGTGTGGTTAGGGGTGGCGATGGTGATGGCGTCGATGTTAGGATCAGCACAGCACTCACGGTAGTCTTTGTAGGCCTTTACCTTGATGTTCTTTTTGGCTAGCTCAGCTACGTGCTTGTCGAGCACAGCGCTGTCCACATCGCATAGAGCGACCAAACGCACGCCTTTGATTTTCAAAAGGCTGCTGATGTGGCCTGCACCGCGGGATTTAAAACCAATGACGGCGACGCGCACGTCTTCACTGGCTCCGATGGGAGCTGCCCAGGTCGGCAGGGTGGCGAGACCGGCAGCGCCGGCGACGGTTCCGCGCAGGAAAGTGCGACGGGAGGTGTGGGTGGTATTCATGGAGGATGAGAGTTTTTCCTGTGAAAACGAAAGTAGGCTCGGCAGATTAAAGCCGAGAAGAAAGGACAGGCTAGCAAGTACGAAAGCCAGTCTGCAACCTTTCTTTTGCCCTGCCAATGCACGGGCTCTTGGTTGAAAAGATGGGTTTATCCTCAATCACTCCCCAGCCATATTGAGCCGGACAAGCGCAAGACTGAATCCAGGAGCGTTCTGTTGTGGAGTTTCCCGCTCTTGACTCTGGCGCTTGGGCCGTCGAAGAAATAAGCCGTTTTATCTCCCCCCAAATCATTCCGATGCCACGCCGAATCACCTACCGCGACGCCGTCCGTGAAGCCCTAGACGAAGAGATCGCCCGCGATCCAATGGTCGTGGTGATGGGCGAGGAAGTGGCTCAGTACAATGGGGCCTACAAAGTCACGCAGGGGCTATGGGAAAAATGGGGGGATAAGCGCCTCGTCGACACCCCGATCAGCGAGGCTGGTTTCATCGGTATGGGCATCGGCGCGTCGATGCTCGGCGTGCGCCCGGTCATGGAGCTGATGTTCTGGAGCTTCTACACCGTCGCGTGGGACCAGATCGTGAACAATGGTGCCATGGTCCGCTACATGTCGGGTGGCAAAATCAATTGTCCGATCGTCATCCGTGGTCCCGCGAATGGTGGCACCAGTGTTGGTGCGACCCATTCCCACACGCCAGAGAACATCATGGCGAATTTCCCTGGCATGAAGTGTGTGTGCCCTAGCAACGCCTATGATGCCAAAGGCCTCATGAAAGCGGCAATCCGTGACAACGATCCAGTCATGTTCATGGAAAGCACCAAGCTCTATGGAGAAGAGTGGGAGGTGCCCTCCAACGATGAATTGCCCAATGGAGAACTCTTTATCCCCCTGGGTTTGGCCGATGTGAAGCGCGAAGGCTCGGACATCAGCCTAATCGCCCACGGTAAGGCCGTGATTACCTGCCTGGAGGCCGCTCGAATCCTCGAAGAAGAGCATGGCATCCATGCTGAAGTCGTGGATTTGCGCAGCATTCGCCCCTTGGACGAAGAAACCATCCTCAACTCCGTGGCCAAGACCCACCGAGCGGTTTACGTCGAGGAAAACAAGCCCTACTGTGGCATTGGAGCCCAGATCGCCTACCTGATCCAAGATCGCATCTTTGACGAGCTCGACGCGCCAGTGCAGCGCGTCTGCAGCCTGGATGCCCCGGCCATCTACAGTCCACCGCTAGAGGCCATCCAGTTGCCGACGGCCGATGTGGTCGTCGCCAAGGCGCTTGGCATTTGCTAAGTCTGCGGGGAAAAGGAGAGTTGTCTTCTGCCACCTGGCGTTTCACGGACGCTCAAGGTGTGGGTTCTTGACTTCTGGCTGCGCCTCCCGCAAGTCTGGCGACTTTTCCCTGACCATGCAAAGCCTCTGGAACGACAATGAAGCCGCCACTTTTGGAACCGACGCCCTCGGACAACGCGTTTACACCTCCCGCCTGCTCGGCCGCAATCCGGAACTCGTGCTGCATGGGGGGGGCAATACCTCCGTTAAAGTCACCGAGAAGGATTACTTCGGTGATTCGGTCGAGCTTTGCTACGTAAAGGGCTCCGGCTGGGATCTGGCCACGATCGAGCGCGAAGGCTTCGCCCCTGTGCGCATGGAGGCCCTGCTGAAGATGGCTAAACTGCCCGCGATGACCGATGAGGATATGGTCCTCCAGCAACGCGCCGCCATGACCCATCCTAACGCGCCAGCCGCAAGCATTGAGGCCATCCTGCACGCCATCTTGCCCTTCAAATTCGTCGATCACAGCCACGCGAACGCCATCTCCGCGCTCACCTGCGCTGCCGCTGGCGAAGCTCGTACCAAGGAGCTTTTTGGCTCCAAAGTACTCGTGCTGCCTTATGTGATGCCCGGCTTCGTTTTGGCGAAACAAGTCTTCGAAGTCCTCCAGAAGACCGATCTGCGCAAAGAAGGCATCGAAGGCATCGTCCTCCTGAAGCACGGCCTTTTCACCTTCGCCGACGATGCTAAAGCCAGCTACGAAAAGCACATCGAGCTTGTCACCAAGGCCGAGGAATATCTCGCCAAAAGTAGCACGGGTTTTCAACCCGTGTCTTCTGGAGCGTCCGTGGACCTCCTCGCCCTTGCCAAGCTGCGTCAGATTGTTTCCAAAACTCGCGGCTTTCCCCAGATCGCCCGCCTCAGTAGCAGTGAGGCCGCTTTGACCTACGCCGCGCTGCCTAACATTGCCGATTGCGGCGCTCGCGGTCCGTTGACGCCTGATCACAGCATCCGCACGAAGCGCATCCCCGCCGTGCTTGGTGAAGACCATGCCGCCAGCATCCAAGCCTTCGCCGCCAGCTACGAGAGCTACTTCAAGGCACACGCCACCACGCAGACCATGCTCGATTCCGCGCCGCGCTTCGCCGTGTGGCCCGGCAATGGGGTCGTCAGCTTTGGCGACACCTTAAAGGACGCCAAAATCGTCGCCGACATTGCCGAAAGTACCGCTGCTACCATCGCGCTCGCCGAGCGCACCGGCGGCTGGGCACCACTCAGCGAAAAAGACATCTTCGACATCGAATACTGGGACCTCGAGCAGGCCAAGCTGCGCAAAGGCCCCGCCCGCAAGGTGCATCAGGGCAAGGTCGCCCTCGTCACCGGCTGCGCTGCTGGCATCGGCTTCGCCATCGCTGAATCCCTTGCCGAGCAGGGCGCTCAGGTCGTCGGACTCGACATCGACAAAGAGATCCCGCAGATCATGGCGAAAATCGGAGCCATCGGCATCGTCGTAAACCTCACCGAGGACCAGCCCGTGCAGGACGCCATCGACCTCACTGTCCGTGAGTTCGGCGGTATCGACATCGTCGTCAGCAACGCCGGCATCTTCCCGAAGAACGACCCGCTCGACGTCATGGCGCAGACCGATTGGGACCGCACGCTCATGATTAACCTTACCAGCCATCAAAAGCTGATGAACAAGGTCATTCCGTACGTGAAGCACAGCGTCGATGGCAGCATCATCTTCGTCGGCAGCCGCAACTTCAAAGCCCCTGGCCCCGGTGCCAGCGCCTACTCCTGCTCCAAAGCAGCTCTCACGCAGCTTTGCCGCGTCGCGGCCCTCGAACTCGCCCCTTGGAAGATCCGCGTCAACATCGTGCACCCGGACGCCGTCTTCGACACCAAGCTCTGGACCCCTGAAGCCCTCGCCAAAAGCGCTGCTCGCTACAACATGACCGTCGAGGAATACAAAACCAAAAACCTCATGAAGGTTGAGATCCGCAGCAAAGACATCGGCAACATGGTCGCTGCGATGGCATCACCATTGTTCGCGAAGGTCACCGGGGCGCAGATTCCGGTGGATGGCGGAAATGACCGGGTGATTTGAGGGCTAAGCTGGAGAAAGCAATGCCCTGACACGCATCTGGGCATGATCAATCTCCGCAAACTCTCTTGATGGTGCTTTTTGGCAGATTTTCTATCGCTCTTTAGCCCACATGACATGAGGCCATTCGCAGCCAGCCTTTTCATCGCAGTTGGGTTTCTCTTTTTGTTTTTTGGAGGTCGCAGCCTTTACAGAGGAGTTGCCAGTTCATATTGGCCGATTGCTGAAGGAAGGGTTCTGTCTTCACAGGTCAAATCGGCGCCAGGAAAAAGCGGAGGGCTCGTTTATAGCGCCGAAGTCAATTATGCCTATGCCGTGAATGGCGAGAGCTTCACCTCTCAGCGGATTCGGTTTGGAAACATCCACACAGGAAACCCCGTTCTTCCGACACAACTCGTGGAAAAGTATCCTGAGGGTGGCGAGGTGACGGTTCATTACTCCGTCTCAGACCCTCTCATGGCTGTGCTTGAGCCGGGGATTCAATCCGCGAGTTTGATTGTAGTAGGGATCGGTGTACTGTTTGCCAGCGTGGGTGTCGCCGCCATCTTGATGCCGATGCGGCGTGTCAGCAGCAAAGAATGAAAAAGATGAGTGTGGCTAAACAGGATTGTATGGCTGAGGCAGCCTAGTGAGCGTGCTTTCTTTGATCAAGATCCATCTAAATGAACAAACTCTGCGCCAGCGTCGTGAAGTTAGTTGGTAAGCCTTGCCGTGATACCGCTTTCGTCTGCCGGAAGACGTTCTTCGGCCTCAGATCGTCCTCTCCACCCATCAAGCTCAACGGGCTTGCACCTCGTCTCCCCAGGGTTCTGCGAACCCTGGGCTGGATGACGGAAGGCCTTTGGCCTTCAAGGCAACCCCACGCTGTGCATTGTCGAGAATCAACCCAGTGGAGCGCCTTGGATTCATCTCACTAAGCCCCTTGGGCTTCAAGATTCGGTCCACATCGCCACCTAACTCACACCCCACCCACTCTTTGCGGCCCCGCCACCTCTCGAAAGGCCGCGGAGCATTGATGCCAGTCCATGAGGTCGATGGTGTAGGGCACGTTGAGATGATCGAGAGCTTCGCAAAGTGGACGGATGACCTTTTCCTGACGATTTGGCCTAGACTCGTTGCGTAAACTCCAAGTCGTCTGTGTGGCTGAACAGGATTGCATCACTCGTGATCATCTCCTTCGCGATGCAGCTACGACTGACGTCTTTTTGCTATCCAGAAATCAGGGTGACGAATGGAGATTTCGGGCGACAAGGATGGCATGTCGTTGACTGAGATTCCGCTTTCCACGCCTTCGCTGCTTTTCCCGGCGCTTTCGCTGCTGATGCTGGCTTACACCAATCGTTTTCTGGGTTTGGCGACCTTGGTGCGTAAGCTGCAGGCGGACTGGGCGGCCTCGCAAGAGCCGGTGCTGCTGGCGCAGATCCAGAGCCTGCGTCGGCGCATTCACATCATCAAGCACATGCAGTCGCTGGGCGTGCTGAGTCTTATGCTGTGCGTGGTGAGCATGAACAGCTTGTTCTTTAGCTGGCAGTTGTTGGGGCAGCTGACCTTTGGGCTAAGCCTCATGTTCATGTTCGCCTCTTTGACGCTATGCCTCATGGAAATTCAGATGTCAGGTCGTGCCCTGGATTTGCAGCTTCGTAATGTGGAAGGCAAAGGTGAATCAGATGCTCTGAATTTAGGATGAGGAAAGGACGCCTGTTTCGCGAAGGATGCGCAGAATATGTTCGCGCTCTGCTCTGCCCAGGTAGGCATAGGTAGGCGTGGGTTCGTTTTGCGTGAGGATGCGCTCCAGTTGGCATAAGACGGTTTGTTTCAAATGAGGCTCGAGATGCTGAAAGGTGAGCCCATGGATCATGTAGCTGCAGCGATACTTGAAGAGTCGACTTCGGAGCTGGAAGTCCTTCAGCGAGCGGCCGTCGGAGGCGCGGCGGGCATGGGCAGAGAAGGCGTTTTGAAAATCTTCAGCACCCTCGATGCCTCCTTTGGGTAGAGCGGCTTCTTGGTGAAAAAGTAACGTGCGCAGCACGTCTTCGGCGCAGTGGTCAATGATACGCCGCGCTGTGCCGACAGGCTGATTTAGCACAGGTTCGCCTAACTCTTTTTGCAAGCAAATCTGCATGTGCATAGCGCGTAGGGCCGTGTGGTTGGCTCGGGTCAGCACGTTTTGCGTGGAGGTTTGGTGCTCCAGCACCATCAGAGCGACGATATCGCTGTGGCTTCGAGGGTAGCGTGAGATATCAAAGAAAGCGCTGAGATCGTTCACGTTGGCCCCTTTTTCGAAAGGCATCTCGCAGGATGCGTCGGGGCGTTCGAGCACGGTGATATTGCCCCGGTGCCGATGTTTGCCATGGGAGCCTGTGACATACCAGCCGCCCCAACGATCCGAGAAGGGCGTGGTGGTGTCCACGACCGTGCTGCCTTGGCTCATGATGGGGTGACCTTCCGGGCCAGGAAACACCGAGCGAACAAGCACACCTGGCACTCCAGGAGTGAATGAACCCCCGTGACAACTCAGGCAGCTTTCCTCGCGCTGAAAGGTAAGTGGCTGAGTGGTTTCGACATGAGGATTCAGTAGGTAAAAAACCGGACCCAGATGCGGATCAATGGCCGATACTTCAAGAGAACCGCCGACGGAGTAGCCCACGTACGCATCATCGGTAAAATAAATGACGCGGGGTTTGTGCGGGCCAATGAGGTCATTTTGCTTGCTGGTTTTGGAAAAGACCATGACCTGAGATTCCAGCGGGATGATCAGTTCCTTCAGCAACGACTGGAGTATGGTCCAAGCGTCGCGCCGGTTGATATCGACCTGTCCTTGGCGCAGCTTTTCTCCTAAGGCGTGGGCGGCGTCTTTGGGTGTCGTGCTGGAGTAACGGATGGGAGCCTGTTCATACGCATAATCTTCTGCTAGGGCAGACAGGGAGATCAGGGTGGCTAAAGGGAACCGCAAAAGGCATCGATACATGGAAATAAGCCAAGACTACGTATCATGGTCAGCCAATACAGGGGATACCATTGGCGGCTATTGCGCGTGCATTGTCGTTCAGCGCGAATCGCGCTGGCCGCGAAAGGCGCCAGGTTTGTGCAAAGCCAGCCCCGCCTTGTCATTTCAGGTGTAGGCGCTAAGAGTCGCCCCCTGCATGGCGTCCCTTATCTGCTATGCCTTCCGCATCCCTTCCTCCACATGAGCCCCGACGTCACGATTCCCACTGAGCATACTGATGAAATCAACGCCCGCATTTTGGCGGTGAGTGAGGATCGCGTGAAGGGCTTTCACCAGTATCCTTTTCAATTCATCGCCAAAGAAAGCGGTGTTGATTTTGACACGGTCGTCCAGCGTGTTCAGGCCATGCTAAAGGCTGGGGTCATTCGTCGTGTGCGGCAGACTTTGCTAGCCAATAAGCTGGCTGAAGGCGCACTCGTCGCCTGGAAGCTGCCAACCGAGAAGCTCGATGCTGCTTTTGAGTTTCTTTTCAAACAAGACCCCTTCAGCGGTCACGTGGTCATGCGCAGCACAGATCGTGAAGTCAGTGGTAGTGATTTCCGTCTCTGGACCACGCTGAAGGTGCCGCAGGATCAAAACATCCATGAGCACTGTGATGTGTTGAAGCGGCTCATCGGCGCGCAGGATTACTACACCATGCAAGCTCACGGCATTTTTGCCCTCGGAGTTGGGCACGTTCGGCGTAAAAGCATGGAGCCAGGTGAGAAAGCGGATGAGCCCGCGAAGATGATGACCACGAACATCGCTGATCTCGATGCCGAGGAGTGGAATGTGCTGCTGCATCTGAAGGGTGACCTCAAGCAGGATGAAATCGGACCGGAGCCCTGGGCTGGACGCGCCCGTGACGCGGGAGTTAGCCTGGAGAAGTTTTGTGAGGTCGCCAAACGTCTCGATGAGAAAGGTGTCATTGGCCGTTTTTCCACCTTCCTGGAGCATGTGAAACCTAGCGCGAGTGGTGTTCGCGTTACCCGCTTCAACGCCTTGTTTCACTGGAAGGTGCCCAAGGGCATGGAAGAGCGTGCTGGTAGTGAAGTGGGTCGTCATCCGATCATGACGCACTGCTACTGGCGGGAGGGCGGCGAACGCTTTGCGAACGTGAACATCATGGGCGTGATCCATGGCACGGACAAAGAGACGGTGCTGACGCACAAGGCTGCGATCGACAAGCACTTGGCTGACATTGGGATTCCCCTCGAGTATACCAACGTATTCTGGGGGGGGCGCAGCGAGATCAAGCCGAGCGAAATCAGCCCGATTGTTTATCGTGAATTCCACGAGAAGTGGAAAGACGCGTCTGGCCCAGTCATCTGAGGCTAGTTTCCCAGAAAGCAATAGGCTGCTTGGGGCAAGAGATGCTCTAGGCGGCCGGCTTTTGCTGCTGTTGCTCCTGCTGCTGGTGAAAGCGGATTTCAGCCTGGAGATCCACCGGCGGAAAGTACATGTACGTGCTGTAAAGGTGTCCGCCAATGTTGCCAATCTCCACCTGGGCTTCATCCAGGAACTCGTGCAGGCCCTGACCGAAGACATCCTCCACATGCAAGGTGGAAAGACGGTCCAAGAAAGCTTCGAATCGCTCAAGGGCAGGTGCGATCTGATCTTTCTCCACTGCCGCTTTGGTAATCAGCTCGATGAAGTGATTCATCTCCTCTGCGCAGAATCGTAGTGTGCGTGGGAAGCTGTCATCGAAGATGAGGAACTCGACCACCTTCTTATAAAACACATCTGCGACGTAGTAGCGACGGTAAGCCTCCAGGGCACTGGCGCTGCGTAGCACGGCATGCCATTGAGCGGTGTCAACCGCACCGCCGACATCGGCTGCATTGGGAAGTAAGATGTGATACTTGATGTCGAGCAAGCGAGTGATCTGGTCCGCGCGCTCGAGATATTTACCGAACTGAATGAATTCAAAACCCTCGCTGCGGGAGAAGGTGCTAACCGTGATGCCCTGAAAGAGGTGGGAGAAGCGCTTGATCTGATCGTAAAACGCGCTCGCACCTTCATCCCAGATTTTCTTTGCGGCGGGGCCCTGGATGTAGTGGTAGGCATCGTTCAGCACCTCCCACATTTCGCTGGAGATTTGGTCGCGCACCTGACGGGCATTTTCGCGTGCGTTGGAAATGCACGAAATAAGCGAATTCGGGTTCTCAAGCCGGAAGGTCATGAACTCCATCACGCTCTCGCTGTCTGCCGTCGTGTAGAGTTGAAAGAACTGTTCTTCATCCCCCGAAGAGCGAACAATCGGCAGCCAATGGGCCTTGAGTTGCTCATCAGTTACATGACCGAAGTCCAGCAGGAGCTGGAGGTTTACATCAATCAGTCGAGCTTGGTTTTCTGCACGCTCTAGGTAGCGGCTCATCCAATAGAGGCTGCCTGCGACACGGGCGAGCATGACATTGGTTTGCTTATGTCGTGCGAATTCTTCACGGGCGAGAGGAGTAGGAGGCATGGCGATGGCTGGCAGAGGCCTGGGAAAAGAGTGAAGGCGTGAGAAGGAGGGCGTTTGGCCGAAAAGTGGAAAGGTGTTAGGCTTTCAAAACCCAAGTGTCTTTGGAACCGCCCCCTTGGGAGCTATTCACGACGAGACTACCTTTCCGTAAAGCGACACGGGTCAGTCCGCCCGGGGTGACGACGATCTTCTCGCCACACAGGATGTAGGGGCGCAGGTCGATGTGGCGACCTTCGAAGTGATCGTCACACCAGGTGGGGTGACGGCTCAGGGAAATCGGATGCTGGGCGATGAAGTTTCGAGGATTTTCCTCGATCATTTTGCGGAAAGTTTCGATCTCTTCTTTGGCCGCCCATGGGCCCATTAGCATGCCGTAACCACCAGCTTCATTAGCGGACTTTACGACTAACTTGGCCAAGTTATCCAAGATGTAGGCGCAGTCTTGAGGCTCGGAGGCAAGGTAGGTATCGACATTCGGCAAGATAGGATCTTCACCGAGGTAGTATTTGATCATCTTCGGCACGAAGTAATAGACCACCTTGTCATCTGCGACGCCGGTGCCGATGCTATTGGCTAGGCTGACATTGCCAGAGCGGTAGGCATTCACCAAACCAGGCACGCCAAGCAGTGAGTCAGCGCGGAACACAGAGGGATCGAGAAAATCATCGTCAATTCGGCGATAGATGACATCCACCTTCACGAGGCCGGCCGTCGTGCGCATGAAGACTTTGTGATCGCGAACCAGCAAATCACGACCTTCAACGATAGGAATGCCCATTTGGCGGGCCAGGAAGGCGTGCTCAAAGTAGGCGCTGTTGTAAACGCCTGGCGTCAAAAGTACGGCATTCGGAGCATCGTTACCCCGGAAGTTGGCTGGTGCGCAATATTGCAGCACCTTGAGAAGCTCAGCTGGGTATTGATCCACGGGCCGCACACCTGCGGCCTGGAAGAGTTCAGGGAAGGTCCGCTTGAGGGCACTGCGGTTTTCCAGCATATAGCTCGCTCCTGAGGGACAGCGTAGGTTGTCTTCCAGCACGAGATAGCGGCCGTCTTTGTCGCGGATGAGATCCGTTCCGCAAATGTGTACATAAACGTTTTTCGGAACCTCGAAGTTCATGAACTCACGACGGAAATGCTTTGCGCTCAGCAGATACTGGGGCGGAATCACCCGGTCTTTGATGATCTTTTGCTCGTGATAAATGTCATGCAGGAAGAGGTTGAGCGCGGTTAGCCGCTGGATGAGTCCTTTTTCCACCACATCCCATTCTTCGGCAGAGATCACGCGCGGCACGCAGTCGAAAGGGAAGATGCGCTCAGTGCCCTGAGAATCAGAATACACAGTGAAGGTGACCCCACCGCGCATAAAGGCTGTCTCTACCGCCGTTTGGCGGCTGCGAAATTCCTCTGCTGAAACGGCATTCAAGGCATCGCTGACAGCCTGATAGTGTGGTCGCACGTGGTGGCCGTGGCTGAACATTTCATCGAAGAAGTCCTCCGGCTGATACTGATCGAAAAGCATGGTGGTTGGGGTTGGCTGGGGCGTTTCACGGCCGTGGAATGACTGCAAAGCAGGACTGAGGCCAACTTTCCCAAGCGGTTTGCTGGAAGCCAAGAGAACCTTCGGCGCTGGGTGAAGCACACGTGATTGTGCTGCTCAATAGCGCGGTATGGTGGGATCGACTATTTCTGACCAAGCATCAATGCCACCATGCATGGACTGGGTTTTGCGTAAACCATGCTGGCGCAGCCAAGCTGCTGCTCGCTGGCTTCTCATGCCGTGGTGACAGTAGATCACCACGTGCTGTTGGTTGTCTTGAAAGCGCTGAGGGGCCAAGACACCAAACTGCGAGAGTGGCACAAGTTCAGCGCCTTCGAGATGACAGATGGCCCATTCATCGGGCTCGCGGCAGTCGATGATGCGCGGCTTTTGATCGGGGATGCCTAGCAGATGGACGACTTCATCGATACTGATTTCAAGCGGTAGATCGTCAGAAGTCATGAGAAGGCGAAATCAAGGGCGTACGGTCACAGGAGTGCCCACGGAAACGTTGTTGTAAAAAATGGCGGCCATGTGTCCGGGCATGCGCACGCAGCCGTGACTGGCAGGGTAGCCTGGAAGGAAACCTTCATGCATGCCAGTGCCTCCGACGAACCGCATGAAGTGATGCATTTTCGAGCCTTCGAAGCGAGTTCCTGCCGGTGGCTTGTCCTTTGTGATGTCCACATTCGCCACGACGACCTGCCCATAAGCATCCACAAAATCGCCATATAGATTGGATTTGTGCCACTGGTCTTTTTGAATGACTTTGAAGTTCCCCGTTTGGGTTGGGTGTTTTTCATCGCCTGTGGACAGAGCAGACACGCCGGCTAGTGCGCCGCCTTTGTAGAAATAAGCTTTTTGATCGCTTAGGTCGATGATGACACTCGGGGAACCACTCATGCCGTCACCATCCCAGTAAGAATCTTGATCTTGATTGTAGAGCGCCGAGTGCGGCACCAAGGCGGGGTCAAAGGCCTCCAAGTATTGCGTCTGTCCCCGATCATGAGAGCCTGGGCCGACGCAGGAGGCCAGAAACACAGCGAACAAAAGGCAGACAAACCGGGGGGAGAAAAGGGTGCGGGGGGACATCGCGATCGACAGAGGCTGACTATGTCTCATGAACGAAGTGGATGTTTGCCGCACTGGCCCGCTGCTGTCCAATGCTTCCTGCCTATCACGCCTGCCTTTACTCGGCGACTGTGGCCACTTGGGGCAGGTCACGTTCGATTTCTAGGATGCGCTGGAGCGCGTCCAGGAATTCATCGGCTGCTTCGAGCGGCAGCATGATCGTGTCACGTCGGCCTCGGACATCTTCTGTGATTTTGATCACACGTCCGCGCTCATTCTCTTTTAGATCGAGGAAGAAGATCTTCCGCTCGGTCATGATTTTTTCTGAATGCAGCGGCGGATTGCCGCGTCTTGGCTGCTCTTCGTAGTCGTCGTTCCTCATGCGTTGATGGCCTCCACGTTCCTAGATTCTGAATGATTCGGGGTAAAACACGAATAGTTTAAAATCCGTAAATCCGATGTCAATGCTTCTGTCAAAGAGCGTGCATTTCTCGCATGCAATTTTTCAGGATTAGGTTCTTGGCGACTTCGATGACGGTTGGCGGGATTTATTGGCGCAAAAAACGCCCAGTCGAGCTTTCTGCAACCTGGGCTATATCCTCGGGCGTGCCCGTGGCGATCAGATGACCGCCTTCGCTGCCGCCGCCAGGGCCGAGGTCGATGATCCAGTCCGCGCAGCGCATGACGTCCACGTGATGCTCAATCACGATCAGGGTGTTCCCCGCATCTCGAAGGCGAAACAGTACCCCGAGTAAGGTCTGGATGTCAGCAAAATGCAGACCGGTCGTGGGTTCATCTAGCACATAGAGCGTGCGTCCGGTGGCACGGCGCGCGAGTTCGGCAGCGAGCTTGATGCGCTGTGCCTCTCCACCGCTCAGGGTGTTGCCCGCTTGACCCAGGCGGATGTAGCCTAGGCCGCATTCTTCTAGGGTGACGAGCTTCGCGGCGATGGCACTGGCTTTGCCAAAAAAGCGCGCGGCCTCGCTCACCGTCATCTCTAGCACATCGGCGATGTTTTGGCCTTTGAAGGTGATTTCTAGCGTCTCGGCATTGTAGCGTCGGCCTTGGCATTGATCGCAGGTCACATACACATCGGCGAGGAAGTGCATGTCGATTTTGATCTGTCCATCGCCCTGGCATTTCTCACAGCGTCCGCCCGGCGTGTTGAAGCTGAAGCGGCCCGCATCATAGCCGCGCACGCGGGCCAGCGGCAGTTGCGCAAAGAGCTCGCGGATGGCGGTGAATGCACCTGTGTAGGTCGCGGGATTGCTGCGTGGACTGCGGCCAATGGGCGACTGGTCGATGACCACCACTTTATCAAAAGCCTCTAGCCCCGTGATCGCCTCATGGCGGCCAGGCTCGTCCTTGGCTCCGTAAAAGTGCCGCTGCAGTGCGCGCATTAGCACCTTGTTCACTAGGGTTGATTTGCCACTGCCTGAAGGTCCTGTGACGCAAGTCAAACAACCAACGGGGAAGCTCGCGGTCACCGCGTTCAGGTTATGCTCTGTGGCTTTGTGGAGGGTCAGCATCGTAGGCGCGCTCGCCAGGGCACGCGGTTCGGCATCGAGTGCGAAATCGTCTGCCTTTTGGCGCACGCGTCTGCGGTCGGACGGTGCCTTGATCTTCAGGCTGTGGTTCAAATAGGCACCTGTCAGGCTTTCGCGCTGAGCCATGACTTCGGAAGGAGTGCCTTGGGCGATGATTTTACCGCCATGCTCACCGGCGGCAGGGCCGAGTTCGATCACGTGATCCGCCGCGCGCATCATCGCCTCATCATGCTCTACGACGAGCACCGTGTTGCCCAGGTCACGTAGGCGCAGCAGGGTTTGGATCAGCTTTTCCGTATCTGCCGGATGCAGGCCGATGCTGGGCTCATCCAGCACATAGAGCACGCCTGCCAAGCCAGCGCCGATCTGTGTGGCCAAGCGGATCCGCTGCATTTCCCCTCCGGAAAGCGTGCCGCTCTCTCGATTCAGGCCTAGGTAGCCCAGGCCCACCTGCTCCAGGAATTGCAGACGCTTGAGCACTTCCTTTTGCAGTTCGCTGACATAACTCTGCTGATGCTCGGTCATTTCCAGACCCTGCATCCAGGCCAAGGCCTCACGGATCGGCATGCAGGTGAAATCATGGATGTTCAGCCCGCTCTCGGTTCCTGGTTTTGGGTTCTTGGTAAAAGACGACGAAGAACGAAGCCGCACGGACAGTGACTCACGCCGTAGCCTTTTCCCGCCGCAATTCGGGCAGGGCAGGGGATTCATGAATCGGCTCAGTTGCGCACGCAGGGCATCGCTTTCAGCATGGTCGTGCAGGCGTTTCGCCTCGTGCAAAAGACCCTCATAGGGCTTGGCTAAGCTACGTTTGTTGCCCTCCGTGGTCCATCCAGTGGCGATGGTTTTGCTCCCGGTGCCCTGGAAAAGCGCCTGCTGAAAGGCCTTCGACAGTGTTTTGAAAGGCACCTCCAGCGAGGCTTCGAAGTGCTTTGCCAAAGCCACGATGCTTCGCTCGTGCAGGGCCTTCAGCTTCGGGTTCTTTGCCCACCAGCTCTTCACGGCACCGTCTCGTAGCGAGAGCGTGGTATCCGGCACAATCAGGCCCGGATCAGGGGCCATGAGAGAGCCCACCCCCTCGCAGGTCGGGCATGCCCCCACGTGTGTGTTGAAGGAAAAGTGCTGTGGGGTCAGCTTTTCCATGAGATAGCCCGTGCGCGGGTTCGCATATGCTGTGGTGAAGGTCAGCACTTCCTCACGGTCCTCTTTGCCGATGAGAAACTGCACCTCACGCTCACTCCATTTCAGCGCGGCTTCGATGCTCTCCATCAACCGCTGGCGCACGCCATCGCGGATGACAAGCCTGTCCACCACAACCTCGATCCGATGTTCCTCGCCTCGTTCGGGCTTCCATGGCTCGTCCAGCTCCACCACCTGACCATCCAGGCGAATGCGCACAAAACCCTGGCGCTTTAGTTTTTCCAAAGTGGTCTTCAGCGTGTCCGCCTCCTGCGGGGGCAGAGGAGCTAGCACGATGCAGCGCGTGCCCTCGCCCAGCTCCAGCAAGCGCGCCCCGATCTCAGCAGGCGTGCTTTTCACCAGCGCCTCACCCGTCTCAGGATCATGGGGTCGCCCAGCGACGGCATACAGGACGCGGAGGTAATCATAGATCTCCGTGACTGTAGCGATGGTGCTGCGTGGGTTTGGCGTGCTGTGAACCTGCTCGATAGCCACGGCGGGGGAAAGTCCCTCGATGAAGTCCACATCCGGCTTTTCTAGCTGGTCCAAAAATTGCCGTGCGTAAGCCGAAAGGCTCTGCACGTAGCGCCTCTGGCCTTCAGCGTAGAGCGTGTCAAAGGCCAGCGAGGACTTGCCGCTGCCGCTGACGCCTGTCAGCACCACCAGTTGCTGACGCGGGATGTCCACATCGACATTCTTGAGGTTGTGCTGCCGCGCGCCGCGCACGCGGATGAGTTCCTGAGCCATACCTTGTCATGAACCAGCGAGCCGCCGCGGGTGCAAGCCGTAATGCCAGAGCAGGTTACCCGCCTGCGGTCTTTCAGAGCGTCGGTGTCACTCAGATTTTTTCAAAAGAACCGTTTTAGGAAACCTCAAATCCGGAGTCAAGCTGGCGGGAAATCACGAAATATTTGAGACTGAGTCACATTTTAGTTGATCATGAATCTCATTTGTAGCAATGGAGCGCCCTTGCTGAGAATCTCTCTCAATCCAATGAAACGTCCCCTGTTTTCTTTTCTCCTCCTTTTGGGCTGCTTGCCTGCCTTTTCGCAGCAAAGCCCGACGCAGCCGAAACCAACTCCAACTAGCGCGACACTGGAGACACTGGTCATTACGGCAGAGACGGAGGCCAAGCCCGTCATTCAGGGGCCGTTCCTACCCGATGTGCTGGATGGCAAAATCTTCGCTGGGAAAAAGTCCTCCGTCATTGACTTCGACGCCCTGCCCCAGGTGCAGACGGACAATTACCGCCAAGCCTTCTCGAAAACGCCAGGCCTGCTGACCAGCGAGCTTTCCAACAATTCCCTGCTTTCTCTGGGCAGCCGCGGTATAGGCGACCCGCATGAGTCCCAGGACATCATGGTGCTGAAAGACGGCATCCCCTTCGTCATGGACATGTTCGGCTACTCAACGGTCTACTACGCCCCACCCCTGGAGTCGATGGACCGCATGGAGTTTGTTCGCGGCGGCTCATCCCTACTTTACGGCCCGCAGCCTGCGGGTTCCCTGAACTACATCTCCCATCGCCCCAATCTGGATAAAGAGTTCGAGTTCAGCACGCAGAATCTCGTCGGCTCCAACGACTTTTACTCCAACTACACCTCCATGGACGGCACCATCGGACGGCTGAGCTATCTCATCAATTACAACCACCGCAGCGGCGATAGCTTCCGCGACCGGAACAGCGACTATGAGCTGAATGGTGGCACCATCATGCTCGGCCTGGACCTGAACAGCAACACGCGCTGGCTGCTCACCCTGGATCTTTACAAATCCAATGCCGGTGAGCCAGGCGGGCTGAACTTCCTGACAGGTGGAAACAACCTGAACTACAACCAGAACCGCGAGCAGACTCAGACCCGCTTTGATCGACTGCTCGTCGAGCGGCAATTCGCCTCTCTAGCTCTGGAACACGACTTCAGCGAAGCTACGCAGATGGTCTGGAAGGTCTTTGGCGGCTACTCCAACCGCACTAGCCAGCGTCAGCGCGGCACAGGCTTTGGCACCGCACCCAGCGGTCTCAACGCGAATCTTAGTACCATCTCCGAGCACCGCTACTATACTCTCGGTACCGACCTGCGCTTCAGCCACGCCTGGATGACCGGAGGAAATGAGCACCACCTCACGGCGGGCATGACCTCCACCTACACCTACGCGCCCATCGAGAACGCTCTGGGATTCACACCAAATGCCACCAGTGGAGCACTCTACAATGACATCACACGTCGCTCCGCCTACATCTCCTTTTTCGCAGAGAATCAGTTTAAATTCGGCCGCTTCAGCATCATCCCCGCCGTTCGTTTTGAGAATGTCTGGCAGACTATCGATGATAGCCTGCGCCTGAACAGCAGCACCCTAGCCCCGCTGGAAGAGCGCTACCGTGAAGATGCACAGCATGTCCCTCTGGGGGCGCTCGGCCTGTCCTATGAGTTGACGGACACCAGCAATCTCTATTTTAACCTCGCTCAGGGCTACAAGCCCCCGGCCTATGCGGATACCCTGCCTATCAACAACAACGTCGCCAACACCGACCTGAACCCCGGCCACACCCTCACTTATGAGCTTGGCTATCGCGGGCAG
>JBIKYV010000020.1:0-37578 GCA_044355075.1 Prosthecobacter sp.
CTACATCTACAACCCGCCCGCCAATGCTCCTAATACCGACGCTTTGATCCAGGCACTCGATCCTGAATGGCCCGGCCCGATCCCTCACACTCTCGTCGTCGCTCCCGGTGGCGCGGTCATCTATCGGCACAACGAGGAAGTGAATGGCGACGAGCTTCGGGCCAAAATCCTCGAAGCCATGGGCCGCTACTACGTTCAGGAAAAGTAAAGACGATGATCCAAATGAGCCATGTTTTGTCTTGGCGTTATCTCGTCTGAAAGTGGTAGCGTGGATGGGTCTCGATGGAGGTTACACCCTCTGCCCATGAGCCAAGCTTGCCACTGTAAGCCCTCATCTGCGACCTGCCTATGAGATCGAGTAGCTCTTCGATATTCTGCTTCGCAGCCGCGAAGGGGAAGCGCAGGGCAAGGCTGCGCATGACGACGCTGTGAACCAGATTGTGGCGTGGCAATTCGTCTCACTTCATCGGAACTAAGGCTTCTGCCTCTTCTTCAGCCCAATCATCCACGTAGGCACCTGCCTCTTCTTCATCTTCTTCTAGCGGGGCAAAACGCTCCGATCGGAAGCCTAGCTCTTGCTTGACGCTAGAGTGAGGGTCTTCAGGATTCTTGAGTTCTTGCAGCAGCAGTAAGATGTCGAACTCAGCATCGGTCAGCTTCAAGTTTGCATCATCATCGAGTGAAAACTTCGGCTGGCTGCGGCCTGCGGCGATGGCACGCACGGTATAAACTTTGTCCTTCTTTGGCAGAGCTCGGTAGAGATCGTAAACCCAAGGATCGAATTGATCGTTGATGCAGACAACTTTTTGGCCGGTGGTAAACATGAAGCAGTGGTAATGGGAAATCGGAATGTGGCGTTATAAGCCGTTACAGCTGAAAATCTACTTTTGAGCCCGTGATTTCCGATGCTCATGCAGCCGATGCTGTTGTCATGTGGCACTTGCACGGGGTGCCTCTTCATCGCTTTCAGGCAAGAATGTTGTGGTGAGAGGGGGCTCAGACGGAGAAAGGCATAAGCACCTCAGTCACGAATCTGAAAGTTTATGGCATCCAAGTTTCCATTCATCAGCTCCGTGGTTAACAATAGGATGTCCACCGGCAGGTGGATGAGTTTGGATCAACGTCTGACAAAATCTTGATCACTGAGATCACATGGCCTGAAGATAAGCGACAGCTTCTGAAAGCAGAACCTTTGTAGCCATTCACGGCTGGTGCTTTGCAAAACTAGCAGTTCTTCAGGCGGCCGTTGAAAGTAGGTATTCCCAAAGGCATCATCTGTATCTTGAATCTGGAAATGGCTGAATGCAGCCCACCCAAGGGCCAAAAGTGACCGCAACGAGAAACATGAGGGGCTGAAATCTCTGTTGTGACGAACCCTCCGTTTCTAGGTGCTTGAGAGTCAAGGCACCTCAAAAACCTTTTGAGTCGTGGGATCTAGAGCCAGAGAACCACTCGCAAGACCGCTGACATCAAGCTCGCGGTAGGGTGGGTAGGGGCTAATCACATGTCCTGGCTTGGCGGCTTTTTTGCCACGCAGAAAACTGCCACTGTTCGCCTTGGGAGTAGTAGCTTCCGTCTTAATCGTCGATGGGCCACCTTCCACGTCGCTCACTTTGTTGGCAGGCGATGTCTGCGGTTTCGTTGATTTTTGTTCAACGGTTGGAGAGGGGGTGGGCGGAAGTGGAGGAGGTGCTGGGGTAGACGCTGTGCGAGAGATCGTCGAGGGGCGATAGTTTTTAGGCGGTGAATCCTGGATGGTCTTTTGTTTGATCGAGGTCGATGAAGTGATGGGGTTCTTTTTCATCATTGGGGCAGCCTTAGCACTGCCTGAATTCATGCGACTGGTGGGCGGCATCGCTGGCGAGTTGGAACGAGGGGGAGCCGTCTCATACCGTGGCGCTTGTTGAGACTGTGCAGGTGCTGGCTGATACTGGACTTGTGGCTGCTGGGAATAGCCAACTTGGGGTGGTTGGTCGAGTCTTCCTTGGGTGCTATAGTAAGGCTGGTCCGGTGGGGTATCTCCGTAAAACACTCGACGAAACATATTACCAAAGCGACGCCCTAGCGTGGGCAAAAACTTCAGTGGATTTACATACTGAATTTGTTGCTGGCTTTGATGATATGAGGTTTGAGGCGGTGGTGTGTAAGCACCTTGGTATTGAGGCGTTCCTTGTTGGTACTGCGGCGCCTGCTGATACTGCGGCACCTGCTGATACTGCGGTGTCTGCTGATACTGCGGTGCCTGCTGATACTGCGGTGTCTGCTGATACTGCGGTGCCTGCTGATACTGCGGTGCCTGCTGATACTGCGGTGCCTGCTGATACTGCGGTGCCTGCTGATACTGCGGTGCCTGCTGATACCCAGGGTAGCCCTGGTTGTTGGGGGGGCTACTTTGTCCTTGTGGTGGTGCGGAATTGTACTGCTGCGCTGGAAGAAGCAGCGGCTGCGTAACATAACCTGTCAGCGCTAGGATCAAAGCGCTACGAAAAGCGGAGGTTGTATGCATAAGATTAAGGATTCTTGACTTTTCGGGTCCAGCAAGTGCTTTCTCGGAAGAGATTGAGGTCAATTCTGACAAGATTACCCGGCTTAGTATTCGACCAAGATGGACATTTGAAACTCAGAAACTTCATTCCGAAGGTCAGTTTCATGCTTCGTTTCATAGCATATCATGCCTCGAAGCGCTCAGGGCAAATCTTTTGGCTTAAAACGGCGCTATTACGAGTCGATTTGACGTCAGGATGTCTCTGGTTTATGCCGTGATAAATGTTTTTGTTTACCAGTCGGCAGCGTTCAGGCCTTTCCATACTTGAATCTCTTATCGTGTTGGTGGTTTGTATCATTTTGCTGCTCATCACCGTGCCAGTAGCTTTGGTGCGTGCAGGCATCTGGAAGCCAGCAAAACCTGTCGAAATAGAACGACCTAAAGATCTCATGCCCAAAGATTTGCGTTCTGGTGACTCGGAGGTGCGAGTCCCCGTTCCCGAGGCACCGCGTCTGCCGTCGGATGCCAAGGTGCTAGAGCGCCTGAAGTCAGAGATTCCTGGTGGTGCGCCGATTTTGCCGACCGTCAAAGAGGCTACAAAGGCTTCAGGTCCGTCGGCGGCTGGGCCCCAGCTGCCAGCGGCTCAGCCCCCAGCCATTTCTCCTATTCTGCCTGGCGAGACTTCGAAAAAATAGAGTCGCTAGGTTTATTGGATAGGCCTTGCCTTCATCGCCCATGTTAGACGACAATCAGTCCCCGCCCGATTCATCGATGCGGAGGCGTCGTCGGAGGATTTCGGCCGATGAAAAGATGCTGCTCGACCGCATCAAGGCGCGGGAGAACGAAGTGGCACATAAGACGGAAGTGTCTGCCTCAGAGCAGATAAGGCTAGATGAAGAAGACTGGGACGAGCCCCCCTCAGCGCGCTCCTCGGTAGGTTCATGGGTGGCCAAGTCTGCCACCCGAGCCGATGCAGCCACTTCTCGTGGAGCTTTGGGCGACTTTTTTGCCCATCCTTTGGTGCGCGGAGCTTTGCGCCTGTTGAAGTTGGTGGTTCGTTTTTCTTGCTTGGTTTATCTGCTAGGTCTTGGTGTGGTGGCCTGGGCCATGAATGAGTACGGTCAGGCCAATGTGACGACTGCCACGCTGATGTATCTGCCGCCGCTACTGTGGCTGATGCCCAGCTTTTTCTTGGCACTTGTAGCATTAATTTTCGATTGGAAATCTTTTGTGCTGATCATGGTCGGCACGTTCGCGTATCTCGGCGGGCATTTGAACTGGCAGTGGCGCGCCCAAGCTGAGCCACCAGCCCCTGAACCCTTTGTGCAGTTGCGTCTGTTGATTTGGAACCGTGGTCAGAGTGGTTCTACCTCGCTAGGGCCGATCAAGGATGCGGTAAAGCCTGACTTTATCCTTCTTCAAGACGCTGCTGGCAGGGCTAGCCGTTACCAGAAGGTGCCTGAGTATGGTGAGTTTAGTCAGTTCGTGGATGCGGGAGAGTTTGTCCTAATCAGTCGTTGGCCCGTGCTATCATCGCAGGCACTCACCATGCCTCTCGAAAATGGCAGCATGGTTCCTGTGGGTGCCGCTCGTTTTGTCGTTATGCATGCTGGTCGGCGTGTGGCGATCTATAATGTGCACCTTCCTAGTCCGCGCGATGCGCTGGAGGCCACAGGACGTGGCGCTTTTTTGTTAGGCGTTTTGGGTATGCCTGGTACGCCATGGGAGTCAAAAAAGCAGCATTACCAAACGTTCTGGGATTTGCAGATGCGCAAGGCTGCGGAAATTGCACGGCGTATTCGCACAGATTCTTTGCCGGTGATCATTGCGGGCGACTTCAATACGCCTGCTTTTGGGCCGATCTACCGTTTGTATGCGGAGATGCTGCAAGACGCCCATGTGGCAGCAGGCAGCGGTCTCGGGCATACCTTTCCGGGAGATACCAGAAATCCGCTCGCCTTTTTCCATCCCTGGCTGCGTCTGGATCAGGTTTTCGCCTCCTCGGATTGGAAGGTTTTGCATAGCCAGCCTCAGGGCGTTCGTTCGCAGCACTTACCGGTCTTCACTGTGTTGGAGCACAAAGAAGCCATCGTGCGACCTTCTAGCCTATTCAGGGAGGGTATGGATTCTACGCCTACTGCTCCTCCATCCTCGCCGCCCCCATGAATTCTGCGCCACGCCTCCTTTGGGTGAACGTCCGCCTGCTGCATCCTCTAAATGGGGGCGACCGTTTGCGCACCTTTCACATGCTTAGGCAGATGAAACGGTACGCGCACATCACTTATCTGTGTCCCCGCACGCCCCAGGATACCGATGAGGCGGTGCAGAAGGCCACGGAGTATTGTCATGAGCTGATTACTTTTGACCTCAATCCACCGCGTGGCGGCACCTTGCGTTTTTACGCAAAGGTACTCCAAAATTGTTTGTTCGGCAGGCTTCCTTTTGCCTCCAAGAAGTACGCTTCGTGCCAAGCCCGGGAGCTCATCATGCAGGAACTCGCTAATGGTCACCATGACTTGGTTGTTGCCGATTATCTGATGTCCTGGGTGCATTTTATGGATATGTCCCTGCCATCAGCACGGCCTGTAGTGGTATTTCAGCACAATGTGGAGTCGTTGATTTGGAAGCGGCACACGGAAAATGCGGGTCATGCCTTTCGCCGTTGGATTTGTGCACGCGAATGGAATCTAACTCGTGCGTTTGAAGAACATGCTGCGCGTCATGCAGCCGGTCAGATTGCTGTTTCTGAAGAGGAGGAGCGTGCCTTCCGCGAGGAACGCGGCATGAAAAACGTGCTCGGCTGGGTGCCGACCGGTGTGGATTGCGACTACTTTACCCCAAGTATCTCCACAGCGCCTGTTTTAGCTTTCCTGGGCAGCATGGATTGGCATGCGAACGTGGATGCTATCGAGCATTTTGTTCGCCACAGTTACCCTACGATCAAAGCACGCTGCCCCGAGGTTCGCCTCATCCTCATCGGACGCAATCCAACACCGGCAATCCGCGCCCTGGCTGCGCAAGATGCCAGCATTGAGGTTACGGGAACTGTGGATGATGTGCGCCCTTATCTTGCACGAGCTAGCATCATGATCTTGCCGCTGCGAGTGGGCGGCGGTACGCGCATCAAGGTATTTGAAGGCATGGCGGCAGGGCTAGCCTTGGTTTCGACTCAGATTGGCACCGAAGGCTTGCCCGTGGTTCATGGCGAACATGCCTTGCTAGCCGATGATCCGTCAGATTTTGCTCAAGCAGTCATCTCCTTGATTGATGCTCCTGAAAAACGCCAACTCATGGCTACGACAGCCCTGGAATGGGTGCGTCAGCACTTCAGTTGGGAAACCGCCTCGCAGAAGTTTCTCGATCTCTGCTTAAAAGTCCTGCCGAAGGCATAAAAAACCGCCTTTTTAGTGCGACACACGTCTGCGATCAAAAAGGCGGTAGTTTTTGGGGCCGAAGTGAAGCTAGAAGACAAATCTTCAGCTCAGCTTGGCTTTCACTAAGGTCTCGAGACGATTCACGCCTCGTCGAATACGAGCTTTCACGGTTCCAAGGGGCTCATGTAAGCGCTCGGCCACTTCGGCTTGGGTCAGACCTGTGAAATAAGCGAGTTCGATGGCTTCTTTCTGGTCAGGATTCAACTTCGAAACGGCACGCAAGAGAATGCTATCGCGCTCTTTGCTGACGAGTAACTCGTGTCCCGATTCATCGAATTCAGGCTGCACACCTTTGTTTTCGATCTCGAAATCGTCATTGAGCTTTGAGCGGCGCTGCTTCGAGCGGATACGGTCGATTGCGCGGTTGCGTGCCATGGTGGTAAGCCATGTCAGCGGCTTACCTTTTCGGGGTTCATAGAGGTGCGCTTTGTTCCATAGCTGCACCAAGACCTCTTGCATTACGTCTTCGGTGTCGTGATGGTCATTCAGCACGTTGCTGATCGAGGCGTAAATGAGACCGGAATACTTTTCGTAAAAAGCTTGGTATGCTCGGGAATCTCTTTCTGAGATTCGTTGGATCAGCCCGATATCTTCTTGAACTTGGGCTTCGGCAAGGATGTCTGTCTCAGTCATAGTCTTTGTTGTGGGGGGTAATCTTTGACAAAACTGAACCTAACTGAGACAGAAAAGCGTGTTCGGGTCATTTTGTCAAAGATTTTGTCTGATTTACTTATTCACAAAGCTTCGTCACAACTTGATGGGTGAGATTTGTCTATGTGTCGGCTTCTTTTTGTCTAACATCAGGTTGACATGGCAGGTCATACTGTTTCAAGCGCTGTTAGGCATCGCTTTTTTCTGCGCCCTCCGGCAGCGGCAATGAAAAACAGGTTCCTTCTTTGGGTCGCTAGGTCAGGCTGAACGCAGGATAATGAATGCTTAGCTTCAGAGCGGGTCGCACCAGCTGAGTGTTGCTTTGGATGGCTAACCCAATGCCTTCAGGACAGATGACGAAGTTTTTTGAGCTTAGCTTCGCTCTCTTTCCAGGTCACCTCGTGTGGCAGTCGTTTCGACAGTGCCGCCAGGGCAGAAGTCACGCCAGCGGCTTCTCCCATCGCCACAGAGTTCCCGGTGACTCGGTAGCTTGCGTGGGAAATGAAGTCGCCGCTGATGCAGCGACCGGCCATCATGAGGCCGTCCACATCTTTGGCAATGAGCGCACGCAGGGGCACATCGTAGGGCTTCACTTTGACCCCGCCATTGTGGTAGGCAGAGGTCTTGTTGGCCTCTTTGGTTAGGGCATGAATGTCCACAGGAAAGGTCGGGCGCACGACTGCGTCTTCATACCTAGCTCCGGTGACTAGGTCCTCTTTGTTCACCACATAGCGGCCCTGGATGCGGCGCCCATCACGCACACCAATCTGCTCGGCGGTAGCGGCGATTTGCAGACCTTCCCAGGGGCCACTGAGCTTGCGTAGGCCATTGACGATCTTGTGCAACTCTGCGCGGGCTTGCACGGTGGCTTCAGTGATCTTGGCCGGATCAAAGCAGGGTACGCCATACTGATGATTCATCATCACCAGCAGCAAGTTATCACGCACCTGCCAGAGTGTAGGCTTGGAGTAAGAAGGAAAATGCCCAGTGCTTTTGATGGCGGAGAGTAGTTCGTCTTTGGCGATGCCGTCGGCCTTACTGGGGTCATGACTGATGAATAAAGGGGGCTAGCGCGGCGGCGTCCTTGCAAACGAGTAGAGCATTCAGTGACATCGGCTGGCAGGGGCAGGCCTCTGCCTCGCCATATTCGAAGCTGCATCCTGCGAGTGCGCCGAGATCGCCATCACCTGTCGTGTCGATGAATGCCGGGGCTTGCCAGGCTTGGCGTCCGCCTTTGGACTCAGTGACTAGCGTGGTCAGTCGTCTCCCCTCGCGATAAGCCGCTGCCACGCGCGTGTGCAGCTGAAAAGTGATACCTGCTTCGATAAACATTTCTTCCAGAAGCAGCTTCATGCCTTCCGGCTCATAACAGATGCTGTGTTTGCTCGTGCCTCGGCGCATATCGCGCTGTTCTAGCCGCTTCAGCAGCTCTTGATTGAAGCCGGGTTTGTTAAAGTCGAGCAAGTAGCCTAGCAGGCCAGCCGTCCACACCCCGCCAAGACAGCCGCGCCATTCGAAGACGCGCACCTTGGCACCTGCCCGTGCTGCCGTGATGGCTGCGGCGATTCCAGCTGGGCCTGCGCCGCAGACGATGACATCCGCGTCCTTCACCAACGGCAGGTCGCGTGCCTGCTCATGAAAGCCTCCTGTCCTTTCGCCGATGGCTTTTTCGACCTCCGCCGCTGACATCAGGGCTGGTGTGATTGCTGCACTGGAAAAAGCTGCGCGCAAGAGGCTGCGACGTGGCATGGGGGCAGGGGAGGTGGGCATAAGCGCTTTGAAAACACGGAACGTCTTATTTACTTCTCATGGGCATCTCTTGTGCAAACCTGAAACGCCCTTGAATATCGCCTTATAGGAAACAGTTTAACGATGCTTGCAAGACAGCCCACGCCATGAAACATGCCTTCCTCTTCGTCTCAGCCCTTCTAGGCGTCTCCCATGCCTTCGCGGCCGTGGAGATCGACTTGGAAAAGTTCGGAGAAAGCCTGGGGGGGTGGAAGGCGCGGAAAGGTAAAGCGGCCGAGTATGAAATCTCTGATGCCACCTATCGCACCTATCAGCCAGAGTCTTCGCCTTCGCCAGATGGTGGCATATTTGTCTCCGTGCGTATTGATCATATCAGGAAAAAGCTACTCGCGAGCGACGACCACGCTAGCCTCGAGCTCAGTTTCACCGCAGATGGCACCTTGGTCACTGCACAGAGCAGCCTGGCTCTTCAGGGGCGCACCATCACCAGCGAACTCATCAAGGGTGGCGCTTCCGCTTCGACCTCGGTGGCTGCTCCCTACGTGGATCGGGCGGTGAAGATCGGCACAGATTTGGTCGCAGACCTTTCATCCAAGATGCTAAGGGAAAAAATCGTCGAGCCTGGACGCGTATCTTTTCCCGCAGCCATTCGGCATAACTACAACATGCTTTATCAGGCCGTGAAAGCCAAGGCTGAGGAGCCCGTGATGACGGATGCCAAGCCGCCGGAATCCTTGCCTGAAAAACCCACTACACCTGAACCTGCCAAGCAATCCGAGGCCGGCCCTGAAGCTCCTGCGAAAGCGCCAGATGAAAACCGCACGCAGAGCACGATGATCGATCCTAAGACAGGCAAAACGGTGCCCTTGCCCGATGTGCGAGCTTATAACCCCAGTGGGGCCCCGAACACGCCTATCCTGAATAATCCGTCGGTTCACAAAGATCTGATCCGCGCGGGTGGAGAGGCATTGAAGCTAGCGCGTGAAGTCGTCCGCCAATAAGGCATGGAGAAGGCTTGTCAGATTATGCCACTCCTGGCATGCAAAGAACCGCACCCGTCAACGACTATGCTTTTGCCCGACCTCCGCGCCCAAATTTGTGAAGCCAATCGTGCCCTCGTGCCTGCTGGGCTCGTGCGTTTGACCTGGGGAAATGTCTCCGGCATCGATCGTGCCAGCGGCCTTTGGGGCATTAAACCCAGTGGTGTGGACTATGAGGTGCTCAGACCCGAAGATATCGTCCTCATGAACCTGGATGGTGAGATCGTCGAAGGTCAGTTACGTCCATCTTCGGACACGAAAACGCACCTGCACCTCTACCGCGAGTTCGCAGAAATCGGCGGTATTACTCATACCCACAGCCTTTACGCCACCATCTTTTCCCAGGCGGGTCGTGAACTGCCCTGCTATGGCACCACCCATGCCGATCACTTTCATGGTGCCGTTCCTGTCGTTCGGGCATTGACTCCGCAGGAGGTGGCCCAAGACTACGAGCACTTCACTGGCGTCGCCATCGTAGAGCGGTTGCGCGAGCTCGGCCTGCCTGCCTTGGAGATGCCAGCCATTTTGCAGCAGCATCATGCGCCGTTTACCTTTGGCAAAAACGCCATGGACTCTGTGAACAATAGCATCGCTCTCGAAATGTGTGCGCAGATGGCGCTGGGCAGCCTGTCGCTTAATCCAGCGCTCCGTCCGATTCCTGAGCACATTTTGGAAAAACACCACCTGCGCAAGCATGGCCCCGGTGCCTACTACGGCCAAGCTGGCGCGCACTGAGCTAGGCGGTCTTTCATGGCTTCTTAGGCGTAATGCCAAAGAACATCATGTGCTGCCAAGGCAGCCCTTCGAACTCACGTACCAGCTTTAGGCCGTTCACCTCCATCTCTTTCAGGATCTGTGATTTGGACATCTTGTGTTCGGGTTTGATCGGCACGCTGTCATCCTCAGCCCGGAACTCGACCAAGACGATCACGCCTGCCGGCTTCAGCGCTTTTTTCATGGCCGTCAGCATCGCCTCTGGATGGGAGAATTCGTGGTAAACGTCCACGAGCAAAATCAGGTCGCAGGACGCTGCAGGCAGTTTCGGATCATCCATCATGCCTACGATGGGCACTATATTCTTCACGCCTTTCTCTGCGATGCGTTCATTTAGCATCAAGATCATCTCCGGCTGCACGTCCACTGCATAGACCTTACCGGTATCCCCCACCACCTCTGCCATCGGCAGGGTATGGTAGCCATTGCCACTGCCCATGTCACAGACGGACATGCCGGGCTTCAAGCCAAGATTCGTGCGCATCATGGTGGTTGCCTCCTCGCGCTCGCGTTTGTGCCGCACTAGCCAGGCTGCGCCCTGCCAGTGCATCGTTTGGGCGATGACACGTCCCTGATATTCGCCAGGGGCAGAGGGTGACTGCTGGGATAAAGCCAGACTAGGCAGCAGAAGGCAGGCGAAAAGGAGACGAATATGCATGCTCAGAACAAACGCAGACGCTTCCCCAGAACCATCACCTGACTCGGTGCAGACCCTTTCGCTTTACAGGTTGCCAGTTGCATTCACCAGCGTGCCGAGTGGCTCTCCCACCAGGGCGCGTCGGATGTTATCGGGCTCATTCATGCTGAAGACCACAATCGGCATGTTATTTTCCTGGCAGAGCGAGAACGCAGTGGCGTCCATCACCTTCAGCTGCTTGGTCAGACAGTCCTGGAAGCTCACGCACTCATAGCGTTTCGCGTGTGGATTTTTAGCTGGATCGCTGTCGTAGATGCCATCGACCTTGGTCGCCTTGAAGACCACGTCGGCCCCGATTTCGCTGGCACGTAGCGCAGCCGTCGTGTCGGTGGAAAAGAAAGGGTTTCCCGTGCCTGCGGCAAAAATGACGACACGTCCAAGCTCCAGGTGACGCATGGCGCGGCGGCGAATGAAGGGTTCGGAGACGTTTTTCATCTCAATCGCGCTCTGCACTCGCGTCGGCACGTCAATCGCTTCCAGCATGCTTTGCAGGGCCAGGGAGTTCATCACCGTGGCCAGCATCCCCATGTAGTCGGCAGTCGTGCGCTCCATGCCTTTGTTGCTGGCTGACACGCCACGCCAGAAATTGCCACCACCTACGACGAGTGCAATCTCCAGCCCCGTCTGGTGGGCGGCCTTGATCTGTGCCGCCATGTCTTCGACGATGGGTGGGCTGATGTTATCCGTGCTGCCCGGCTCTCGAAGAGCCTCGCCACTGAGTTTGAGAAGAACGCGCCTAAATTTCCGGTTGCCGAGGTAATCGCCCATGAATGGTGTGAATTGTCAGCGTCATACATGAACCGTCCGTGCTTGCAAAGACATTTGTGGCATAGCCGACACAGCGCGGCAGCATGCGTCCTATGGAGCATCCCTTTCAGCATTGTTCAGCCTGCGGTTCGCCTCAGTTGCAGGCGCGTAGCCCACGCGAGTGGGTCTGCTCTGCCTGCGGTTATCGGCACTTCATTACACCCATCCCTGCTGCTTGTGCACTTCTCACGGATTCAGCCGGTCGGCTGCTTATCATTCGTCGTGCGCATGAGCCTGGCTTCGGCCTCTGGGGCCTGCCTGGCGGTGTTATCGAAGGTGGCGAGACTGGTGAGCAAGCCTGCGCCCGCGAAGTCTGGGAAGAAGTTGGTCTGGAGGTTCCTGTGGAGCATTTTCAGCCCCTCGTGTCTCTGCCTAACCGCTACCTGTTTCAGGGATTCGTTTGGCCCACGATCGATCTCTTCTACACCGCCCAAGTGAGTGATTTTAGCGCCTTGCGCCCTGCCGCTGCAGAGGTGTCCGAATGGGCCGCCCTTGCCCTCGATCAAATTCCTCTCGACCACTTCGCCTTTGCCTCCAACGCCGAAGCTGTGCGCCGCTTGCGCATGGCACAGGAAATTTGATGCACCGCGTTTTCCTCTTTTGCTGGATGGATTGATGAAAAATTGGCTGGTCAGGGGCGCGCGGTTTTGCTCGTAGTGGGGCATGGCATCAACTCTTTTTGATCTTTCGGGCAAGTGCGCACTCGTCACTGGCGGCAGTCGTGGGTTAGGGAAAGCTATGGCGCGTGGCTTTGCAGAAGCCGGTGCTGATGTCATGATCTCCAGCCGCAATGCTGATGAACTGCGTGCGGCGGCGGCAGAGATCGCGGAAGGTCTGGCGGTGAAGGTCGAGTGGATGGCCGCTGACATGGCAGATCGGGCGCAGGTGCGGGCTTTGGCGGCAGAAGCGGAGGCGCGGCTTGGGCGGGTGGATATTTTGGTGAACAATGCTGGCATCAACCATCCCCAAGCCATCGACGAGATCACCGATGAGGTCTGGGATCTGAATGTGGAGGTCGATTTGACTAGCGTGATGGGTCTGACCCGTGCGTTGGTGCCTGGCATGAAGGCACGGCGCTGGGGACGCATCTTGCACATCTCCAGCGTCTTAGGTGTAGGTGGGCGTCTGAAGCGCAATGTGTATTGCGCGTGTAAATCGGCGCTGATTGGTCTGGCACGGGCGAGTGCATTAGATCTCGGTCCGTATGGCATTACGGTGAATTGCCTCTGCCCGGGGCCTTTCCTCACCGACATGCCAGGCAAACTGCTGAACGATGAGGAGAAAAAGTACTTCGCCGACCGCACGGCACTGAAACGCTGGGCAGCTCCGCGTGAGCTCGTGGGGCCGGCGCTGATGCTGGCGAGCGAGGCTGGCAGCTACATCACGGGCGAGGCTCTGGTGGTGGATGGAGGTACGGCGGTGAACATGCTTTGAGTAAAGCTTGGTTAAGAGCTCACCTTGGGAAACTCCGCTGCAAAGAATGTAGGTCATTTCTACATTCATCTACTGATCGGAAGTGGCCCGGCAGGGAAAGGTTTCTTGCCAGTTGGGGTGGGTCTTGTTAATCGCTGGCTGCCTTGGGTTTGCTCAATAAACATGCGGCAGTCGCATTCAGGTGGATGTGAGCTGTGCGTGCCGTTTTAAATCTGTCTCTTCATGCCGCTGGAATGTCACAAAAATGCTCCATCCTCAGGTCCGAGGCTGCGGGTGCTGCTGTTGAACCAATGCTTTCACCCCGATTCGGTGTCTTCTGCTCAGCACCTCACGGACCTCGCCCTCGGATTGGTGGCTGCAGGGCATGAGGTGGTGGCCGTGTGTTCTAGTCGTGGCTATGATGACCCAACGCGGCGCTTTCCAGTGCAGGAAGATTGGCGCGGGGTGGAAATTCACCGCATCTGGACGCCCGGGCTGGGCAAGTCGGCCCGATGGCGACGGTTCGTCGATTTCGCGTCGTTTTGGCTGAGTGCGACATTGATTCTGCTGAGGTTGGGGCGCTTTGATGTGACGGTGTGCTTAACCTCGCCACCACTCATTTCCACCTTGGGTCAGGTCATGGCTCTACTGCACGGCGGTGCGGTGGTGCCCTGGGTGATGGATCTTAATCCGGACGAGGCGGTGGCAGCAGGCTGGCTGCGCCAGGGGGCTCTGCCTGAGCGGATCATGTCAGCGCTGCAGCGTTGGAGCTTTCGCCAGGCGGCACGGATCGTGGCATTGGATCGATTTATGGCGGAGCGGCTGCGGGCCAAGGGCGTCGCTGAGGATGTGCTGCATGTTGATGCACCCTGGTCCCACGATGATGCGGTGCGCTGGAGTGTGCCGGGGCGAGAGGCCTTTCGTGCGCAGCATGGGCTCGTCGGGAAATTTGTCGTCATGTATTCGGGTAATCACAGCCCCTGCCATCCGCTAGATTCTGTGCTGGAGGCGGCGCTGCAACTGCGGGCGCATTCGACGTTGCATTTCTTGTTCGTTGGTGGCGGTAGCGAGCATGGTAAGGTGCGCGCTTTTGCCCAAAAGCATGCTTTACCCAATGTAACGTGCTTACCCTACCAGCCTAAAGATCGTCTCTCCGACTCCCTTTCAGCGGCTGATCTTCATCTTGTCGTCATGGGGGCACCTTTTGTGGGCATGGTGCATCCATGTAAGATTTACAACATCCTCACGCTTGGCCTGCCCTTCCTCGGCCTCGGACCGGCGGAGTGTCATCTGGTCGATCTAGCGGCGCGGCTGCCCGACCCGCGCTACGCACGTCTCGGTCGCCATGGTGATGTCGCTGGTTTGGTGCAGGTGCTACAGGAAGCGGCGGACGCAGGGCACTTACCACCTTCGTCGCAGAGCCAGGCGCTAGCTGCTGAGTTCTCACAGAGCCGCTTGCGCCCTCGGTTGATCGACGTGATTGCTGAGGCCGGCGGTGCAAAGGCCGCGATGAACTAAATCCATGACTGTGCTATCCAGCCTCGAACCCACTCAGGCCGCAGCTGCTCTCCTGCTGCCTGGGTTGAGGGAACTGATTGCCTGCTTTCTAGGCGCAGCTTTGATCAGCCTATCTGGCACGCTAGCCATCATCCGCACGCCGGGGAAGACCGGCATGGATGCTCCTGATGGACGGCGGAAGCGGCATGAGAAACCGGTTTCACGTCTAGGTGGTGGGCCCATCTTTCTGGCGCTTATGGTGGGCGCACTGGTGCTTCTTTGGCTTGGTTTTTTTGACTTACACAGCTTGCTCCCAGTCTTGGTGAGTTGTGCGTTGATGTTTGCCGTCGGCTTCATTGATGATCTGAGACCTCTAGGAGCACGGGTGAAGCTGCTGGGACAAGTGGCGGTGTCTCTTGTGCTCTACGGGATGGGGGTTTCCATTGAGGTGCTAAGCAATCCTTTTGGCGAAGGAGGCCTACAGCTAGGCTGGTGGAGTCTGCCGCTAACGGTTTTTTGGTTGGTGGCTATTCCGAACATCATCAATCTCATTGATGGTATGGATGGGTTGGCGGGTGGCTTTGGTATGTTTTTGACCCTGACTTTGGCTATCGTCGGCTACCTGGGAGGCAATTCAGAGGTGATGCTGCTGTCTGTGCTGATGGCGGGTGGTCTAGCGGGCTTTTTGTTTTTCAACCTGCCCCCAGCCCGCATTTTCTTGGGAGATGGCGGTGCCTACCTGCTAGGTTTTTTTATCGCGGCGACCTCGCTACGCAGTTCGCAAAAGGGCTCGGTCATTGCTGCGTTGCTCGTCATCATCATCGCGCTGGGGGTGCCGATCTTGGACACCTTTTTCGCCATCCTCCGGCGTGCTATCCGTGGTGTGCCGATTTTTACTGCGGATGCTGAGCATATCCATCACCGTCTGATTTTGCTGGGTTACAGCAAGGGCCGGGCGCTATTGGCCATGTATTCTGTGTGTTTGGTGCTTAGCTTGGTCGGTATTAGCATCCTCTTGACCAAAGGAGGAGCACTGCCAGTAGCAGGTGCGGTTCTCTTTCTCCTAGCGGTGGGTGCAGCTCGTTATCTCGGCTACGTGAAAAGCTGGACACGCCTCCGCGAGCAAGTCCGCACCGCGCTTGTGCGGCGTCGTCGACTTGAGCACATCCGCGCTCACGCGCGGGCGCTAGAGTTCGATATCGAGCAGTGCGAAACACTGAATGACTTTGCTGAATTACTCCAAGATCGCTTCCGCTGGGTTGGTTTTCAGCCTAACGCTGGGCCCGACAAGCGATTGCTCCACCTGCCGGTTGGCCCTGATTTAGAGGTGACTCTGCATTGCCCGGCGGATGATTTGCTCGAGTCGGAGTGGCTCATCCGTGCCGATGCGTTCGCGACTCTCTTTGAGCGCTGCCTTGAACGCTGGGGTAGCCTGCCCGCGTTTCTTTTACCAGTCCAAAAGACCGTCGTTACTCCACCTGTGAACTCGGCTGAGACAAGCCCAGGCCGCTGCCCGTGAATGCCATGAGCCCTGATCCGACCCAAGCTCTGAATGTCAGCAAGCAAGAAGCCGAAGGCGAGTCCTACGATAGCAAAGCTGAATTGCCATCAGCGGTGAGTCGCTGGCGTTACTGGCGCGCCTGGCTGTATGGGCTACTGCCAGTGGTGGTGATCATGTTCGGCGCGGGGAGGAATCCCTGGGCGCGCGGGCTAGCGCTGACTCTGATCGGCCTTGGTGTGATGCTCGCACCACCGGTGCGGCAGATCGCTCGTTTGCCCCGGATAGCATTTTTTGCGTTAGCGGCTTTTGCGGGTCTGGGCTTATTACCTGCGGGATGCTTTGGCCCACGGGATGATTGGCGTGTGCATTTGACTCAGGACTGGGGCATCCCTTTGCCGGGCTCCCTTTCCCCGGACTGGTATGGCACGCTGGAGGGCTGGATGGTCCTGATGGCTGGGCTGCTATGGTTTTCCAGCTGCCTTGGTCAGAGCCTGGATGAAGGCGGGCGTCGGCGGGCTTTGCGACTCTTAGTCCTTGGGGCGATCACCATGGCAGGAGCCTCTCTGATGGATCAGGCGGGTTGGTTCAAAGTGCCGTGGTGGCCGCGTGGATTCATCCGGCCGGGCTTCGATGCAAATGTGTTCGGTCCGTTCGCGAATCCGAACCATAGTTCCAGTTTTTTTGCGCTCAGTTGTGTGCTTTGCGCGGCTATGGCCCTGGACTCCTTTCGTCGTCGGTCGAAATGGCTGCTGATTTTTGCCCCCGGCTTGCTGATCTTGATGGCCTGCGTGCTCTCTGCCTCTTCGCGCGCGGGGCTACTGCTCACCTTGACTGGGCTCGTCATCTGGTTGGGCACAAGCGCCATCCGCAGTGGTGGGCCAGCGCGGGTGGTAGTTAGCTTTTCCATCGTGCTCGCGGTTGTATCTCTGGCCATCATTTCCGGTGGTCGTGTGGGCCAAAAATTGATCCAAAAGCCTTTGACGGAACTGCTATCCTCCGATCTGCGCGTCTGGCTGGCTGAGCAGACTTGGAATGCCACTACGGGGCATCTCTGGGCGGGGCGGGGCATTGGTGTCTTTGATCCCGTTTTCCCGCACGTTAGCACGGAGGCCTATCCTGATGCACGGTTGCTGCATCCTGAGAGTGATGTGCTCTGGCTGCTATTCGAAGGTGGCCTGCTATGTCTTCTCCCCTGTGCCCTGATTGCGGTCTGGCTCTGGCATGCCACGGGGCCCTGGATTCGCAAGCGTCGTCGCCGCCGCAGTGAGGAAGGGCGCTCTATGCGCCGCATTCAGCGCGCATCTGCCATCGCCGCCGGCATGGCATTGTGCCATAGCGCGATAGATGTGCCTCTACACGCACTCGGCTATGCTCTGTTTTTTGCCATGGTGGCGGCGTTGGGCGTGCGGCAGCGGCACGATGGACCCGTCTTTGGAAAAAGTGGGCAGTGGATTTATCGTACGCTAGGCGGATTGCTCACGCTCTGGGGCGCGGTTTGGCTCGGCATGGTCTTTGCCGGTCTGCGCGACACGGGCCTCGCCACAGAGTCGCGCCTCCTGCATGACCGCGCCGCACTCGATACTGCCTCCGGTCGTTATGCGGATGCGATGGATCGCATTAATCGTGCGATCGAACTCAGCCCGCTGCATTACCGAAACTACTTTTTGCGTGCGCAGCTGCACCTTTTGATCAACCAAGATAGCCAGGCTGCCCTGCTTGATTTTGGTCGCGTCCGGGCTGTGGAACCGCGCTACGCTCCCATCTGCTTTGAGGAAGGTCGTGTTTGGTTGTCCTACGATCCTGCCACTGCCATCTTGCCATGGACGGAGGGCATGCGGCGCTACCCGGCGGGACATAGCAATGCTGCGGCTCGTTTTCAGTCCATCGTTCAGACCACGCGTCCGTACCCCGAACTTTTGGGCATGCTGTGGAAGATCGCCGACCGGCTAGACTTGCAGGTCGTTTTCCTGGAGACCCAATTCCTCACCGGTGATCTTTGGGAGTCGTGTCTGTCCGACTTTTTAGCTAGCTATGGAGCTATGGAAGAACTGCCGCTAGGCGTGCAGGCTAAGGTGCTGCGTTACTGGCGCTACAAAGGTAATCGCGAGACGCTCGTGGCTCTGATTCGCAAGCACCCTCACCTCGTGCCCGCAGGTTGGCAGATCCTGGCGCTCGACCTCGCGGAAAAAGGCCAATACGAAGAGGCTTGCACTCTGGCTGAGCGTTACTTGCCGCAGGTGGCCAAGCCGGCGCTCGTCAGCGCGACTGATGTCCCACGGTTGGAGCGTCAGCGAGTCCTGCGACCCACGGATCCGCTGGTCAGCATGGATCTTTATTATGCGCAGCGGGCAGCGGGTGATCTTGATGCTGCCCGGCGCACGATCGAGGCTGCCCTGAAGTTGCCAGGTGCCCCGAGTTTCTTTTCCCGTGAACTCGCCAGCGTGCTAGCGGAGCAGGCGGACTGGCGCAGTGCCTGGGATCAGTTGCGTCCGCTTGTGGAAAAGGCCCCCCTTCCTCAGTCTTCAACCGCACCATGAGCTCCACGGCCTCACACCACGGCATTTCGCTCGTCACGGCTACCGCCATCGTCATCGCCAACATGGTCGGCACGGGTATCTTCACGAGTCTGGGCTTTCAGGTAGGGCCGCTGCCCTCGGGTTTCGCCATTCTAGTGCTATGGGCTTTGGGTGGGCTATGCGCTTTTTGTGGGGCATTGGTTTATGGTGAGCTAGCTGCAGCAATGCCACGTTCGGGCGGCGAGTATCATTTTCTGAGTAAGGCATTCCATCCCAGCGTCGGCTTTGTCTCAGGCTGGCTCTCGGCCACAGCAGGATTCGCTGCGCCCATCGCGTTAGCTGCCATGGCTTTGGGAAAGTACCTCGGGGGCGTCTTTCCGGAGGTGCCAGCAGTGACCGCCTCTCTTATCGTTGTCTGGAGCGTCACACTTATCCATGTGGCTGGTATCAAGGTCGGAGCCACGTTTCAAAACCTGGCCACTTGGATGAAAGTACTGCTCATTCTGGTCTTCATCGTTTCAGGCCTGACTGTGGAACAGGTGCAGCCAGTCAGCTTCCTTCCACGGGCGGGAGATTGGAAGCTCATCACCAGCCCGCCCTTTGCCATTAGCCTCGTCTTTGTCATGTATGCTTATGCGGGCTGGAACGCAGCGACCTACATCGTGGATGAGGTGCGCCAGCCACAGAAAAACGTCCCGTTGGCCATCGCTCTGGGCACGTTGATCGTCAGTGCACTCTACATCGCGCTAAATGCGATCTTTTTGCACGTGACCCCGATGGCTGAGCTGGCAGGAAAGGTGGATGTCGCCCACGCCGCAGCGGATCGTATTTTTGGTCCCACCGGCGGGCGCATCATGTCGGGACTTATTTGCATTGGCCTCGTCTCCAGCATCAGCGCCATGACCTGGGTGGGACCACGGGTGACCCAGGTGCTGGGTCAGGATCACCGTATCCTACGTCCGTTGGCTGCCTGTGATGCGCGCGGCGTGCCAGTCGCGGCCTTGTTTGCTCAGCTCTGCATCGTCATCACCCTCATCCTCACCGCCAGCTTTGAGAAAGTGCTGACCTATGTGCAGTTCAGCATCCAGATGTGCTCTTTTCTAACGGTCTATGGACTCATGCGTCTGCGACGCACCCAGCCAGATCTGCCACGCCCGATCCGCTGTTGGGGTTATCCGGTGACGCCTCTTCTATTCCTAATGATCAGTGCTTGGATGATGGTTTACCAGATGAAAGAGCACCCAAGTGAGTCATTAGCGGGCTTGGCCACCATCCTCGTCGGCGTGCTGCTCTGGCGTCTCTCTCGCCCGCCAGCTTCGGCTGGGGTAGCGTCTGAGAAAGACACGAGACTCAATGCCTGAGTATTTGCAAGGCCCGCGCCCTGACGCTAGGGCTGACTTCCATGTCTAAACCGCAGACCATTGTCACCCTCGACCTCGAAGGCGTTCTCGTGCCTGAAATCTGGATCGCCTTTGCCGAAAAGACCGGCATCGCCGACTTGCGCCGCACTACGCGGGATGAGCCGGATTACGACAAGCTGATGCGTGGACGGCTGGCCATACTGGATCAGCATGGACTGAAGTTGCCCGATATTCAGGACGTCATTGGCACGCTCACTCCGCTGGAGGGTGCTTGTGCGTTTCTGGATGAATTGCGTGAGCTGACCCAGGTTGTCATCCTCAGCGATACCTTTGAGGAATTCGCCCAGCCGCTCATGCGTCAACTCGGCTGGCCCACCATCTTTTGCCACAAGCTCGAGATTGATGCCACAGGGCGCATCATCGACTACCGCCTGCGCCAGTCCAACCAAAAGCAAAAGGCAGTCGCTGCCTTTCGTGCCTTAAATTACAAGGTTATTGCTGCCGGAGATTCTTTCAACGACACCACCATGCTGACCGAGGCTGATTGCGGATTCTTTTTCCATGCGCCTGAGAGCATTCGCGCGCAATTTCCTCAGTTTCAGGGCTTCGATGTGTACGCCGACTTGCTCGCTGCCATGCGGCATCAGCTGGGCTAAAGGCAAGCGTTCAACCTTGATGCGTTGCACGCTGAGAAGCTTTGCTTAGGGCTTATCCGAGTTCGTTCTAATTTTGACGAAATCACGCCACGCGTTGGCCTGTAAGCTGCTCAAAGACTTCCATGAAGCGCAAGCTTCACCACAACGAGCTGGACTGTCACTTCATGGTTGGGGACAGCCCGGTCAACTTAGCCCCGGCGGGATTTTGGTTGGGTCCCGCCGGGGCACTTTTCGCGAGTGCCTCGACAATAACGTCTCTGCCATGCTATAGGCTCACGCGTTCATGTCCGGCCTGATTTTGTACCCGCTTCGTCTTTGCCTCCCATTTGTAGCGGTAGGGCTTGTCGGCTGTCTCGAACAGTCCAGTCTCACAGGACCGACCATGGGCACCACCTGGAGCCTGAAAGGTCCAGGGCTCACAGAGCCGACGCGACGCATGATTCAGGCTCACCTCGATACGCGTGAGGCGCTTCTTTCCCATTGGCGCACCGATTCAGTGTTGAGCCGCTTCAATCAAAATCCCTCCACCGATTGGCAACCCGTGCCCCGCGAACTCGTGCAGATCGTCCAGTTGGCTCGTCGCCTCGCTCAGCAGACCGAGGGAGCACTGGACATCACTCTTGCACCAGTGATTGAGCAGTTTGGCTTCGCCCCAAAGCTGATGAATCAGCCCGCCGTCACCGGTTGGCACCATCTAGAGGACCGACTCGATCCGCCGGCGCTACGTAAAAAGGTACCCAACCTGCGTCTAAACGTAGCGTGTGTGACGGAGGGATTCGTCGTCGACGAACTGGTGGCCCGTTTGAAACAAAAGGGGCATCGCGATTTTCTACTCGAAGTCGGTGGCGAGGTGGCCGCCATCGGTCGCGCGCCCGGCGGTGGACCCTGGCAGATCGGGGTGCAGAGCCCCCATGCCGCGCCCGATGCGGCTGTGCAGACGCTGCCGATCAGCGATGAATGCGCTGCCACCAGCGGCAGCTATCGGCAGCGTCGCAATGGGTACACTCATTTGATCGACCCACGCACGCAGCAGCCCATCGCCCATTCGCTGGTATCCGTGACCGTGATCCATGAATCCTGCGCTCTGGCGGATGGTTTTGCCACCGCCCTCATGGTGCTAGGCCCAGAGCAGGGTCGACGTGTCGCCGAAAAGCACGGCTTGCGAGTCATGTGGATTGAAGAGCGACCGTGACCACTCGCGGAATCGCCCTCAAAAGCATCGAAGCTAGCCACATTTGCGGCACAAGACCGTGTCTGGTTCAGCGCTTTCTTTCACGTACAATGAACCGACGCACCCTACTCACCCACACCTCCGCGCTCAGCCTAGGCGCGGCCTTTGCCTCTCCTCGGCTCCGCGCTGCTGACCGCGCCACCAATAAGCTCAAGGTCGCTGTCATCGCCCTAGGCCGCGGCATGGGGCACGTGCAAGCCCTACTTGCCCTGCCTGGTGTGGAGATCGCCTACCTCGCCGAGATCGATCCCATCCGCCTGGAGCGTGGGCTCAAAGTGGTGGCGGACAAACAGACCACTTCCTGCCAGGGCGTGAAGGACTTTCGTCGCATTCTTGAGGACAAGACCGTGGACGCCGTCTGTATTGCCACGCCGAACTTTTGGCACACACCCATGGCCCTGCTCGCCCTGCAAGCCGGCAAGCATGTCTATGTGGAGAAGCCTGGCAGCCAAAACCCCGGTGAGGCAGAGGCCCTCGTCGCTGCCGCACAGCGTTCGGGCAAAGTGGTTCAGATGGGCAATCAGCGCCGCACCTGGATGAAGGAAGCCATCGCCGCCCTGCATGGCGGCGCGATCGGGCCCGTGCGTTATGCCCGCAGCGCCTACTACAATAGCCGCAAAGCCATCGGCCAGCAGGCCATGCCTCCCTCTGCCGAGCTTGATTGGAATCTTTGGCAAGGTCCTGTGCCCGATGATGCTGAGCATGATCTGAAAAAGTTCGCTCACTACGACTGGCACTGGCTCTGGCACTGGGGCAATGGCGAGCTTGGAAACAACGGAATTCATACGCTGGACATCATGCGTTGGGGCCTAAAGGCTGACTATCCTCTCAAAGTGAGCTACCAGGGTGGCCGCTATTTTTACCAGGATGAGCAAGAGACCCCGGACACTGGCACTGCCATCTATGACTTCGGCCATGCCGGCTGTGAATGGGTGCAGAGCTCCTGTCATCCTCGTGCGGCTGAAAAGCCCCTCGGCGAGGTCATCTTCTACGGTGACAATGGTACCATGGCCATCGCCCGCGACTCTTGGACGATCTATGACCCCAAAGGTGCTGAGATCGGCAAAGGCAAAGGACCCGGTGGTGGTGATCCTGCCCATTTTGGTAACTTCCTCGACGCCATCCGCGACAAAGCTCAGCTCAATAGCCCCATCGATGAAGGCCAAAAAAGCACCCTGCTCTGCCACCTAGGCAATATCGCCTACCGCACCCAAACTGTGGTTCGCTGTGATCCCCAAACTGGCAAAATGATCGACAATCCCGAAGGCGAAAAACTCTGGAAACGTGCCTACCGAAAAGGTTGGGGGATTTAAATTCTAGTTTAACCGAGATATTGGGATGCCGCATGGCACAGGTGAGTGTCCTTGAAATAGACTGGATCTTTGGGACGAAAGCGGAGCCACTTTTTACCATTGATCGACTGAGTCATCTTCTGTCGGAGGTGAATGCGTGCGTTGCAACTGGCCTTGCACATGACCGACTGGGTCGTTGATTGAGGTGGAGTCTGCGGTTATCTGCCCCCGCCTGAATTTCGTCTGTTCTGTTCCAGGGTGAGTTTCTAATGCTGCTAAGGAATCGAGCACATGGTCTATTTCACTGAAAAGTGAGTGCTGTGATTCGATTCACCTAAAGCATTCCACCAGCACGAGAATCCACCTCACGTGTAGTGGGTAACCAGCCAAGCGGTTGCCAGCTTTTTCGCTATGGCCAATGCCCCTAAGTGATAGAGTTCACAGTCGCTTCTTGGACTGAATTAAGTTGTTTTTAGCCGTTTGAATTCGGTGGTCTGCTTGTTCGATCAGGGGGTCAAACATGGGGATCTCTTTGGCATTCTGTCCTTGTTCGTGTTTGCGAAAGCCAAAGAGATAAGTCTCATTTTGTGGGCGCCAGCGGTTGAAGAAAAGTTGGTCTTTGGCGACGACATCGCGGCGGATGGTTTCGAGTTCGGCTGGAGGTAGGCTGGGTGGGGTGAGACCGAGTCCTTCGACGAGCTTGGTGGCGATTCTTTCGTAGCCTTCGAGGGTGTAGTGGACGCCGTTTTCAGTCAGTGGCTTGGCCGTGGTTCCCGGCTTGGGCACGCCGCCCATGAGCTCGAAGAGGTCGATGAACCAGGTGTTCTGGCTGGCGGCGAATTTGCGCAATGCATCTCGGAAGCTAGACAGGCTTTTGTTGGCATCGGTTTGGTCGGGCAGCGGCGGAGGTAGGGTCTCCAGCGGCGGTGGGGAGATGATGACGATGCGTGCACCAGGGGCGTGCTTGCGGATGAGTTCTAGCAGGTTGCGGTATCCGGTGAGGAAGTCAGGCAGGCCGCCGAGTTTCTCAAACGCAAACTCGGAACCGTAGCAGAGCATGACGACACTGGGCTTGAGCAGGTCGAGATGGCCAGTGAGGCGTTGCAGACCTTCTTCGGGTGGACCGAAGTAGGAGCGGGCGTGACCGAAGACAGTATCCGCGCTCCAGGCCAAATTTCTCACGCTGATGTTGGCGTCACCAAGGGCGAGCGCGAGCCTGGGCTCAAAGCAGCCGTAGCGCTGCTCACGCTCGAAGATGGTATTACCGACTAGGACGATGCGGTCGCCGTCTTCGAAAGCGAACACGGCCTTTTCTTGGCGGGGCTGCGGTGGTTTGATCTCTTGATCCTCAGCGGCGAGTGGAGTGGTCGCCAGCGATGCGAGAATGAGGGCGGTAACGGTGGGGCGGATCATGCGGATCGGATTGGAGAGCAAAGAAACGAAAGTGTCCAGAGTGGAATCTTGGCGTGCGCGGCTGGCAACCATGGTGTGGAATTCCTGCGAAGGAAGCGTCGCTCAGCGTGCGTTCTTTCTGTCCTTTCCAACCTATCTTTATGCGCAAGCATCTTCTCCTCCCTCTATTTTCGGCGCTAGCTATGGCCGCCCAGGCCGAAATCAAACTGCCCGCGATCATCGGCAACAACATGGTCTTGCAGCAAAAGCAGGTAAATCCGATTTGGGGCTGGGATACGCCAGGCACGAAAGTCACGGTGACTTTTGGTGGCAAGACAAAGACCGCCGAAGCAGATGCCAAGGGCAAGTGGACGGTGAAGCTCGATCCTCTGCCTGCGAGTGCGAAACCCGTGACCATGAGCATCAAAGGCACGAATCAGGTAAAGTTGAGCAACATTCTAGTGGGTGAAGTCTGGATTTGCTCGGGCCAGAGCAATATGCAGTGGAGCGTGTCCCAGAGCTATGATGCGGATCTGGAGATCGCGACCGCGAAGTTTCCGCAGATTCGATTGATCTCCGTGCCGCAGGTTGGTACGCAGGAGCCGCAGAATGACTTCAAGGGTAGCTGGGCGGAGTGCTCTCCAGCCAATGTGGGTGAGTTCAGTGCCGTGGGTTTCTTTTTCGGCCGCACTCTGCATCAGGCGCTGAATGTGCCAGTGGGTCTGATTGACAATGCCTGGGGTGGTAGCGCGGCTGAGGCTTGGGTTCGCCGTGATGTGCTGGAGAAAGATGCTCGCTTCAAAGCTCTCATGGATAGTTGGGTGACGCGTGAGAAGGATCTTTCCAGCGATGCCGCCAAGCAGCGCTACGAGTCAGCCCTCAGCTCCTGGAAAAAGCGTGCCGATGAGGCTAAGTCGAAGAAGGCTGAGTTCCGCGAGCGTGCCCCCCAGAGCCCGCAGCAGCAGCTTTCCGGCAATAACCGCCCGGGCAACATCTACAATGGTGTTTTGCTCCCCACCATTGGCTACGGCATCAAGGGCTCCATTTGGTATCAGGGTGAGAGCAATGCCTCCCGTGCCTATGAATACGGTTACCTATTCCCGCTTATGATCCAACACTGGCGCGATGAGTGGAAGCAGGGCGATTTTCCTTTCTACTGGGTGCAGCTTGCCGACTTCAAAGCTGAGCAACCTCTGCCCGGCGATAGTGATTGGGCGGAGCTGCGTGAAAGCCAAACAAAGACACAAAACGCCGTCAAGAACGGCGGGCAGGCCGTGATTATCGACATCGGCGAAGGTCGTGACATCCATCCGCGCAACAAGCGTGACGTCGCCGATCGCCTCGTGCGTCTGGCGCTCGCCAAGGACTACGGCATGAAGCTCCCCTACCGTAGCCCTGAATACAAAGGCGTCGAAATCCTAGGCAACAAGGCCATCGTCACCCTCGACACCTTTGGCAGCAGTCTCTACACCTTTGATGTGCAGGACGTGAAGGGGCTTGCCGTGTGTGGCGAGGACAAAAAATGGGTTTGGGCAACCGGTAAGCTGGTGGGCAATGACAAGATTGAAGTGACTGCCCCAGGTGTCGCGAAACCCGCTGCTGTCCGCTATGCATGGAGCGACAATCCTGTGTGCAATCTTTTCAGCAAAGAAGGTCTGCCCGTGACGCCCTTCCGCACGGATAGCTTTGACATGATCACGAAACCGAAGCCGTGAGCTAACCCCGGCGGCTCAACTGCCGGAAATGACAGGACAAGCACTTTGCAACGGATGGCGGCTGTGCTTGTCTCAACACCTCCCTACCGGGCGGGCGGAGCGATGCTCCGCCGCTCGGTTTTTTGAATCACCGCCATGCCCACCTTTGCCTATCAAGCCTCCGATGCCGCAGGACGCGATGTCTCTGGCTCTGTGGATGCTCCCGACCGTGCAAGCGCCGTGCGGCTGCTGACAGGCCGTGGGCTCCAGCCTTTTCAGGTCAAGGAAGGCCCGGTGAAGACGGCTGTGCGTGGCGTGGGCAAACCGGCTGCCAAAGGCGCTGTCGGCCCTAAGGGCAAGGCGGTCGTGCAGGAAACCACTGGCCCGCTTCGCATCAGCGGCAAGAATTTGCAGCTTTTCACGGAGGAGTTGGGCGAGCTGCTGGAAGCCGGCATGAGGCTAGAACAGGCGCTGAAGTTGATGGAGGGCAAGGGAGCGACGGGCACGCACAGCCGCATCGCCGCTCGATTGGGCTCCTTGATCCGCGAGGGGCATCCCTTCAGCAGCGCGCTAAAGCAGACCTCTCCTTCCTTCAATGAGCTTTACTGCGCTGTGGCAGCGGCTGGTGAGGCGGGCGGCTCTCTTTCCGAGTCGATGAAGCGCCAAGGCATGTATCTGGCGAAAGTACGTGAGCTAAAGAGTCAAGTGGCCGTGGCCTTGATCTATCCCGGCTTCCTCGGTTTTTCTGCCGTGGCGGTCACGGTGCTGTTCACGACCTTTTTGATCCCAAGGCTCAGCGGCATGATGTCCCGCATGAGAGGCGGTGTGCCCAAGGGTGTACAGATCATCCTGAATTTCTCCGACTTCATGCGCAGCTACTGGTGGCTGCTGCTAGCCGGCGGTGCCCTACTTGGCCTGCTTTTCTGGATCTGGTCCGGCTCCAAGCAAGGACGGCCAGTTTGGGATGAGACGAAGCTGAAGATGCCCTTTGTCGGCAATGTGCTGATGGCCAACTTTCACACTCAGTTCCTGGAAACTCTTGCCTCCCTCACGGGCGGTGGTCTCCCTTTGCTGAAGGGGCTGGAGCTCGCCTCTCGCATCTCCGCGAACCTTTTTATTCAAAGGCAGCTGGTGAATGTCATCGACGGCGTACGAGATGGCTCGGCGCTGTCTCGATCTTTGGAAAAAACAGCGCTTTTCCCCGATAACCTGCTTGAGATGGTGCGCATCGGCGAGCACACGGGTGACATCAGCGGCACGTTACGCCGGGCTGCGGATCGCTGTGGTCGCGAGCTGGAAAAGAGTCTGGAGAAGCTCATGGCGATGCTCCAACCGATGATCATCCTGGTTATGGCCGCTCTTGTGGGCGTCATGGCTTACATGATGATCACCATTATCTACGACACGGTCTCCACCCTGAACTCGCGGCGATGATTTCGCGCGTGACGACTTCCGAACACTCTGCCAGCTTTACTTTTCTGAATTTACCTGATTTCCCACTGACATGAACATCCACACTCTGCCTCGCCGCGCTTCGCGTGGCCTTCGCTCCGCCTTCACACTCATGGAGATGATCCTGGTGCTGGCCATCATAGCCATCCTGATCGCTATCGGCGCCGCTACTTTGGGTGACTTTGATGAACAGGCGAAGATTACCGCTGCACGAGCTCAGATCGGTACCGTTTCGACCTCCATCAAAATGTATAAGGTCAACAACCGTAACCTGCCCCCGAATCTGGATGCGCTGGTGAAACCACCCTCCAATGTGCCCGTGAAAAGGCCTTTCATCGAAGCGAATGGCATCGTCGATCCCTGGGATAACAAGTATATCTATAAGAGCCCAGGCAAAGAAGGTCGCGCCTACGACATCTTTTCCGCAGGTCCTGACAAGCGCGAAGGCACAGACGATGACGTGACTCAGGACTGATCGTTGCCCTTTTCATCACGGAACCTTTGCCTTTCCACGGTTCCTCCTACTGCCTATGAAGATATGCCGCCTCCGCCAGCACGTCAGCGCGGCCTTCACTTTGTTGGAGGTTATCCTGGTGATGGGGGTGATGCTGCTAGTCATCGGCGTCGGGGCAGGTAGTTTTGCTTACTTTGAACTGGTCGATCCTCTCGAAGAGCCTGCCATGAAGCTAGGACAAATGTCCAAGGCGGCGCTCAACACCGCAGTGCTTCAGCATCGGGGTATGATGATCGGCTTTGATAAAGAAAGCTTCGGCATTTTGGGGGACGGAAACACCACGCTGGCGCGCTACAGCCATGGCAAGCAGATTCGCGTGCTGATCAAGCGCTGGCAGGGACGAGGCTGGGAACCTGCAGAGGACCAAATCTGGCACTTCGGTGAGCAGGGCATCTGCGAGCCAATCACAGTTCGTTTTGAAAATGCCGAAGGCTTTCGTGAAGTTAAATTTCACGCACTGACCGGAGGTGTCGTGCCATGAGAATCACTCCATTCGCTAGCCCCGCGCTGCCATCACATCGTGGCATGACTTTGCTAGAGGTCGTTATTGCCCTAGCCGTGTTTTCGATCGCCGCGGTTGCTCTGGTCGGGGCCATTAACAAGATCGCTGATACTGCTGCAGATTCACAAAAGTTTCTGGAAGTGGAGCAGACGCTGGAATCGCTGATCGATGAGTTCGGTAAAATGCCTCAGATGCGTGAATTGGAGCAAGACATCGAGCCGGGAAACGATGGTGTTGCCTATCGTGTTTTTATCGAACTCGTCCGTGATCTGAAAAACCAAGACGGAATCTTCCTGACCGACATGTATCGCATCCGAGCCATCGCCAGATGGAACGATGGCAGCGGGCCTACAGAGGTTTCTGCTGAGACGCTTCGCTATGCAGGTTCATTTCAACCGCTGTGATCCCTCTTCAGCCATGAAACCTGTGCACTGTCGCCAACGACCCTTTGGGCTCCAAGCTCAGCGTGGAGGTTTCACGCTCATGGAGATGATCGTGGCCTTATCCATGTTTGTGCTGCTGATCGCAGGCATTTACTCCATCTCTCAGGCCACACTGGAGCTGACGGATAGCATCTCTCAGTCACAGGACCGTTCGTTGATTCGGCAGAACTTCATCGAATTCATGCGCCGTTCCTTTCGCACTCTGCCAGGTGAGGCCGAGGTCAGGTTGAGTGTGAAGCAAAAGGGCAGCACTTATGTCCCTACGCTGAATATCGTGAATGGCGGTAGCTCCTTCACGCCAGGCGTCGCCTTACCGCCGGACACAAGCATGGATGTGTATGCTGAAGAACGGCCCGGCGGTTACCTGCGCATCATGCTGCGTGTGTTGGACATAAAACAAACCCAAGCCGGGCGTAATGGCCAAGCAGTGCGCTACACAAAGGATCAAATCACCCTTCCGCTATTGGATAATGTCAGCCGCTTTGAATGGCGCTTTTACAACCACACCAACAACCGCTGGGAAAACAACTGGCGCGACGCACGACGCCCCATCTTGGCTGAAATGAATCTACAGCTCGACGATGGCTTTCAAAGTCGCTCCGTCTTTTGGCTGCCACCCGTGATTCCAAACCCGGGCCCTTAACTGCTCCAATGAGACAATTTTTATAAGACTACAGCTTCTCAGCATGATAGGAACATCTACCATTTGCCACTCACGCCGTCGTTCTGGCGCAGCTCTGCTAGCGGTGCTCTGGGTCGTGGCCTTGCTGACCACGCTGGTCGCTGCCTCATCTTTGCTGCTGACTCAGGATTTGGATGCAGCTGCTTCCAAGCGGCAGATTTTCCGTGCTCGTATGATTGCTGAGTCGGCCCTGGCTATCGCCTTAAATCCAGTCATCAATCCCCTCGTCAAAAAAGATGAGCCTCTATTGCGTCGACAGTTGTCGGATGACGAGCGCTATGAAGTCGTCGTCATCGGAGAGGATGGCCTTTTGAACCCAAATGTGCTTCTCCAAACTCGCGATGGTCAGACCATTTTGAGGAACCTCTTTACGGCGTGGGGGGTGCCCTTGCGTGAGACGGGGATCATCATGAATAGTCTGCTGGACTGGATCGATGCTGATGAATTTCCCCTCCTCAATGGTGCAGAAAAATCTCACTATCGGCGCAATGACATTCCTTTCAATCGCCCCTTTCGTAGCTTGGAAGAGATGGCCATGGTCCGCGGTATGGCGCTGGTGGAGCAGGCTTATCCGCAGTGGCGTACCTGGTTCAGCGTTTATGCCAGTGGCCTCCTGGATGTGAATGAGGCTCGTCCTGAGGTCATCGCCGCAGTGACCGGTGCGAACATTCAAGCAGCTCAGCTACTGAGAAACACACGACTCGGCCCTGATGGGCGATTGGGAACACAAGATGATAGTCCGATTCTAGATGTTGACGTTGCGCTGGCTATGCTTGGTATCCCGGCGGGAACGCCCACGGCGCTTACTTTGCAATCCTTGATCAGTGTCCAGAGTTTGAACAATCGCATCACGGTGCGTGTTCAGGTGGGGGATCTCCTTCGAGAAGTTGCTGTTCTCGCTCGTGGCGCTGGCATCGGCGGTGGTGTGACGGCCTTGATCGATATGCGTGAGCAGCAAGCTTTAGAGCCTTTTAGCAGTCCCTAACCAATAGAGTAATCTAGGCTTTCTGGTTTTGTGGAGTGGGTCAGTTGGCCTGATTTGCAGCAATTGTCCTCAGTTCGTGATGCGCACGGGTGTTCCGACAGGGGCATTGGCAAAATAGACGCGAGCCATGTGCGACGGCAGTCGAATGCATCCGTGTGAATCTGCATAGCCTGGCAGATAGCCCTCGTGCATCCCAATCGCACCTGTCACGCGCATGAACCAGTGCATTTTGGCGCCATCAAATCGAGTGCCCGGTGGTCGTGGATCTTTGCGATTGTCGATTTGAGTCTGCACCGGTCGTCCATAAGCATCTATGTAATCCCCGTAGATTGAGCTGTGGTGATCGGCGTCTTTGTCAATGACGTGAAAGCTGCCTCGCGGTGTCGGAAACTGTGGTGATCCAGTGCAGATGGGAGAGGCACCGACACACAGATCTCCCTTGTAAAAGTAGGCCATCTGGTTCCCGATGGAAATGTGGATGCGTGGCCTGCCGGGCACACCTTCGCCATGCCAGAAGGAGCCATCACTCCATGGCCTATGGATTCTGGAAAGTTGCTCATTCGTACGCTTCACCAGTCCCCAGGGCGTGAACTGCCAGTTCGGAGGAGACATGCCTACGTAATAACCTCCGCCTGGGCTGAGGCCCACATACCGCGAGCTCTGCGGCGCACAGCTGCTCATCATGCTGAGAAGGCCAATCAACGGCAGCAGTCCTGAGATAAGGCGGGCTGAGATCATGCTGTGCATGGAACTTGATTGCTCAAAATTGAAGCGCGAACCATGTCAGGCATGTAAGCTCTTGGTCAGTGCTACATCCATTTTGGAGGAAAAACGTCTCAGGCTAGCCAAGCATTCTTTAGCGACTTGAGGCGTCATGGCTTTCGCGCATGGCGGACAGAGAGGGATTCGAACCCTCGGAACGTTTTACCGTTCACACGCTTTCCAGGCGTGCCCGATCGACCACTCTGGCATCTGTCCTTTGCTAAATCCACTGCCGGTCGTGGCAGCGGGGCCGCGATAGTGCTGCTAGGCTGGGAGTCTAGCAAGTTGATTTTCATCGGGTGAACAACTCAGCCCTCTTTCAGCGTAGTGACTGCTGAGCAAAGCCAGTGCAAAAAACGTGCGACCTTTTGCAATCGTGCTTAGATTGACTGCTCCTTTATGGACCCCTTGATCCAACTCCTTGCCATTAATTCCAATCGCTCCACGGCTGAGCTGGCTGGAATCCTCAGCCTCACGGAAGACGAAGTGCGCCGCCGCATCGCTGCCGCCGAGGCGGATGGGACGATCTTGGGTTACAATGCGGTCGTGGACCGCCAAAAGGCAGGGCATCGTGGTGTCACAGCCTTGGTGGAGGTGAAAATCACACCTGAAAAAGAGGGTGGCTTTGACCGACTGGCACGGCGAATCGCTAAGTTTGACCAAGTCCGCGAATGCTTCCTCATGAGCGGCGGCTATGATCTGGCGATTTTGGTGGAGGGCAAAGACTTGCTCGATGTAGCGAATTTCATCGCTGAAAAGCTCAGTACGATTGGCGGTGTCCTTTCCACGGCGACACATTTTCAGCTCAAGGCATACAAGCAAGCTGGATTCCTAGTCAATGCTAACGCAGATGAGGAACGTCTGCCTGTTAGTCCATGATTCGATCCTGAGTTCTATCTTTCAGTCTCTGCCCAACCTCATGGACTATTCCAACAAACTGTGCACTCAGATTCAGGACCTACCTCGATCTGGGATTCGTGATTTTTTTGAGCTTGTCATTGGTCGTAGCGATGTGATTTCGCTTGGCGTTGGTGAGCCTGACAAATCAACGCCCTGGCCCATCCGGGAGGCGGTGATTCGTTCTCTCGAAAAAGGGCAGACTTCATACACCTCCAATCTCGGATTGGAGCCGCTGCGTGTGCTCATCAGCGAGTATGTCGAAAAGCTATTTCGAGTCACTTATGATCCGAAGACCGAGATCCTGGTCACGGTCGGTGTCAGCGAGGCGCTAGATCTGGCTTTTCGTGCGGTGCTGAATCCTGGCGATGAGGTCATCTATCATGAGCCTTGCTATGTCAGCTACTCGCCGAGCATCAAGATGGCTTACGGCGTGCCAGTGGTGGTGAATACGCGTGAGGAAAATCAATTCGCCCTCATGGCGGCGGATGTGGAGAAAGCCATTACGCCCAAGACGAAGGTCATCGCGCTCAACTTTCCCACCAATCCGACGGGAGGTATCATGCCTGCCGAAGAGTTGGAGAAAATCGCCGCTCTCGCAGTGAAGCATGATCTTTTCGTGTTCACCGACGAGATCTACTGTGAGCTGCTCTATGACGGGAGACAGCACAAAAGCATCGTCGAGTTTCCTGGTATGAGGGAGCGCACCGTGCTGCTGCATGGCTTCAGCAAAGCCTTTGCCATGACGGGCTGGCGGCTTGGCTATGCCTGTGCGCCCGCGCCGCTGCGTGAGGCCATGATGAAAGTGCACCAATACTGCATGCTCTGTGCGCCGATCATGAGTCAGATCGCAGGCATTGAGGCTTTAAAAATGGGGGCTAGCGCCTATGAAGAGATGCGGCAGAGCTATGAAATGCGGCGCAACATCATTGTGAGTCGCCTGAATGAGATGGGACTACACTGCTTCAATCCTGGTGGGGCCTTCTATGTATTTCCAGAGATTCGTAGCACCGGGCTAACCTCGAAAGAGTTTGCGATTGGGTTGCTGGAAAAGAAAAGCGTCGCCGTCGTGCCTGGCACGGCCTTTGGTGCGGCGGGTGAAGGCTTTGTCCGCTGCTGCTACGCTACGGCTCCAGAGTTGATCGTGAAGGCGATGGATTTGATGGAAGAGTTCGTGAACGAAGTGCGTGCTCATCGTCGAAGCTGAGCTGCCAATGATGGAGCTTTGCTTATGACGGCATGTCGCATTTTGCGTCCTCATGCAGTCATGGCTCCTCAACGTGTCTGATCATGCTGGATTTTTTGACGAGTCCCAACATGTTATGAACCGATCTTGCTGGAAAGCGATCCGACAGGCGCTGGTGGATCTCCTCGCCTCGAATCGGGCTGTTCAGGCGGAATGACCGCAGTAAAACGTATAATCTTGCAGACGGTTTTTTGATATGTGGGTGACATGATGTGTGGCCCTTTTTTGTCTTGTCACTGCACGATGCCCCTACTAAAACGCAGGCCGCCCATTACCCGGACCACTCTGGATCGGTGCTGATGGCCAAACCAACACGACCTCATCATCCCACCCATCCTTCACGACTATGAGTGACAACAATCGAATGCGCCTCCTCTGGGCAGGCTTCATGGCCATCCTGGCCGCCGGCGTCGGCTTCGCCATCCGCGGAGGTATCTTTGACAACTGGGGCAAGGAATACGGTTTCACCGGTGCCCAGCTCGGAGCCATCGGCGGCGCTGGCTTCTCTGGCTTCTGCTTTGGCATCATCTTTGGTGGCCTCATTGTGGACAAGATCGGTTACGGCAAGCTCGTCGCCCTTGCCCTTATCTGCCACATCCTCTCGGCCTTCGTCACCTTCGGCGCTAGCACACCTGAGAATGCTTACAATTTCCTGTTCTGGGGCATGTTCATCTTTGCTTATGCGAATGGCACGCTTGAAGCCGTCGCAAATCCGCTGGTGGCCACCCTTTTCCCGGAAAACCGGACGCACTACCTGAATATTTTGCACGCCTCATGGCCTGCTGGCATGGTGCTCGGCTCCGTGGCTGGCTGGGTGCTCGATGATAAAATGCAGATTGGCTGGAAGACCCAGCTCGCTCTCTACCTCGTCCCTACCGTGCTCTACGCGATTATGTTTATGGGGCAGAAGTTCCCTAAATCCGAGGCTGCCGAAAAGGGGGCCAGCTTTGTCAGCATGCTGAAGCCTGTGGGTATCCTCGGCGCGGTTGTCGCCTGCTACTTGCTCGCTAATTTCTTTGGTGACATCGCCAAGGCCTTCTCTCCAGACAATGCTAAAGTGATTGGCTACACCATCGGTGGCATCCTGCTCATCGCGGTCGCGGTGATCACGAAGTTCTCCATGGGCTCTTTCATCCTGTTTGTGCTCTTTGTCACACATGCCTTCGTCGGCGCTGTTGAGCTTGGCACAGATGGCTGGATACAGAACATCACCGGTAACCTTTTCACGTCGGAGCAGGGCAAATATCTCTTCATCTGGACCTCTGCTATTATGTTTGGTTTGCGCTTCTGCGCCCATTGGATCGAAAACACTCTCAAGCTCTCTCCTGTGGGTCTTCTCCTGGTGTGTGCTGTGATTGCTACCGTCGGTCTTGTGCTTGCCAGTGGGATGCAGACTTTCACAGTGGCTCTTGTGGCCCTTGGCATTTACGCGGTGGGTAAGACCTTCTTTTGGCCCACGATGCTCGCTGTGGTTGGTGACCGCTTCCCGCAATCCGGTGCGGTGGCCATGTCCATCATGGGTGGTATCGGTATGCTCTCCGCGGGCATCATCGGTGGTCCTGGCCTTGGTTATTGCAAGGATCGCTTCGCTGGTGAGGCTCTTCAAAAGGCTGACGCAGCTCTTTATAGCGAATACAAAGCCGCTACGTCGAGCGCCTTCCTCAACCTGAAGTCTACCGAGGTCTTCGGCCTCGACGGCACCAAGTTGGCCGCCGCCAAGGAAGCTAAGGAAAAGACAGCACAGCAGAAAGCTGTCGTCGAAGCCGATCAGGCTGGGGACCGTGCTACACTGAAGGCGGATGCCTACATCCCCGCCACCATGGCTGCGATTTACCTGCTTCTTCTGCTCTACTTCAAGAGCATCGGTGGCTACAAGGTCGTGAAGATCGACGAGCAAACGGCATAATCCGCAGCTCACCATTGGCTTAAACACAAGGGGCGTCTCGGTATATCCGAGACGCCTTTTTTGCGCCAATGAAACGCTGTGCGCCGTTTTGCTTCAAAGGTAGCCTTTATTGTCCTGCATTTGACAAGCTCTCTGCCCACCTCTTGATTCCCCTATGTCCCATTCCTCCTTTGAGATTCCACCTACTCTGGTTCCGCCACCTTCCAATTTCATTGTGCCCACGGTGATCGAAAGTGAAGGTCGTATGGAGCGTGCGTATGACATTTACTCCCGTCTACTGAAGGATCGCATTATCTTCCTAGGTACGGATGTGAACGACCAAGTCGCGAACATCATCATTGCTCAATTCCTCTTCCTGCAAATGCAGGATCCCAAGAAAGACATTCATTTCTACATCAATAGCCCCGGAGGTTCGGTGACTGCTGGCCTAGCCATCTACGATACAATGCAGTTTGTGACTTGTGATGTGAATACTTACTGCATCGGCATTTGTGCGAGCATGGGTGCGGTGCTGCTTTCTGCTGGTACGCATGGCAAGCGCTATGCCCTGCCGAACAGCGACATCATGATTCACCAAGTGTCAGGTGGAGCCCGTGGAACGGCTAGCGATGTCGAGCGTACGGTGGACTTCATGTATAAGCTCAAGCGCCGCCTGAATCGCATCCTCGCCCATCATTGTGGCAAGACTCCAGAGATCATCGAAAAAGATGCGGATCGCGACAATTACATGACTGCTGAGGAAGCCTGCGCCTATGGCTTGGTGGACAAGGTGCTCCAAAGCAACCGTGAACTGCCGACCAAGGCCTAACTGAATTCGTGAAACTGGCCCGCTGCTCTGCCGTCTTTGCCACACCCCTCGGGGATCTCTGGATGACAGAGGTGGAGGAAGGTATCAGCGGCCTTTATTTTCATGGTCAGCAGCATGAGCCCGAATGGGTCGAGGCGGATAAAAAGCTTTCTAGTCTTTGGGCTGACCAGGTGAGACGGTGGCTAGACGCCTATTTTGCCAAACGCGCCCTGCCATTACCACCGCCGCTTCACATTGTCGAAGGTACGGAATGGCAACGTCAGGTTTGGCAGGTTTTGATGCGTATTCCACCCGGTAGCACATGCTCCTACGCTGAGATCGCTCATGCCTTGGGTAGGCCTAAAGCCGCACGTACTGTAGGGGCGGCTGTGGGGAAGAATCCCCTCAGCTTGTTGATCCCTTGTCATCGCGTCATTGGATCTTCAGGTGCTCTGACTGGTTACGCGGGTGGGTTGGATCGAAAGCGTTGGCTCTTGGATCACGAAGCTGTCTTGAGCTGACACGATGGGTGCTGCCCGCTTTGGTCGAAAAGCAGCCTCCTTTGCTGGCGATCATTCAAGAGACATTCAATCGGCATGCTATCGAACCATCATGCAGGATCGAAAAGAGGTTGTTATCATTGGTGCAGGGGTCGTGGGGCTCTGCACCGCCTTTTATTGCGCTCGGCGGGGTCTAAAAGTGACCGTTTTGGATCGAGCTCCGAGGCAGCGTGATGGTTGTTCCTTTGGCAATGCAGGAATGATTGTGCCGAGCCATTTCATTCCTCTCGCCGCACCAGGCATGATCACGCTGGGGCTGAAGTGGATGCTGAATCCTGAGTCCCCGTTTTATATCCAGCCTCGTTTGAACGCAGGTCTCATGAAGTGGGGGCTCGCTTTTTGTAGGGCGGCGACCGCGTCGCGTGTGAACCATGCAGCTCCTGTGCTTCGGGATTTCAGTTTGCTCAGCCGTCAGTGCTATGAGCAGTTGCCACTAGATTTGGGTCTTGTGAAAAAGGGGCTGCTGATGCTATGCAAAGAAAGTCACACCTTAGAAGAAGAAGCTCAAACAGCGAAGAAGGCCGAGGAATTGGGGATTCCTGCACAGGTGCTGAATGCGAGTGAAACAGCAGCGCTCGATCCAGATGTCACGATGGATGTTATCGGCAGCGTTTTTTTCCCCATGGACTGCCACCTTTCTCCAGCGCGTCTG
>JBIKYV010000253.1:0-3555 GCA_044355075.1 Prosthecobacter sp.
CCTGCTCGTGATGGACGGCCCGCCCGGCACGGGGAAGAGCCAGACGATCGTGAACCTCGTTGCGGATGAACTCGCACGCGGCGGCCGCGTGGGCATCGTGTGTGAAAAACGTGTGGCGCTGGATGTGGTGAAGCAGCGCATGGACGCTGCGGGCATCGGCCACCTCGCCGCCGTGGTGCATGATGTCTATGATGACCGCAAGGCACTCTACCAAAGCATCGCCGACCGTCTGGAGCAGGCGGAGAAGCGGGCCTTTGATCCGCAAAAGCTCGCCGAACTGCGCGGCGAGGCCAGCACCCTGGAAAGCCAGCTCGCCTTCCGCAGTCGCAAGCTCGCCGCGCCAACTGCCAGCGGCCTCACCCTTGGGCAGCTTCACTCCATGGCGGCGAGTTTTGGGGTCGAAACAGTCGCTGTGGCAGGTCTGGCAAAAGTGCCTCATGCCGAGCTGCCGAGTATCACACAAGCACTGCGGGAGATTCATGCCCATGTGCGGCTGTTTGCCAAAGACTCGCCGTTTCGCACTGCACCGGGGCATGAGCCGCGAGCGAGCTTTGCGGAGATGAGCACCGCGCAGATTCAAGAAATCGCCGCATCGCTGCGGCAGGCTCAGCAGGCTGCGCAAACCTACGAGCAGCTCTACACGGTGAATCCGCTGCCCTGGGAGCCTTTGGAGAGTGCTGAAAAGGCTCTCCGAGTCGCCATTATCTGCCAGGGCGATGCGCTGGCGGATGCGCTCGGCCAGATGGTCGTGCTACGCGGCGACTCGAAAGACTCGGCGAACGAGATGGAGACTGCTTTTGGCGAACTCGTGAAACATCGCACCGCCGCCGAGGCCATGCTGACTCGGGTGGAGTTGCAGACCTCGAACGAACTCACCGCCGCCATCGCCACGGCGAGCGCTAAGGTCGGCTCCTTCTTCAAATTCCTCATGCCCTCATGGCGGAAGGCCTGCGCGGTGATTCAGCAGACGCTGGTGAGCGAATGGCCTGAAAAAGCGGGTAGCAAGATCGACACCGCTTTGCTGGCTCAACTTAACCAGCGCATCAAAGCCGCGCAAACCTGGCTGGCGGCAGAAAAGATCTACAAAAGCCTGAACATCTCCTCCCAGCTCCCGCGAGAGGCTGCAGCACTGTTTGAGCAAAATAAAGCCCTCACGCAGGCATGGCAGACAGCGAACCAGATCTCATGTGAAAAAGCATCGCTCGACTCCGTGGGCCTCTGGCCGCTGGCGGAAGGTCAAACGCAGCCCGAAGGCGGCTGGAAGGCATGGAGCGTTCGTTGCCAGAAGGCGCTAGACGTTCTCGCCGCTCAAAAAAGCTATGTGGAGGCGCTGAACAAGGTCGCGCCGCACTTCCCGCAGGTGCGTGAACTCGGCTCCGCTGGCCTCGCAGTGCTCACGGATCGCTTCATCGCGGATGAAGCCTCGCTGAGGGCTGCCGATCGACTGCTCATCACCATCGGCAGCTTCATTGCAGAGCCGCATCAGCTTGTCGAAACCCTTGCCGATGTTCTGCCGGAGGCTTCCGCCACGATTTGGGCCGAGTCCGCGCTGCGTAGCTGGGCGGAGTCATGTCTGGCCGATGCTGAGGCCGTTGATCCCACGCTGAAGTTGCTCGATCAGCCTGCGCCGCTTGGCTCCGTCGAAAAAGCCTCCACTAGGCTCATCGAGCTACATCAGGCCATCGCCCGAGAAGAATCGCTACGCCTCGCCGCCTCCGGGGATGTGCGCGGACTCATGGCCGTGCCCGCCGCCGAGGCCCGCGCCCGCCGCACGCCCGAGCAGACAGTGCGTGAGACTTTGATCCGCGAATGTCGCAAGCAGCGCAACGTCACGCCCATGCGCAGCCTCATTCGCCGTCATGCCAAGGAAGGCATTCTGGACGTGCTGCCCGTGTGGCTCATGTCGCCGGAGACGACGGCGATCCTATTTCCACGCGAGCCCGTCTTTGATTTGCTCATCATTGATGAAGCCTCGCAATGCACGGTGGAAAATGGCCTGCCCGTGCTCACCCGCGCCCGCCGAGCCGTGATCGCTGGAGATGACAAGCAGATGCCGCCCACCTCCTTTTTCAAAGCCAGCAGCGGCATTGAGGCGGATCAGGACGAGACGGGCGAAGCCGATGTGCCGGTGGATGCTTTCGAGTCCGAGTCCTTACTTGTGCTCGCCCGCCACGGCGGCAGCGGCGCACCGCTGCGCTGGCACTACCGCGCTCTTTATGAGGAGCTGATCGCCTTTTCCAATCACTCCATGTATGGCGGCTCGCTGCTCACCATCCCTGCAACGCTCAGCCGCTCCGCGCCGCCCGCCGTGCGCTGGGTGCGGCTGGAAAACGGCCAGTGGGATGCTGGAAACAATCTGCCGGAGGCCAAACACGTTGTCACCGTGCTTGGGGAGCTGCTTTCACGCCCGAAGCCTCCAAGCGTCGGCATCGTCACCTTCAATCTCCAGCAGCGGAAGGCAATCCTTGATGAAATCGACGCCCGCCGCGCCAGCGACAGCGCCTTTGCAGAAGCCTACGACAAAGCCGCCAGCCACGAATCCCTCGACCAGCGCCCCTTTGTCAAAAATCTCGAATCCGTGCAGGGAGACGAGCGCGATGCCATTGTCTTCTCTCTCGGATACGCGCCGGTGAAACGGCTGCGGAAAGATGGAGTCGAGGAAACCTATGTGCCCGCCCGCTTTGGCCCGCTGGGACAAAAAGGCGGCGAGCGTCGTCTCAACGTCGCCGTATCCCGCGCCAAGCACGAGGTCATCGTCGTCAGTTCCTTTGATCCCTCCATGCTCAGCGTCGCCCACACGAAGAACGACGGCCCGCGCATGTTCAAAGCCTTCGTCGAGTTCGCCCGCCACCTCGGTGAAGGCAGGCGCAATCAGGCCGAGAAGATATTGAGCCTCGTCAACGATGCCAGCCAGCGTCGCAGCAGCACCGCCAGGCACGCGCCCGAGCGTGTGCAAACCCTGCCGCTGCATCACCAGATCAGCCTCGCCCTCGAAGCCACCGGCCTACAGGTCGAAACCCTCGTCGGCACCTCCGAGTTCCGCCTTCCCGTCGCCATCGTGCATGGCGGCAACGCGCATCAATACGCCCTCGCCATCCTCTGCGACGACGGCAGCGCCCTTGGCGATACTTACGAGGACCACGTCCATGTCCCCAACGTCCTCAAACACCGCGGTTGGAACCACCTCCGCGTCCACGCCCGCGAATGGCACCGTGATCGTGAGCGAGTCATCGGACGCATCCGTGATACTTTGGCGGTGTGACCTGATTCGATTGCCAATCGAATCTTCCTAAATCGCCAGCGCGTTCTCAGCGTCGCCGAAGTGGGCGGTTTTCACTCCCATGCGATCCATCAGGGCGATGTGGAGTCGGCAGAGCTTCCGGTTGGGATCTTGGCTGAGATCGTGGAAACGGCCGCCTTGAATGGTGCCGCCGCCATTGCCGGCGAGCACAACGGGGAGCTGCCTCGAATCGTGCGCGTTGCCGTCCATGAGGCTGCTGGTGAGCAGGATCATGCTGTTTTCCAATAGGGTACGCTCGCCTTCGTTCGTAGCCT
>JBIKYV010000110.1:0-12563 GCA_044355075.1 Prosthecobacter sp.
GGCAGTTTGCGCATGCAATGAGGCGGTGACCAGCAAAGTGATGACGGTGAGAAGTGTTTTCATGATGAGAGGACAGGCACGAAGTTAGCACGAGCCTGGCATGAAAGAACAACCCTTTCTTTGGTGGAACGTTTCCCTCGAAGACAACCGAGGCCGGAAAGGCCCATCCGCGAAAGTGGCATCATCCATTCAGTTTCCGCTGCCATCAGCGTATCTTCCTTTGTCGATCAACACCCCACGCGCCCCATGTTCACCTTCACCGACAAAGCTGCCGTCACCACCTGCGATGGCGTTTCACGCCGCGATTTCATCACCGCCGGCGCTTTGAGTGCCATCGGCCTCACGATGCCGAGTTTTGCCAAACTGAAAGCGGAGGGCAAAGTGGATGCCAAAAAGAGCAACAAGGCCTGCATCATGATCTTCAACCTCGGTGCGCCGAGCCAGCAGGATCTCTGGGACATGAAGCCGGATGCGCCGAGCGAGATTCGCGGCCCCTTCAAGCCGATCCGCACAAAAAGCAATGCCTTTGAGATCTCCGAGATCCTGCCGATGCACGCGAAGATCGCGGACAAATTCAGTCTCGTGCGCTCCTGCTATCACACCGCCGCTGCGGTGCATGACACCGGGCATCAGATGATGCAAACGGGCCGCCTTTTCACCGGTGGTGTGAATACCCCGCACGTCGGCAGCGCTTTGGAGTTCCTCCAAGGCCGCCGCAGCGATCTTCCAGCGCACATTATTCTCCCCGAGTCGATGGGCCCGACCGGTGGCAACATGCCGCACGGTCAGGACGCGGGCTTCCTCGGCAAGGCCTATGATCCTTTCGTTCTGAACGCGAATCCTTCCGAAAAGGACTTCAAAGTGCCCGACCTGCTACCGCCGAAGGAAATCAGCGAGGTGCGCCTCGAACGCCGCAAGCAGCTCCGCGAGCTGGTGGACAGCAGCGTGCGGAATTTCGAATACAGCGAGCAGGCGAAGCTCATGGACTCGAACTTCGAGTCCGCCTACCGCATCATGACCAGCACGCAGGCCCGCGAGGCCTTCGATCTCACCAAAGAGCCGCTCAAAGTGCGCGAGCGCTACGGTTTGAACCGCTTCGGCCAGAGCTGCCTGCTCGCCCGTCGCCTCGTCGAGCGCGGTGTGCGTTTTGTCACCGTGAACACCTTCATCACCGTCTTCGGCGAGATCACCTGGGACATCCACGGCTCCAAGCCCTTCACGAGCATCGAAGGCATGCGCGACATCGTCGCGCCGATGTATGACCAGGGCTACAGCGCCCTCATCGAGGACTTGTTCCAACGCGGCATGCTCGACGACACCATGGTCACCTGCCTCGCCGAATTCGGCCGCACGCCCAAGATCAATCCCGCTGGCGGTCGCGACCATTGGCCGAACTGCTGGACCGTCAATTTCGCCGGCGGCGGCGTCAAAGGCGGCGAGGTCATCGGCAAATCCGACGACATCGGCGGCTACCCCACCGAGCGCCCCGTCGCCCCGCGTGAAATCGTCGCCACCATCTACCAAGCCCTTGGCGTCGATCTCCACACCGAACTCCCCGGCCCACAAGGCAGGCCTTTCCCCGTCGTCGATTTCGGCACGCAGGCGATCAAGGAGCTGTTTGCGTGAAGCGAAGAATTTAAACCGCTGATTAGACGCTAATATGACGCTGATAAATACAGAAAGGCATTCCATTCAGGCTGCCTTTATTAGCGTCTCGTTAGCGTCATATCAGCGGTTCAAAAAATCCGCCTTACCGACGATCCGCGCGTTTTTGAAGCATCCAAGGCTGCACAAACTCCCTCAGCACAAAGCGCTTCCACTCCACTTTTCCCAACGGGCAAAAGTTGACCAGGTAGCCCACCGGCTTCCGCGCCAGCCGCAGGTAGTTCAACAACTGCGCGATGTGTTCAGTCCCCAGCGCACGCACCGACTTCAGTTCCACGACGATCTCGCCGTGGACATACAAATCCGGGATGTAGTGCTGACGCAGCTCCTTCCCTTTATAGAAGACAGCCAGCTCCTGTTTCCGCACGAACGGAATGCGCCGCAGTAGCAACTCTTCCTCCAAACTCTCCTGATAAATCTCTTCCAACAAGCCGCCACGCACCACGCGATGAACCTCAAACGCTGCGCCCATTAACTCAAAACCCTCTTCCGCTAGCGGATTCAGGTCTTCTTCCTGTTCGTAGTCTTCAGCGCTCAACATAAGCGAAACAAGCACCTCTAACGCGGCACTGTCAATTCAAGCAAACTTTTCTAACCGCTAATCAGACGCTGACATAACGCTAATAAATCCAATCTCTGAACCTGCATTCATTAGCGTCATATCAGCGGTTTAATGCCTTCCCGCGAATCCCCACCATCGCACTCGAACCATGCGAAGCCTCATCACCCTCCTCTTCATCTTATCAGCGGTTTCCTTCGCCTCTGCCGAAGTCCCATCCTTCCGCAACACCATCCAGCCCATCCTCACCCGCTACGGCTGCGCGATGGGTGCCTGCCATGGCGCGGCGGCGGGACAAGGCGGTTTCCGGCTTTCGCTGCGTGGCTTCGATGACGAGGGCGACTGGCTTTCGATCACGCGCAGTGCGAATGGCCGCCGCCTGACACTCGAAGATCCAGCTCGCAGCCTCTTTCTCCTCAAAGCGGTCAAAACGGTGCCGCACAAGGGCGACAAGCGCTTTGAGGTGAACTCGCCGGAATACAAGGCCATCGTCGATTGGATCGCGGCGGGAGCACCGGGGCCGAAGGCGGATGATCCGCGCATCGTTTCGCTCAGCGTGTCGGAGCCGCATCTCGTCTCGCAGGCGGGAAAGAGCGTGCAGCTTAAGGTGACCGCGAAATTCAGCGACGGGCACAGCGAGGACGTGACGCGCTGGTGCAAATACAACGCCACCAATGCCAGCGTGGCCACGGTGGATGACAGCGGCCTCATCAAGATCACCGGCAGCGGCGAAGGAACCGTCAGCGCCTGGTATCTGAGCCTGCTCAGCGTCACCACCGTGACCGTGCCGAATCCAGGCAAGCCGAACGCGGAGGCCTTCGCGGCTTTGAAACCGCGCAACTTCATCGACGAGCATGTTTTAACGAAACTGCGCGAACTGAACATCCCGCCCTCCGGTCGCGCCACGGACGCGGAGTTCCTGCGCCGTACGTTTCTCGACACCATCGGCGTTTTGCCGACGATGGATGAAGCGCAGGCCTTCCTCGCCGACAAGGCCGCCGACAAACGTGACCGTCTCATCGACGCGCTGCTGAAGCGGCCTGAGTTCGTCGATTACTGGTCGCATCGTTGGAGCGATCTCTTCCTCGTGAATGGCGACAAACTCATGCCGCAGGCCATGTGGTCGTATTACAACTGGATCCGCCGTCACGTCGCCGCGAACACGCCGTGGGACGCCATGGTGCGTGATCTGCTCACCGCCACCGGCAGCACACTCGAGCACGGCGGCGGGAACTTTTTCATCCTCAACGACGAGCCGACGAAGTGCGCCGAAACCGTCAGCGTGGCCTTCCTCGGCACCTCCATCGGCTGCGCGAAATGCCACAACCACCCGATGGAAAAGTGGACCTACGATCAATACTACGCCTTCGCGAATCTCTTCGCCCGCGTGCGCACCAAAAACGGCACGCAGGCCGACGAACGCGTGCTTTTCAGCGACACCCAGGGCGATCTCGTCGCGCCGCTCACCGGCAAACCGCAGCCGCCGCGCCCGCTCGATGCCTTGCAGCCCGTCTCGATGACCTCCAGCGAAGATCGACGCATCACGCTCGCGAACTGGCTCACCAGCGCCGATAACAAACTCTTCCAACGCGCCATCGTGAACCGCGTATGGGCAAACTTTTTTGGCAGTGGCCTCGTCGAAGCCGTCGATGACCTCCGCGTCACCAATCCCGCCAGCAACGAGCCGCTCTTCGCCGCAGCCTGCGAGCATCTCGTGCGGCAAAAATTCGACCTGAAGGCCCTGATGCGCACCATCCTGCAAAGCGAGACCTACCAGCGCAGCAGCATCACCCTTCCCGAAAACATCACCGACCTCCGCTACGGCTCGCACTACGTCCCGCGCCGACTGAAGGCCGAGGTGCTGCTCGACACCGTGAGCCAGGTCACCGCCGCTCCCACCACTTTCAAAATTGACCGCCGCAACGCCAACCGCGGCACCGCCGACGCCTACCCCATGGGCTTCCGCGCCCTCCAACTGCCCGACAGCAACATCGCCAGCTACTTCCTCAAAAGTTTCGGTCGCGCCGACCGCGTCGCCACCTGCGAATGCGAGCGCACCAACGAACCCAGCATGGCCCAAGCACTCCACATCGCCAACGGAGACACCCTAAACCAAAAGCTCGCCCAAAAAGACAACCGCCTCGACGCCCTGCTCACCAGCCAGAAGCCCGACGCCAAGATCATCGAAGAAGCCTACCTCCTCACCCTCACCCGCGCCCCCACCGACCGCGAACTCGAAAAAGCCACGAAACTGCTCGCCACCGCCAACCCCGAAGACCGCCGTACCACGCTGGAGGATCTGTTTTGGAGCCTGATGAGCTCGAAGGAGTTTTTGTTTAACCATTAAGAGGCCTAACCTCGCATTTAAAGCACTAGAATCCTAGATGCGTGCAGCCTAGCCCATGATGAAAGAAAGATCATACCAGCTCATGCTGTAGCCACGGAAGGTTTCTGTGGTCTTTCTTTTGTCATTTCTGCCGATTCTCTGCATGCTAAGGCAACCGGTCGCATCGACCGAACGATTTATTGATCCCATGCCCAACGGTCCCCTTTCTACCAAGCTTTTTGACCTCGCCAAACAAGTGATTCCAGGCGGGGTGAATTCCCCGGTGCGCGCCTTTCGAAATGTTGGAGGTGATCCGTTTTTCGTGCAGCGGGCGAAAGGCTGCCGCATCTGGGATGTGGACGGGCGAGAGATGATCGACTTTGTCGGCACCTGGGGGCCTGCGATCCTGGGTCATGCGCCGGTTTCCGTGATCGAGGCCATCCATACGGCGGCCAAGGAAGGCGTAAGCTTTGGCATTCCGAACCCCTACGAGGTGAAGATGGCGCAGACGATCTGCGAGTGGGTGCCCTCCATCCAAAAGGTGCGCATGGTCAGCAGTGGCACGGAGGCGACGATGAGCGCCATCCGCCTGGCGCGTGGCTTCACGGGACGTCACCGCCTGGTGAAATTCGACGGCTGCTACCATGGCCATAGCGATAGCCTGCTGGTCGCCGCAGGCAGCGGCGCGCTGACGCACGGCAATCCCGACAGCGCCGGGGTGCCGCCTGCGTTTGCGGAGCTGACCACGGTGCTGCCGTTCAATGACGAGGCGGCCCTGGAGGAGCTTTTTGAAAAAAAGGGCCATGAGATCGCCGCGCTGATCGTGGAGCCTTACCCAGCGAACGCGGGTCTGATTTTGCCCAAGCCCGGCTTCCTGCAAAAACTGCGTGACCTGACGGCGAAGCATGGGGTGGTGCTGATCTTTGACGAGGTGATGACCGGCTTCCGCTTGGCCAAAGGCGGGGTGCAAGAGCTGGAGGGCATCACGCCCGACCTGACCTGTCTGGGTAAGGTGATCGGCGGGGGATTGCCCGTTGGGGCCTTTGGCGGCCGGGCGGACATCATGGACCACCTGGCACCACTGGGGCCTGTGTATCAGGCAGGCACCCTGAGCGGGAATCCAGTCGCACTGGCCGCCGGGCTGGCGCAGCTGCGTGAGCTGGACCGTCAGAAGGGCTATGCCTACCTGGAAGAAATCGGCCAAGTGATGGAAGACGCGGTGCTGGATGTGATGAAGAGGAAGGGCATGAACTACCGCTGGTACCGTCGCGGCAGCATGTTCTGCCTGTTCTTCACGGAGAAAGAAGTCCATAACCTCCAAGATGCGAAGACTTCAGACCTAGCCACCTTTCGGAAGTTTTTCCATTACTGCCTGGATCACGGCGTTTACTTCGCCCCGAGCCAGTTTGAGACGGGATTCATCAGCATGGCGCACGCGAAGGCCGACATGGAACGCACCGCCGAGGTGGTATCAGCGGCACTTACTGCCTTTTGATGCCCCTCTTATTTCTCGAAAAAGGCATCAGGCTGCCTTGGCAGGAGTCCCGCCCTTGCCAAAGGCGCGCTTCCGTCCACTATCACGCCCCCTCTGGCGGTCAGACCCGCCGGCCCATTCCCCATGTTTGACTGGATCATCAAAAAAATCATCGGCACGAAAAATCAGCGCACCGTGAAGCGCCTGCAGCCGATTGTGGCCGAGATCAACCGCATTGAGCAACAGCTGCAGAGCGAGTCTGATGAGGCCCTGCGCGAACGAGTCTCGAACTGGAAGAGCCAGTTCCGAGCCTTTCATACTCCTCAGTTCCTAGGCGGTGTTTCGTTGCGGATTGCAGATGAAGAAACAGTTCATGCATGTCTGCGCCATGTCGCCGGCTACTTTGCCGCGCTAAAAAACCACTTCCCGTCTCTGGAGGATGCCTACCTCGCCGAAAATGCATGGACTTCGCTATCGTTGGCTGAGAAAAAAGACCGCATCGACCGATCCAGGGAAGCTTGGAATGACATCCAGCCACGTTTTGCTGCAATTGAGGCTAAGATTCTGAATGACATCATGCCTGAGGTTTATGCAGTGGTGAAAAACACGGCGCGTCGACTCTGCGGACAGGAGCACCTCGTGTGTGATACACCGCTGAAATGGAACATGGTTCACTTTGACGTGCAGCTGATCGGCGGGATCGCCTTGCATCGTGGCATGATCGCGGAAATGGCCACGGGTGAGGGAAAAACGCTCGTTGGCACACTGCCAGTGACCTTGAATGCCCTCACCGGCCGAGGCGTGCATGTTATCACGGTGAACGATTACCTCGCCCGTCGTGACTCGGAGTGGATGGGCTACCTTTACCAGTTCCTGGGTCTCACCATCGGGTGCATTCAAAATGATCAACCGAGCCATATTCGTCGTCAGCAGTATGAGTGCGACATCACCTACGGCACCAACAGTGAGTTCGGCTTCGACTACCTACGCGACAATGGCATGGCCTCCAGCAGAGAGCAGCAGGTGCAGCGCGGGCATTACTTTGCCATCGTGGATGAGGTGGACTCCGTGCTGATCGACGAAGCCCGCACCCCACTGATCATCTCTGGTCCTGTGGCAGCAGCCGAGAGCAATCACCAGTTCGAGCGCTACAAACCTCTCGTCGAACAGTTGGTGCGCCGCCAGACGACCTACTGCAACCAGCTCGCTAGCGAAGCCAAAACTCATGCCGAAAAAGGTGAACTCGAAGAGGCAGGCAAAAAGCTGTTCCAGGTGAAACTAGGACAGCCGAAAAACCGCGCGCTCATGCGTGCCATGGAAGACCCTGAGCTACGCCGCGCAATGGAAAAGGCCGAGCTCAAAACCTACGAAGATACTCAGAAAAAAGATCTTTTCGCCCTCAAGGAAGACCTTTATTTCTTCATTGAAGAGAAGAGCCACGATGCAGATCTGAGCGAAAAAGGCCGAAACTTCCTGTCTCCGGATGATCCAGACGCCTTCGTGCTGCCAGACTTAGCCACTCTTTACTCCGAAATCGATGGGGACAAAACGACGACGGATCAAGACAAGCAGCAGAAAAAAGCAGAGCTGCAGGATCGCCTAAGCTTTCAGGGACAGCGCATCCACCAAATCAGCCAACTGCTGCGAGCCTACTGCCTCTACGAAAAAGACGTCGAGTATGTCGTCGAAGACAACAAGGTCGTCATCGTGGACAGCCAGACAGGTCGCAAAATGCCTGGGCGCCGCTGGAGCGACGGCCTACACCAGGCGGTTGAGGCCAAGGAAGGCGTGCAGATCGACGCAGAAACGCAAACACTGGCCACGATCACGATTCAGAACTATTTCCGTCTCTATCAGAAACTCGGCGGCATGACAGGCACGGCAGAGACCGACGCAGCCGAGTTCCATGACATTTATAAACTCGATGTTCTCAACATCCCGACGAACAGAGCCGTCAAGCGTGTAGATCAAAACGATAGCATCTACAAAACGCGTCGTGAGAAATACAATGCCGTGATCGAAATGATCCGCGAACGCCATGCCAAGGGCCAGCCCCTTCTGGTAGGCACCGCCAGCGTCGAGGCCTCCGAGACGGTCAGCCGGATGCTGAAGCTGCAAAAGATCCCGCATGCGGTTTTGAATGCCAAGTATCACCGCCAGGAAGCGGAGATCGTCGCACGGGCAGGCCAGAAAGGTGCCGTGACCATCTCCACGAACATGGCCGGTCGTGGTACTGACATCAAACTAGGGGAAGGTGTAGCCGATTTGGGAGGCCTTATGGTGCTCGCGACGGAACGTCACGAATCTCGTCGAGTGGATCGCCAGTTGCGAGGCCGCTGTGCCCGTCAGGGAGATCCGGGCGAGAGTAAATTTTTCCTCAGCTTTGAAGATGATCTGATGCGCAACTTCGGTGCCGCAGATCGCATGACCAAAATGATGGAACGCTTCGGCATGCAGGAAGGTGAGGAGCTGCAGCACCCATGGCTCAACCGCAGTGTCGAGACAGCCCAGAAGCGCGTAGAACAGCGTAACTACGTCTGGCGCAAGCGCGTCTTGGAATACGACGACGTGATGAATCAGCAGCGCGAAGTAATCTACGAGCGCCGCAATGAAGCCCTAGAATCGAACGATCCACGGCTTCTCATCAACGATGCCGTAGAGCAAGGCATCCAAGACCGCCTGGGCGAATTTCTGCCGCAAGACAAAGGCAGCGATATTGAGGCAGACTATGAAAACCTGCTTCAGTGGCTGAATAGCACCTTCCCCCTTGGGTTGCAAGATCTGCCAGAGGATTTCAAGACTCTGAGCTTCGATGCTCAAGCAGCCTGGGTCAAAGACAAGGTCTTCTCAGCCTACGACATCAAAGTCGGCGGAGCCAATCCACAGGCCCTGCAGGAGATCGAAAAAATGATCTTACTCAATGCCATCGACCGCCTGTGGCAAGAACATCTCTATGCCCTGGATGCCCTCAAAGAAGGCATCAGCCTGCGCAGCTACGGTCAGAAAGATCCGCTCGTCGAATTCAAGCAAGAAGCCTTCAGCATCTTCTCGGAGCTAATGCGCAACATCAATGGCGAGATCCTAAACAACTTGTTCAAGAGCACGCAACAACTCGCCGCCTTTGAGCATTTCCTGGCTCAGCTAGCCATGATGCAAAGCACTAATAACGAACCTGCCACAGCGCCACAAGCCCAGGCCAAAAAGCAGGCAACCGAAGAAGCGAAACCCAAGCCTTTCGATCCCGCGAAAGAAGGCCCGAAGTTGATTCTGCCGACTCAGGTCGCCCAGCCGCAACGCCGACCTGCTGTCTCAAATATAGGCAGGAACGATCCTTGCCCATGCGGCAGCGGCAAAAAGTTCAAGCAATGCTGTGGTCGCTTGGCTTGATCCCCTCCCATCAACCCTAGCCTTCATCTTCATGTTTCTGGGTGAATAAGGTTTCACCCCTAGACACGTTTTCAGGATTCTAAGTGACACAGTTTTGATAAAATAAACCCAACTGCGCCGATAGAATCTGCTAATTTTTCGATTCGTTTTTGTCCAATGTCAGAGACCAACACCCTTCCGCTTCCTACCATTTCCGAATGGAAAGAGATCGTCGCCAAGTTCCAGATTCCCTCGATCTCGCGTGCCATCTGGCAAATCGTGAATACCTTCATTCCTTACGCTCTGTGCTGGTATTTGATGTGGCGCAGCCTTGAGGTGTCTTACTGGCTGACCCTTGCGCTTTCAGTATTTGGTGGGCTTTTCGTGGTGCGGCTTTTCATCATCTTTCACGACTGCTGCCATGGCTCTTACTTCAAGTCTAAGCTGGCCACTGACATCTTGGGATTCATCACTGGCATGTTGACGTTCACTCCCTACGGCCACTGGAGATGGCAGCATAACGTTCATCATGCCACCTCAGGCGATTTGGATCGCCGAGGAGAGGGTGATATCTGGACGCTCACCGTACAAGAATATCTGGAGGCTTCTCGTTGGAAAAAATTCGCCTATCGCTTGGCTAGGAATCCTTTCGTGCTCTTCGTATTGGCTCCCTTGGGCATATTCTTGATTTACCAGCGTTTCCCTTCCCCGTCAGCGAAGGGTAAGGATCGTAAATCTGTGATGGCCATGAATGCAGCTCTGGCAGTGTGGGTGTCTCTGCTGTGTTGGATGATCGGCTGGAAGGCCTACCTGATGATTCAGCTGCCTGTGACCCTGGTTGCAGGCGCGGCTGGCATCTGGATGTTCTATGTGCAGCACCAATATGAAGACGTTTATTGGGAGCATCACGATGAATGGAATTACACAGCCGCAGCCCTGCACGGCAGTTCATTTTACAAGCTGCCCAAAATCCTGCAGTGGTTCACCGGTAACATTGGCTACCATCACATCCATCATCTCAGCCATAAGATTCCGAACTATTACCTCGAGCTGTGCCACAACTCGCACCCGCTGTTCAAGAGCATTCAACCTTTGACCTTTTGGAAGAGCCTCAGATGCATGAATTTGCGACTTTGGGATGAAGAATCACGTCAACTTGTGAGCTTCAGCCACCTGAAAAAGCTCCGAGTAGCTTGAGGTGTTTCAGTGCATGGAGTCATCTGTAGCGAATCTGCGATATGATTCGATGGGTTGTCAGCACCATTCACTGCTTTTCGTAAGTCCACTGGCATTAGCTTAGCGACTATACGAGCCACGGCAAGGCTGGCTTTTGAGTCAAGCGACTGCCTTTCAGCATGCCGACCTCCATCGAGGCCAGCCTAAAGCCCACCCAACTGGCAAATTCTATCCCAGTGCGCCTTTTCGACCGGTGTGATGGAAAGGCGATTGCCGCGGCGCAGGATCAGCAAGTCTGCCAGCGCGGGATCGGCACGCAGCATGTCAAGGGATACAAAGGTCTGAAAATCAGCCTGCCAGCGCACATCCACCATCAACCAGCGCGGCGTCTCTGGCCGGCTTCCTGCATCGAAATACTCAGATGCAGGGTCAAACTGCGTTGGGTCTGGGTAAGCCTCACGGACGATTTTGACTACCCCCGCGATGCCCGGCACAGGGCAGCTCGAATGATAAAAAAAACCTAAGTCACCCTCGCTCATTTGATCCCGCATCATGTTTCTGACCTGATAATTGCGTACTCCATTCCAGGGTTCCGTCTTTTTGGGACGTGCCTTCAGATCGGCAAAGGAAAAGACATCGGGTTCGGATTTCAGAAGCCAAAAGGACATGATCGGATCAGATACATCGGCAGATAGGCTAGCCAAGCGCGAAACTAACAGTTCCGCTAACTGCGGGCAAAGCGCAAATCAGGCCTGAAAAACGACCCTTTTGGTAAATATGGGGCGAGTCGAGGCAAATCATGGAATCTGCTTTCAGGGCATAATTCCATGCCAAACTCCTTGCGACTATCATGGCCGTTGGCTAAAAAGGTAGACTCAACGCCGCCACGCGGACGTTTCCCCCTTATGAAGTTCACGATCAGCAAGGATACTCTCCAGCAGGCCATCAATCAGGTCCAGCACGTGGTCAGCGCCCGCACCACGCTTGCCATTCTCTCCAATGTGCTTCTGAGAGCCAAGGATGGCATCCTGGAACTCACCACTACCGATCTGGATGTCGGAGTCACTTGCACTGTGCCTGCCGAAGTCGAGGAGGAAGGCGCCACCACCTTGCCCGCACGCCGATTGTCGACCATTGTGCGGGAGCTGCCTGCCGATGAGATCCACATCAGCGTCGATGAAAAAAACTACGCTTCCATTCGCAGTGGCCCTTCCTTTTTCAAAGTGGTCGGCCTCACTAGCGAAGAATTCCCTGCCCTACCTCGCTTTGACGATGCCCGCGAGTTCGTACTGCCTCAGGCTGTGATGCGGGATTGCCTACGCAGAACTTCCTACGCGATCTCAACCGATGAGACTCGCTATGTGCTCAACGGCATTCTTTTTTCCTTCAAAAACAACGCATTGACGATGGTGGCCACTGATGGTCGCCGCTTGGCCATGGTGGAGCAAGATGTGGAATTCCCCCAGAGCCAAGAAGTGGATATCATCGTGCCAACCAAGGCCGTGAATGAGCTCGCCCGCCTCTGTGGTGACGAAGGAGATGTGGTCATCCGCGTCACCGGAAGTCAGGTCGGTTTTGATCTAGGCAGTAGCCTTCTGATCAGCAAACTGATCGACGGGAACTACCCGAATTATCGCCAAGTGATCCCCGGCGAGGCCAAAGAACGCATTGTCTTGGAACGCGAACCTTTTCTCCGTGCGATTGGACGTGTCTCGCTTCTCGCGAGTGACAAATCAAACTCAGTGAAGTTCCAATTCACGGCTGGCCAAGTGGAAATCATCGCAAGTAGCCCTGACATCGGTGAGGCACGTGAGACCATTGCTATTAATTACAAAGGAACCCCGATCACCATTGCCTTCAACCCCGAGTTCACGATGGCGCCTCTACGCAACCTGAGCGCTGATGAGGTCACCTTGCATTTGATCGACGAAATCAGTCCAGGCGTGATTCGCACGGGAGAGCACTTCCTCTATGTACTCATGCCAATGCGTGTGAAT
>JBIKYV010000254.1:0-3524 GCA_044355075.1 Prosthecobacter sp.
GCCGTTTCTGCATCAATGGAGTCGCCCTTCATTACGTCCCCAAAGGAGGCGAAGCGCCGAAGCTGCTGGAACTTGGTTCCGCTGCGGTCGAAAAGAAAAAAGAAGCGGTAGCTAAGGAAGCAGGCGTGCCTGTGAGCAAGCCATGATCCGACTACGGCATCTGGCTCCACCAAACTTCCGTCGATCTTGTTCCAGGTCTGGATTCTCCGCCGGGAACAACCCAACGGCCTCGCCAAGGCACAAGAGGTGTTGTTACCAAAGCAAAGGGTAGACCGGATACGAGCGCCCAATGATCATGAATAGTGTCGTAGGCGAGAATGCGTTTGGGGAATCCGGGGTGTTTTTCCTTGGGCTGAAAATCCACATGCAGACCGTCATCACCGCCAAAAATCCAAAGCTTGCCAGAGACCGCTAGCAAGGGGCTAGGGGCGGCGACGACTTCATTCGGAACGTTTGCCAATGCCACCCAACCTTCACGGACTGAAAACCGCCACGCGTCTCGTAGCCATTCTCGCACCGCCTTGCCATCTTTTCCTGGGTGTAAAGCAGCGCCGCCGATGAGGTAAATCGCTCCGTCAATGGCTGCCATCTGGGCCAGGATACGTGGTTTTCCCGGACAGAGCGGCAGCGTTTGCCAGCCTAAGGAAAGGGCCTTCAGGTCCAGCATCCAGAGCTGCTCCATCGCTTGTGTGTCATCGGGGTGCTGAATCCCACCAGCGATGTAAATGCGATTTTCATCCACCGCTCCCGTCATGAAAGCACAGGGCTTGGGTAGCGCCGGAAGAGCTTTCGTCACGACGTGCCCGCAGTTCGATTCCAATCGAAATACGGAATCAAAGTGCTGCTGGGCATCTCCCCCGCCAATCAAAAGAAAACCTGAATTCGTCGTAACACTGACCCCATAAGCATTCGGGCGTGGCAGCTGTCCTAAGATCTGCCATTTCCCCGTGGGTTCGGACAAGGCATAAACGCGATCATACCAGACTTTTTTTCCGCTTTCCCAGGGTTTCTCACGGGGGAAATTCGTGCCGCCAGCCACGATCAAACACCCTTGGCTAACACCGGCAAAGGATCCAGCAAAACCATGATCATCAGGCAACGAGGGAAGACGCGCCCAATCCATGGCCAAAGCCATGCCGCCAAGCGCCAACCAGACTGCGAAACCTAAAAAACTGTTCATCAAACCAAGCTTAGCGCCATCCCTGACTGGAAAACAAACGCAAATCCAGGACGCTGTGAATCGTACTAGAGCGTGATGGTGTCCACATGCTTTCGTTTCCTTGCCTTCTGCGTCTTAGCCAGTCAGCTAGCAGCCGCGACCGGCGAAACTGTCAGCACTCAGGTCGAATTCCGTAAACCACCGCATGATTATCTGAATCATGTGCCCAAGGACCGATTCGCAGGGCTTTTGAAAAAAATCCAAGAAGGCAGCCTTCAGCTCGATACCCGCGATGACAAAGCCTTCCTACGTAGCTTGATGAGCGCGCTCGATATTCCGATCAGCTCGCAGATCTTGGTTTTTTCAGCCAGCTCTCTGCAAAGCGAGATCATCAACCCCAGAAACCCCCGTGCCCTCTATTTCAATGAGGATACCTACCTGGGCTTCGTGCCAGGCGGCAAGGTGGAGGTGATCAGCATGGACCCCACCCATGCCGCAATCTTCTACATCTTCGATCGACTGCAGGCGGGAGGCCCCGTGCCGACCATCGAGAGATCTCAGAAGTGCTTCAATTGTCATGCAGGTAGCGCCACACGGCGTGTTCCAGGCCTGATCGCCGAATCTCTCCTCCCCATGGCCAGTGGAGCTAGCCTAGAAACCTACCGCAGAGATGAACAAGGCCACCAGATCCCGCTCGAACAGCGTTTTGGCGGCTGGCACCTCACTGGCGGTCATCACCTTAAGACGACGCATGCCAATCTCATGGGCGTGACCCTAGGATCAGGCAAATTCGAGAAAGTGCCCACAGAACCTGGCCAGATGTGGAATCTAGATCGGCATCTTTTACCGACCAGCGATATCTTGCCTCATCTTCTGCACGAGCACCAGCTTGGCTTTGAAAACCGTGTTTTTCACGCAGCCTACGTCTTCAGACAGCTCAAAGAGCGCGGCAGTTTGCCCTCTAGCGCGAAGCCGGAGCTTGAGAAGCTAGCCGATGAATTGGCCCGCTATATCCTGTTTGTCGATGAGGCCAAACTGCCGACTGGAGGGATCGAGGGTGATGCCAACTACATGCGCGACTTCATCAAAAACCGTAAAGCTACAAGAAGTGGACTGTCCCTGAAGGATTTCGATCTTCAAACCCAACTCTTCAAGCATCGTGCCAGCTACATGCTTTACACTGAGTCTTGGCAAAAGCTGCCCATAGAACTGAAAGATCGCGTTTACTACAAAATGGCAGAAGGGCTGCGGGAACAGAACGCTAGCACGATCGGTGCTCATTTGCCGCTTGCCGAAAAATTAGCCATTCGAGCCATCTTGAAGGAAACACTGCCAGGACTTCCTGCTTGGTGGCGGTAAGAGAATGCCATCCACTTTGCATCACGCCGGACAATACCTTACCCAAAAACAAACGCGAACCTCACGGCTCGCGTTTGAAAATGCGGAATGAGCAAGGAGCTTCAATTCACAAAGCTGATTTTGCCCATCTGACCTGCTGCCATGGCCGCATGTTGGGCATCAGAACAGGCACGATCAATCGGCGCATCAGGAGCTGCATCACTCGCAGTCAGGAGGCCATTTTCGACCATGTAGCGCTCGACTTCCTCTCCACTGATATCAGCAAGCATCACCTCATTCACGATGACGCATGGGCTAAGTGGCTGTCCGCTCTTCTGTTCCATCTCCCAGCGAAAAGCAGGATTCTTGATGATGTCTTTCTCCTCAAAAGGAAGATTGTATTTGCGGAAAATGGCGCGAACGCCCTCGCTCCAGCCGCAGTAAGTCTTCAAATAAGCAGTGATTTTGGGTTGGCTCATAAAGGTAGGGTTTAGTTGATTTGCGTTTTTAAGAAAAATCCGAATGAGAAAACTCAATCAATTCAGATGAGGGCAGCGATACGACGGCAAACTTCCTCCACATTTACGCGGCTATTGAAGGCGCTGATGCGGAAATAACCTTCGCCAGCACTGCCAAAACCGCTGCCAGGCGTAATCACCACATTAGCCTCGTTGAGCATCTTGTCGAACATCTGCCAGCTGGTCAGTCCTGACGGACAGCCCACCCAAACGTAAGGTGCATTGACCCCGCCATACACAGCCAGACCCGCCTTTTTGCAGGCTTCTACCAGCAGCTTGGCATTGCCCATGTAGTGCTGAATCAGCTCAGCCACCTGCTTCTTGCCTTCTGCACTGTAGATGGCCTCAGCACCGCGCTGTACGATATAGCTCACACCATTGAATTTCGTGCTGTGGCGACGGCTCCATAGCGGATGAATGGCCTGCTTGCCGCCCGATTTTGTCTTGCCCATCAGACCTTTCGGGATCACCACGATAGCACAGCGCACGCCGGTAAAACCACCGTTTTT
>JBIKYV010000111.1:0-12544 GCA_044355075.1 Prosthecobacter sp.
GCGCCGGGTTGTGCATCTGCGGTGATTTGGAGTGGGAGATTGGATCGCCAATCACCGCCAGTCGAGCGGGAGGTGATAAAACCGGAAAATCGAGCAGTTGGTCAAAGGTATAAAAGGGAGATGCCACATGCAAGATTTGGCACGCGAGGTCTGAGATGAAAAGCCCAGACTTGGGGACTGCCCCGTGAAACGATTGGGGCCATGCGGCACATCAGTTCTTCGCTTTCCTTTTTGTACTGACCTTGCGAGTGCGTTGTTTCTTCGGCGCAGTATCGAGCTCATCCAGGGTCTTTTGCAGATCGGCCGCGCGTTCTTCGAGGGCAGCGATCTTCTTCTGCCTCTCAACCCGACGCTTGAGGATAAGAGCCAAGCGTTTCCAATACTTTTTGTCCAAGATGTAGCCCACGCAGCTAGGCTTGCCACAACGGCAGGGATGCTCCTCCCAAGTCTCCAGGCCAAAGCCATAGTTGAAGGTCAATTCCTCACCTTGAACAATATCGCGCATCGCATGAAGCCAAATGCGCCCACGAGAGATGAAAGCCTCGCAGTTCGGCTCACAGGAGTGATTCATGAGCCGAGCCGGATTGTTCGCTCCTGCTCCATCCAGATCGTAGCGACTGTTTAGCGTGAAGATATAAACCGCCGCCCCTCCCGTCTTCTTGGCTTTCGCTTCCAGCTCGAGTCCACGGCGCGTGCTTTCTGCCTTGGTGATCTTTTCTCCCACGTATTCGATGATGGCCGCATCCTTGGGGATATCGATGCGGGCAAAAAGGCCGCGGTTGTGGATGGATGAGCCGCGGACGACCCAATATTTTTTCGCGGAAGCTTCAGGCATGGAGAGACAATAAAGCGAATGTCATGCCGCCGCGTCCCTGAAAGTCAAGACAGGCCGCGCAAAAGTCAGCGCTATGCTGAACCAACAGCCTTCCCGGTGAGGTGCGGATACTTTTCCTGCCAGTCTTCGGGCAGTCGCAGCGGTCGCCCCTGAGGCATCTGCACAAGGGCCAAGCTCTGACGGCAGGTGATCAGCACGAGCTCTTCCCCATCCCGGCGGATTTCAAAAGCAACCCAAAAGCGCGCTCGTTCCACACGCTCCAATCGTCCCCGGATGACCAACAGATCGCCCAAGGTCGCAGGCTTGCGATAATCAATCTCCGTTCGCACTACGACCGGATAGATCTGCGTACGGGCCATCTCACGAAGCTGCATCCCAAGCTGAGCGGCTAGCCGTGTGCGAGCTGTTTCGATCATGCGTAGGTAAGCGATGTTGTGAACGACACCGCCGATATCGGTATCGAAAAACATAACCTCCTCGCGGGTCTCAATGACTGGGGTGTCTTCTGCCATGAGGCTCCGCTAGGCTGCGTTCGCTAGCACGCAAGCCCTGGATACTTCAAAGCTTCGGCGGAGGAGGCTTGATTGGCGCTTGTTGGCCGCTGACGACGCCTTTGGCTTTCGTGGCGCGTTTGTAAATCGTGTCGCCGCAGGCGATGAAGAGTTCGCCGAGGTCTTTGCCGCCAAAGCAGACATCGAGAGCGGGTTTCGGTGTCGGGAGGATGAAGTTCACCCGGCCAGCTTGGTCGAGCACTTGGATGCCGAGGGAGGTGGCGACGTAGAGCCAGCCATTGGTGTCCACGCACATCGCACCCATCTCTACCGGGTGGGTCTGGCCATAAGGATTCTCCGTGAGATAAAAGTGCTGATCATGCTGAAACAGGGGTGGCTCGGAACGAAGCTGAACACAGTCGATTCGGTTGTTATAGCCCGAGATGTAGAGCAGGCTTTGGTCCGGTGAGAGACAGATCTCTCCTGATGATGAACCCAGAACATCGGATTGGAGTTTCTCACCATGAAGGTAGCGATAACTGCCATCCCTATCGACCCGGCCGATGAGAGCATCATTGCAGCCCGCAAAGTACAAGTGACCTGAGCTGTCGCAGCAAATGCATGAATGACGGGTGTATGGCAGATCATACTCGTTGTCTTTTTCACCGAAGGTGATTTCGCGCAGCACCTTGCCATCCTGCGTCACATCCACGATCCGCGCGTATGCGTTGGGATGGGTTGCGTTGATAAAAAGGCGCAAGCAGTCGTTTTGACCTGCTCGGAAGCCACTGACATCTCCTGTGATGCGGACTTTGATCTCGTCTTGGCTCCCTGACGGATTCAACCGGGTGAATAATACCGCATTTTCTTCCTTCGACATCTTACGGACATAGACCGAGCCAGCTGCAACGGATGCCATCTCACCGGTCAATGGAGTGGAACCGAAGTCTGGATTCTCGGGAGCGTGCAAGACACTTTCCCACCCTCCATTCCCCAGCACTTCATACCCTTTCCACTTCGATTCGCCCTTCGGATTCTCCTTCACCTCAATGTCCGTCTGCCAGTCGCGCCAGAGCCAGCGCATCACATCAGGGAAGATCTGGCTGGCGTGCTTCTGGTTATGGCCGCCTTCGCCCCAGGCGTGGTTCACGTCGTAGCCAGCCCAACTGAGGCTGCGTTCCATCATCTGATTCGCCATCCACCAGTCGCCACAGTAGAGGTTGTTGTCGCCAGTGCCACTTTGCAGAAAAACGCGGAGGGGCTTGGGCTGGAATTTGCGAACGAACACGGGCAGTTGATCCGCGCCGTGAATGCCGACGTAGGTCCCGACGCCGGTGAAGACGCGACGGAAACGATCCGGACGATGCCAGGCGACCATGAAGGCACAGATGCCACCGCTGCTGTTGCCGGAAATGGCGGCGTGATTCGGATCGGTGCTCAGCTTGAGGCCATGCTTAGCTTCGATGGCAGGCAGAAACTCATCGATCAAGAACCGCGCGTAATCTGACGTGATGCTGTCGTACTCGTGGCTACGATTGAAGCGCGGCAGGGCGTTATCATTCGCAGCAGGAACGACACCAGGCTTGATGAAGATGCCCACGAGAGGTGGGACGTCTTTGTTGGCGATCAGATTGTCGAACACCACAGGTGCCTGATAAATGACCCCATCCTGAAATACCATGAAGGCGGAAGACTTGGCCTTATCGTGACCGGCGGGCAGGTAGACCTGATACTCACGCTGCGTGCCAGGGAAGACGCTGCCCTCCCTGGCGGTGTAGGTTTCCTTCAGCATCGTTCCCTTCGCCACGTCTTCGTGCGGCTTAGAATCCTCCGTTAGCGGAAAGTCAGGTTCGACAGCGAAGATGCAGGCAAACCCAAGGGCAAACGGAAGGGCGACGAGGCGGCGAGGGATCATGATGACTTGCGATAGAATGGCTTTTTGACGATTTCCGCTGGGAAACAACGCCCGCGAATCTCGATCTCGATGGATTGACCGACTTTGGCCACTTCAGCAGGGAGATAAGCCATGCCGATACCGATGCCAAGGCTGGGTGATTGGGTGCCACTAGCCACTTCTCCAACAAGGCTACCTTGAACGATGATAGGGTAATGAGGCCGAGGGGGAGGGGTCGAGCCCTGCATCTGAAAAGCGACCAAACGACTCGGCACACCCTGCTCCCTTTGGCTCACTAGGGCTGTTTTACCAACAAAGTGCGGCTTGTCCATGGCCACGAAAAAGCTCAATCCAGCCTCCAGTGGGGTTTTGTCAGGAGCGAGGTCATTGCCATTCAGTGGATAACCCATTTCTAGGCGCAGAGTGTCGCGAGCACCGAGTCCGCAAACGGCACCCCCTTCTTCTCGAACAGCGGCGATGATCCTCTCGAACCATGATGCACTCTCTCTAGCGGGTATGAAAAATTCAAAACCCTCTTCCCCAGTGTAACCGGTGCCGCACAGCCACATGCAGCCTGCTGCATCCGCCAATACACAGATACTATTGTGCGGCGGAAAAATAGCCGATGCGCCAAACAGACGATCAAACACCGCGCGGCTCCTTGGCCCCTGAACAGCGAGGCCTGCGGTCGCATCACTCAAGTTGACCAGAGTTACGTCTTCTTCAGCTGATTTTAGTCCTTTAAGCTGAGCCCAATCTTCGGTCATCTTGGAGGCATTGACGACCAAGAAGAACTCCAAGTCACTCGTACGGTAAAGGATCAAATCATCGATCACGCCACCCAACTCATTTAGAAGAAGGCTGTATTGGCCTTGGCCGATCTCCAGCTTGGCCACATCATTGCTCAGCGCACGGTTGAGAAAGCTCGCCGCATCGGCTCCATGGACGATGAATTGCCCCATGTGGGAGATATCAAACACCCCCACGGCTCTGCGCACGGCTTGGTGTTCCTGGACAATACCGGTGTATTGCACGGGCATTTCCCATCCCGCGAAAGGCACCATTTTGGCACCCAGAGCGCGGTGACTGTCATTCAAAGGTGAGCGAAGCAAAGGCGAGTCAGGGCTGGACATGCCCCAGCGTGGCCGGTTAAGCCAAGAAGTCAAAGCAGGTAGATCTCTGAAATGCAGGATAGCTACACGCCTTGCCCAGCAAAAGTAGGCTTGCCTAGAAAGCCTCATTTTCATATGACCAAGCACAACATCGCCATCAATCGCGCCATGAAAACACCCGATAGGCTATCTTGGCCCTTTCTCCTGTGTTGGCATTTTACCTGCTGGGGTCTCATGTCGCCATCCGTGCATGCTACGACGCCTCAGGAGATCTCTGCCACCGTGGTCAAGGCAGTCACCTTCTACCACTCAAAGGCAGCCATTCATGGTGGTTATGTGTATCGCTACAGCGCCGACTTCACTCTGCGCGAGGCCGAGGGCATTCCCGACCCTGAAACGATCTGGATTCAGCCACCGGGCACGCCGGCGGTCGGCATGGCCATGCTGGATGCTTACGAGGCCACGAAGGACGAGAAATGCCTCGCCGCCAGCGTCGAGGCCGCGCGATGCGTTTCGCGGACGCAGCTCGCTTCCGGCGGTTGGGACTACTCGGGCCATTTTGATGCCAAGGGCCGCAAATCGAAGAATTACTGCCGCAAGGCCGATGGCACGGCCATTCCACGCACGCAGACTGGCACTCGCGAGGCCGGTTGGCACATGTGGCGTCGTCAGGACAAGAAAAACTACGCCACCTACGACGACGATGTCTCCCAGGCCGCCACGCGGCTGCTCGTGCGCGTGGATCACACGCTCGGTGGCAAGGACGCCGAGATCAAAGCCGCCGCCGACTTTGCGCTGCAAACCCTCCTCATGACGCAGTATCCGGCGGGCGGTTGGAGCGCGAATTTCGACGACGCGCCCACCCTTCCGCCGCCCGTTGAAAAGTATCCCATCAAGCCCGCCAGCTACCCCGCCGACTGGCCGCGCAAGTGGCCGAAGGACTTCACCGGCTGCTACGTCCTCAACGACAACACCCACGCCACCTTGATGAGCACCCTGCTCCTCGCCTGGCAGCTTCGCGGTGATCCAAAATACCTCGATGCCGCCAAACGCGGCGGCGACTTCCTCCTGCTCGCGCAGATGCCCGATCCGCAGCCCGCGTGGGCGCAGCAATACAATGCCGAAATGCAGCCCGTTTGGAGCCGTCAATTCGAGCCCACCGCCATCAGCGGTCGCGAAAGCCAGGCCGCCATGTGGGCCCTGCTGAAGCTCGCCGCCGCCACCGGCGACAAAAAATACGTCGCCCCCGTCGCCAAAGCCATCACCTACCTCCGCACCGTGCTCCTGCCCGGCAACAAGCTCGCTCGCTTCTACGAACTGCAAACCAACAAACCCCTCTACTTCGAGCGCGGGCCCGGCGGCAAAGGTTTCGAACTTACCTACTCCGACCAAAAAGCCTCTTCCAACTACGGCTGGGTCTGGGACAGCGAACTCGACGCTCTGCAAGCCACCAGCAGCCAGATCGCACGCGGTGAGCCCGTCACCTTCCCCCGCACCGAAAAAGAACGCTGGTCCTCCCCACCCACGGATGCCGACATCACCACCATTTTCAAAGAACAAACCCCTAACGGCTCCTGGCCCGTCACCGATGGCGAACGTTCGATCATGCGAGACGCCACAGGCAAAAAAATCAAGCCCGCGGGTGGTGTGATCGACAGCCTAGACTTTGTCCAAAACATCAAAGCCATGAGCGCATGGCTAAAGGCCAAGCGGCTCTGAGAACCAAGTCCTCAAGGCTCGTCCCGACCTGCAGGACGCACTGCTTTCCCCTTCACTCCCTTTAGCGAATCCCCCAACTCCAGACGCCAAGCCTCGGCATAGGCTTTGAGTTTGGCCACCACATCAGGATGCTGAGCGCTGACATCGACCGACTCGGCAGGATCTTGAGCCAGATCGTAGAGCGCCTCCGCTTGCTGCGCGACTTCGTAGCCATGACGCGTGGCGATGCCTGCGATGCCACTTTGAGTGATGGCTGCTGGCTTCATCGTTTCCCAGTTGGAGGGTTTGCCATCTCGCCCAGGTTCTCCCGTGACCGTGATATAGGCGTGGGCCAAATGCAGTTTCCAGTGACCACTGCGAATCGCTTGAAGCTCATCGCCCGCATAAAAAACGATCGATTCGTGTGGCGATTGGGCCCCCTCCATCCCTCGCAGTAAAGGGCCAATGTCACGCCCGTCGATCTTAGTCTGTGGCAAAGGAACCTCCAGCCAAGCGGCCAGCGTCGGCAGCAGATCCATAGCCGTTACCGGTTCATCACAGACTCGCGCCGCAGGGATTTTACCGGGCCACTTCATCAAAAAGGGTACCCGCACACCCCCCTCGTAGCTCGTGAGTTTCCCTTCGCGCAGCGGCTTGGCACTGCCTGCATGATTGCCATAGCTCAGGAAAGGTCCGTTGTCGGAAAAGAACATCACCACCGTATTCTCTGCCACACCAGCCTGCTGCACAGCAGCCAAAATCAGACCCACGCTCCAGTCGAGTTCCTCAATGACATCTGCATAAATCCCATGCGAAGATCTCCCCTTGAAGCGCTCTGAAGCAAAGATAGGCACATGCGGCATGATGTGAGGAAGATAGAGAAAGAACGGACTCTTCTCATGCCTGCGGATGAAACTCACGGCCTTCTCCGTAATCCGGCGCGTGAACTGAGATTGATCGGGATCGGTCTCGACGATCTTTTCATCTTCATAAAGAGGCAGCGGCGGCATCTCCGCAGCGAGGCTGGGGTGAAACTTGCTATTGTCGTTGGAGTAAGGAATACCCCAGAATTCATCGAAGCCATGCTTCAGCGGGGAAAACATCGGCCTCGTCCCCAGGTGCCATTTGCCAAATACCCCACAGACGTAGCCCTGCGCCTTCAGCAACTCAGGCAGTAAAATTTCATCAGGGTGAATGCCTTCCCGACTCGTGTGATTCAGCGCCCCTTGCATCGACACTCGATTCGCCTGACAGCCCGTCAAGAAAGCGGCACGCGACGCACTGCAAACGGCTTGAGAGACATAAAAAGATGTCATCCGCGTGCCCTGGCTAGCCAGGGTATCCAGATGCGGTGTTCGATGAATCTTACTTCCCTGGCAGCCGAGATCAGCATAGCCCATGTCGTCTGCGACAATCATGATGATATTCGGCTTGGCTGGCGATTGAGCCTGAGCAGTGAAGTCCCCTGAAAAGCAAAAATAGGCGAGCACGGCAAACGATGGCAAAAGTCTAAACATACCTTGCTGCATAGCGGCAGCTCAAGCGAGATTCCAGACCAGAATTGCTCGACTGAAACGAACCTAAACCGCTGAAATACGGCCATTAAGCCTACCTTCGCATCAGCAGAAAAAATCGAGCCAAAGCATCCAATCGCATTGACAAGACGATCCCAGGATTAGCGATGAAGCCGCTTGACGCTAAGCCGAGGGCATTTACCCCATCCGCCCGCTCCAAAGCCCCAGACAAAAACCTACATGAACGATCACCCAGAGACCCAATGGCTATCGCAATACGTGCTCGGCAATTATGGCCGATATGACGTGTGGCCAGTGCGTGGCGAGGGACCTTATGTCTGGGATCGCGATGGCAAAAAGTTTCTCGACTTTGCCGGAGGCGTCGCGGTCTGCCCGCTTGGCCATTGCCCACCGACCGTCGTAGAGGCCATCAGCCATCAGGCATCCCAGCTCATCCATGTTTCGAACTGGTACTGCATCGACAAACAAGCCGAACTTGCCCGCCTAATCGTGGAAGAATGCGTCGGCATTGCTGGCAAATGCTTCTTCTGCAACAGCGGAGCCGAGGCCAATGAAGGCCTAATCAAACTCGCCCGCAAATACGGACAAGCCTCTGGTGGACGCTATGAGATCATCACCTTCACCGGCAGCTTTCATGGCCGAACGATGGGTGCCATGACCGCCACGGCCCAGGAAAAAATCCATGGTGGCTTCGGCCCCCTACCCCCAGGCTTTGTCTATTCACCCTTCAATGACCTAGCAGCCCTGGAAGCTAAAATCACGGACAAAACCGTAGCCATCCTGATGGAGCCCGTGCAAGGCGAAAGCGGCGTGCACCCGGCTACAGCCGATTTTTTACGCGGCGCTCAGGCCCTATGTCGGAAGCATGATCTTCTGCTTCTGCTTGATGAAGTTCAGGTCGGCTTTGGCCGTGCGGGTGAAATGGCAGGTTGGAAAGCCATCGTGCCGGGCGATGAAATCCAGCCCGATGGCATCAGCTGGGCCAAGGCCATCGGCAGTGGCTTTCCTCTCGGTTCATTTTGGCTGAACGACCGTCTTTCGCCCAACCAATTACTAGGTCCAGGCACCCACGGGACCACCTACGGCGGCTCCCCTCTCGCCTGTGCCGTCGGCCTAGCCACCCTGCACACCATTTTGGCAGAAAAGCTATGCGACAACGCTAAGCACCAAGGCACCACCATCTCAGCAATCGGGCGCTCATGGAACCATCCCCTGCTCAAAGAAGTGCGTCAGATCGGGCTCTTCATCGGCTGGGAGCTTAATGCCGACGCTATCCTGCCCCACGCTGGCAGCAAAGTGGCCTCCATTTATCTCGCACAAAAGTTGCTCGACGCCGGCCTCATGGTCACGCCCGCTGGCCCAAATGTCGTGCGCTGGCTCTCCCCACTGAACATCACCGATACCCATGTGCATGAAGGTCTCCACATCTTCAAAGGTGTGCTAGACTCCGTTTTAGCACTCGGCCCAGTCTCTGCCGCCTGATCTTGATCCAGAGCAAGCTCCAATTCCTGGAGCGGGCGATGGGAATCGAACCCACGTATCAAGCTTGGGAAGCTCGTGTTCTACCATTGAACTACGCCCGCGTCGGTTTGGCGACCGAATCAGATACAAGGCGGTGTGGACTGACTTGTCAATCTTTCCTCCTCTGCCAGATCATGACTGGTGTTGTCTTGATTGCCTCATTCAGATTTGGGAATGATTTTACCTCGTTCTCAAACACATGATGCAGCTGCTCTGGGTATGCGGCTTTGAGACTATGCATCCAAAAGCCTAACTGCGGAAAAACAACATCGCCGCTGGAAATGCCCGCATTTCTCCCTAAATGTGTGCCCCCACTTTTGGTGCATCCAGCACCATCACACGTCCTTTGACCTCACCGAATGCCCATGCCTGCCGCCAAGAAAAAGCCGATCTGCCATCCGGTCGAAGCCATCATTGCGGACATACGGGCCGGGAGAATGGTCATCGTCACCGACGATGAGGACCGGGAAAACGAGGGTGACCTGATCTGTGCCGCCGAGAAAATCACGCCTGATCTGGTCAATTTCATGGTTCGCGAGGGAGGCGGGATGCTTTGCGTGCCTGTGAGCCTGCAAATCGCGCAGAAGCTGAACCTGGAAAGCATGGTGCCTGAGAATCGAGAGGCTTTTCGCACCGATTTCACTGTCACAGTCGATGCAGCTCAAGGCATCACCACCGGCATCAGCACGGCGGACCGAGCCCGCACCATCAAACTTCTTTCCGATCCGAAGAGCGCCGACTCTGATTTTGTGCAGCCGGGACACATCAACCCGCTCGTCGCAAAGCCAGGAGGCGTACTTCGCCGCGCAGGCCACACTGAGGCAGCCGTGGACCTGTGCCGCCTGGCCGGGCTACGTGAGGCTGGCGTTCTCATCGAGATCATGAATCCCGATGGCAGCATGGCTCGCCTGGATGATCTAAAAAAGTTTGGCAAAAAACATGGACTCAAAATTTGTTCGATTGCCGACCTGATCGAATACCGCCGACGCAGTGAAAAGCTGGTGGAAAAGCTCGAGATCGTAGACATGCCCACCGACTTTGGGGATTTCAAACTACACCTCTACCGCAGCGAGCTCGATGGCATGCACCATGTCGCGCTGGTCATGGGCACGATTGACAGCAAAAAACCCACACTCGTGCGTGTGCACAGCGAGTGCCTGACGGGCGATATTTTCACCTCAAGACGCTGCGATTGTGGCAGCCAGCTGCATGCCGCGATGCGCCGCGTCTCGGAGGCAGGCAGCGGTGTCATCGTCTACATGCGTGGCCATGAAGGGCGCGGCATCGGTCTGCATGGAAAAATCCAAGCGTACAAACTGCAAGAACAAGGCCTGGACACGGTCGAGGCCAACCTCAAGCTCGGCTTTGGCATGGATTTGCGCGATTATGGCATCGGAGCCCAGATCATCCATGACCTCGGCGTTCGAAAGATTCGCCTCATCACCAACAACCCACGCAAAATTGTTGGTTTGGATGGCCACCGGCTCGAGATTATTGAGCAAGTGCCCATCATTTCTGAACCCAATCCCCACAATCAGCGCTACCTGGAAACCAAGAAAAAAAAGCTGGGTCACAAGCTGTGACCACGATCCTGCTACCCACCAACTACAGCTAGCCTAAGTCCCCTTTTCTGCACGCAGCCTAACGTCCCCCATGTCGCAACACGCTCCCAGCCGCCCACGGCCCATCCAAGAACCGCTGTCCATCTCGATTATCGCCAGCCTTTATAACAATACCTTTGTGCAAGGCCTGCTCGATGCCGCACGCGAGGAATTGGAGAGCTTGGCTCCGAATGCAGAATTGACCGTTTACCGCGTGCCAGGCGCTTTCGAGATCCCCGTATGCGCTGAGCTGGTGCTAAAAACCACCCAGCCGGATGTGCTCATTGCCTTCGGTGTAATCATCCGTGGCTCGACCGAACATGCTGACCTAGTGGGTGCATCGGTGACGGATGCCTTGCAGCAAATGGCTGTCCGACACATCGTGCCTGTGATTCATGAAGTGCTGCTCGTGAATAACGAGCAGCAGGCCGAGCAGCGCTGCCTGGGCCATGAGATCAACCGTGGAGCCGAAGCTGCGCAGACAGCTGTGAACATGGTCAGTCTTTTCCGCAAGATGCGGGCTAGCTTTTCTGGAACCCCAGGCCTGGAGGGCGCTTGAGTCATGGGAAAACGTCGTGAAGGTCGGGAAGCCGCCGTCCAATTTCTCTTCGCCCACGAACTGCACAGCGAACACACCGCTGAAGAGCAGAGTGCCTTTTGGGAAATCCACAGTGCCAAGGCCAGCGTGCGGGCTTTCGCCGAAGAACTCATTCGTGGCGTGCTAGCCCACCGCACTCAGATTGATGCCATCATCACGCCCGTGGTCGAAAACTTTCGTCTCGAGCGCCTAGCAGGTGTCGATCGCAATATCTTACGAGTTGCCGTGCATGAACTGCTACACGTGCCTGATGTGCCCGCTCCTGTCATTTTGAATGAGGCCATCGAGGTCGCCAAAAACCTTGGTGGGGCTGAGTCAGGAGCATTTGTCAACGGTGTGCTCCACAAACTATCCCATAGCATCCGCCTACGACCTGAACCGTCACGCCCTTAGCTTTCCTCCAACCACTTGACTCCGCTTCCCGGATGAAGAGAGCTCTAAAGTGCACTCGGAAGACGACCTCAAGCTGAATGCATGGAGGCCTTCAAGTCATCCAAGTCTTGTGCCTACCTACCCAACAATCTAGAAACGTTCAAGATGCCAGTGACCTGTGGCATTGGCTGTTCACTGACGCTCGAAGGCATCAGCAGCACGGATGAGGGTGAGCTCGTCCAGAGGCTTAGCGATCATTTGCAGTCCAACAGGCAGGGACACACCGCCCTCGACCGCATGGCCACAGGGTAGGCTGATGGCGGGCAAACCCGCCAAATTCACAGGGATGGTGAAGATGTCTTCGAGATAAGCAGCCAGAGGATTGTCTTTCAGTTCGCCCAGTTTGTGCGCAGGCGCTGGACTGGTGGGGCTGATGATGAGATCCACGCTCTCAAAGGCTTTTTCAAAGTCCTGACGAATGAGGGTGCGTGCGCGCTGTGCCTTCAGGTAATAGGCATCATAATATCCACTGCTGAGCACATATGTGCCGAGCAGGATACGGCGTTTCACCTCAGGACCAAAGCCTTCCTCACGAGTCATCATGTAATGCTCCATGAGGTCATTCGCCTTCGTGCTGCGATGTCCGTAGCGCACGCCATCGAAGCGAGCGAGGTTAGCTGAGGCCTCGGCTGGGGCGATGATGTAATAGGTGCTGACGCCGAGATCCGTGTGTGGCAGTGAGATCTCAACCGGGATGGCACCGAGCGCTTCTAACTTCTTCACTGCTGCTTGCAGTGCCGCTGAGACACCCGCATGGATGCCAGCGACAAAGTATTCGCGCGGTAGGCCGATGCGCAGCCCACGAACATCCTGCCCCAGGGCTTGGG
>JBIKYV010000112.1:0-12532 GCA_044355075.1 Prosthecobacter sp.
GCCATGATCTTGGCGGCGAGCTTGGGCAGCGGGACGCCGATGGCCTTGCTGACGAAGGGCGCGGTGCGGCTGGCACGCGGGTTGACCTCAATGACGTAGAGGTCATCGCCTTTGACGGCGAGCTGCATGTTCATCAGGCCGCGAACATTGAGGGCCTTGGCGAGCTTTTTGGCGGCGTCGCGGATGCGGTCCTGCATGGCGGGCGTGAGGCTGAAGGGCGGGATGACGCAGGCGCTGTCGCCGGAGTGGATGCCGGCCTCTTCGATGTGCTCCATGATGGCGCCGATGACGGTAGTCTCGCCGTCGGTGATGCAGTCCACATCGACCTCGGTGGCGTCTTCGAGGAAGCGGTCGATGAGCAGAGGCTTATCGGCAGAGAGGGTGGGCTTGTTGGCGATGTGCGGTGAGCCGGCCTGGCTGGCGCCTTCCAACTCGAGGTTCGTGCGCATGTAGTGCGCGAGCTCGTTGTCGTTGTAAACGATCTGCATGGCACGGCCGCCGAGCACGAAGCTGGGGCGCACGAGGCTGGGGTAGCCGATCTTGGCGGTGACGGCCAAAGCTTCCTCCAGACTGGTAGCGATGCCGCTAGGGGCCTGGTTCAAACCGAGATCGTCGAGCAGCTTGGCGAAGAGTTTGCGATCTTCGGCGAGCTCGATGCTCTTCGGACTGGTGCCGATGATGCGGACACCATTGTCTTCGAGGCCTTTGGCAAGGTTCAACGGGGTCTGGCCACCAAACTGGACGATGACGCCGAGCACCTGGTCGTTGCTGTTCTCGCGCTCGTAAATGTTCAGCACGTCTTCGAGCGTGAGGGGCTCAAAGTAGAGTTTGTCGCTGGTGTCGTAATCGGTGGAGACGGTCTCGGGATTGGAATTGACCATGATGGTCTCAAAGCCGAGCTCGCGTAGGGCGAAGCTGGCATGGACACAGCAGTAGTCGAACTCGATGCCCTGGCCGATGCGGTTCGGACCACCCCCAAGGATGATGACCTTCTTGCGGTCGCCATCGCGCACCTCGTCCTCGATGCCGTAAGTGCTGTAGTAGTAAGGCGTGTAAGCCTCGAACTCGGCCGCACAGGTGTCCACGAGGCGGTAGGTGGGGGTAATGCCTGCGGCTTTGCGTTCAGAGCGGGCGTCACCTTCCTGGATGCCTTTCGCAATGGCTAGCTGACGATCCGAGAAACCGAGCTTCTTTGCACGACGGAGATCAACCGAGGCAAGCAGAGCCTGCTCCTTCACGATCTCCTCAATCTGTCTCAAGAACCAGCGATCAATCTTGGTCAGCGCAAAGACCTTCTCCACATCCCAGCCCTTGGCGAAAGCCTGACCGAGGAAGAAGATGCGCTCGGCGTTGGGCACCGTGAGCTTGGTGGTGAGGGTCTCGTCATCGATTTCCTTATCGGCACCATCGCCGATGAGGCCAAAGCGTTTAATCTCCAAACTCCGCAGGGCTTTTTGCAGGCTCTCCTTGAAGGTGCGGCCGATGGCCATAGCCTCACCGACGGATTTCATCTGCGTGGTGAGGACTTCGTTGGCTCCAGGGAATTTTTCGAAAGTGAAACGTGGGATTTTGGTGACGACGTAGTCGATGGTCGGCTCGAACGCGGCGGGTGTGTGGCGCGTGATGTCGTTTTTCAGCTCATCGAGCGTGTAACCGACAGCGAGCTTGGCGGCAATCTTCGCAATGGGGAAGCCCGTGGCCTTGGACGCGAGCGCGGAGCTGCGGCTGACGCGCGGATTCATCTCGATGACGATCATGCGGCCCGTGTCGGGATGCACGGCGAACTGGATGTTGGACCCGCCGGTCTCCACGCCGATCTCGCGGATACAAGCGAAGCTGAAGTCGCGCATGATTTGGTATTCGCGATCGGTGAGCGTCTGGATCGGCGCGACGGTGATGGAGTCGCCGGTATGCACGCCCATGGGGTCGAGGTTCTCGATGGAGCAGATGATGACGCAGTTGTCCGCCTTGTCGCGAATGACCTCCATTTCCAACTCCTTCCAGCCGAGCAAGCTCTCCTCGATGAGCACTTCCGTGACAGGCGAGAGATCGAGTCCGCTGGCCGTGATGGTTTCAAACTCCTCCTTGTTGTAAGCAATACCGCCGCCGGTGCCACCGAGTGTGTAGGCCGGACGAATGATGAGCGGCAACGTGCCGATCTGCTTGGCGATCTTACGCGCCTCCTCCATGTTGTGGGCCACACCAGACTGGGGCAAGTCGAGGCCAATTTTGAGCATCGCCTCTTTGAAAAGCAGACGGTCCTCCCCCTTCTCGATGGCTTCCGGCTTCGCGCCGATCATGCGCACGCCGTGCTTCTCCAGCGTCCCGGCGCGATGCAGAGACATCGCGGTATTCAGCGCCGTCTGGCCACCGAGCGTCGGCAGGAGCACATCCGGCTTTTCCTTGATGATGATCTTCTCCACCATCTCCGGCATGATCGGCTCGATGTAGGTGCGGAAAGCGAACTCCGGATCGGTCATGATGGTGGCCGGATTGGAGTTGATGAGCACCACTTCATAGCCTTCCTCGCGCAGGGCCTTGCAGGCCTGAACGCCGGAGTAGTCGAACTCACAGCCCTGGCCGATGACGATGGGGCCAGAACCGATGACGAGGATGCGTTTGATGGAGGTGTCTTTGGGCATGGGGGAGAAGGAAATGACGAAACCAGAATGAGGAATGACGAATGTCGGGGAGAAAGCGTATGATTTGAGCGCTTTCAGGAGGCCATGGAGGACAAATCAGGAGATTTGTTTCGCGTAGGACAGGCCGGAAAGCGCGGCATCTTGCACGGTCGTCCCCGGCTGTCAAAGGGACGGGTGAAAATGCTATCGAAGAGAGGATTTTCTTGGGTGGCGACGATGAAACCATCCCCAAATGCCTCAACTTCGGGAGGCTAGGAAGTCCACGATGGTCTCTGCGAGGGTGCGGCTGATGCCAGGCACCTGGGCAGCGATGTCTGCCGCGCTGGCTTTGCGCAGGCGTACGACAGAGCCAAAAGCCTTCAGCAGCGCAGCTTTGCGGTTCTGACTGACGCCGGGGCAGTCATCCAGCAGACTTTCCTCCACCCGGCGGCCTAGCAAAAGCTGGTGGTAGCCATTGGCCCAGCGGTGGGCTTCATCGCGAATACGCTGCAGCAACTTCAAGGCACCTCGGTCGTGCGGGATGCGCACCGGATCGGATTCTCCAGGGAAAAAGACCTCCTCATGCTGTTTGGCCAGGCCAACGATGGGTAGTCCACCGAGACCGAGCTTTTGCAGTTCCTCCACGGCCATGCCGAGCTGACCTTTGCCGCCATCGACGATGACCAAATCGGGCAATTTCACCAAGGATTTGCGGCGACCCGGACTAGCCGGGGAACCTTCGGCAGGCTCTTCAGCAGCGAGACGTTCCATCGCCTCCAGCGGCGATTCCTGGGTCAAATCAGCCTCGTCCGCACCCAAGGCTTCGCGACCTTCGCGCAGAATGCGGGAGAAGCGGCGGCGGATGACCTCCGCCATGCTGACAAAGTCGTTTTGCCCACTGACAGCGCGGATACGGTAGCGGCGGTAGTTGGCATTGTCAGGCACCCCGTTTTTGAAGCGCACCATGCTAGCCACGCAGTGCGCGGTGCCGATGTTCGCGATGTCAAAGCACTCCATGATGAGAGGCGGCTTTTCTAAGCCAAGCTCCTCCTGCAGCTCGCGCACGTCCGCCATGGGGTCGATGGTGGACATGACCTTCATGCGTGCGCCGCGCTCAAAGGTGCGCTTTGGAGCGAGGGTCTTTTTCAGGTCTTCCACCATGTCACGCAGCTCCGCAGCGCGCTCAAAATCGAGCTTGGCAGCCGCCTTCTGCATTTCTTCCTCTAGAATAGAGGTCAGATCGCGCGCGCCTTTACCCTCCAGCAGTGTGCAGGCATCCTCCATGCGACTTTTGTATTCCGCCGGGCTCACCCGCCCGATGCAGGGAGCGCAGCAATTTTTAATGATGTCGTTGGAGCAGTGCTTGTAGTCTTGCTCTCCAGGACGAATGGGGCGACAGACACGCAGACCGTATTGTTTGTTTAGCCAGTTGAGCGTGGTGCGCAGCGCGCCGCTGTGGGCAAAGGGGCCGAAATAGCGTGCGCCATCGTCTTTTTTCAGCCGCGTGAGGGTAAAGCGGGGAAAGTCATCCTGCAAATGCACACGCACCATGAGGAAGCGTTTGTCGTCACGGAAACTGATGTTGTATTTCGGCCTGAATTCCTTGATCAGTTTACCCTCCAGCAGCAGCGATTCCGGCTCATTACGCACCTGGTGGATATCGAAATCCCAGATGCTGGCAATGAGAGCGCGAGTCTTGCGGTCAGCCAGCTTCGAGCGTGCCGGGGTGAAGTAATGGCTCAGCCGTTTGCGCAGGTCACGTGCCTTGCCCACGTAGATGACGCTGTCCAGCCGATCACGCATGACATAGACGCCCGGCGTGTGCGGCACATCACGCAGCTTGGCCATGAGGTCGGGTTTGTTTCGTGGGCCGGACATGTCGTCACTTTACGCGTGTCGCTCAAACCGGGCTGGAATAGATACGATGAAAGACTTCCGCTGAATTCGGATCGATGATGGTGATGCCATCTTCGCCAAAGCGTGCGGTGACCGTAGCTCCCTTCCCTTCCTGCATGTATTTCCAGTTCAGGTCACGGACCTTCGCGGCGGCATCCACGATAGCGCAGGTGATGCGGGCCTCCTCCGCAGTGGGATAAAGATGCGCCACCGAGTCACGCGTAGCCCCCGAGAACTTCACCAAACAAATCGCCACCAAGGCGACGGTGAGGCTGTCCACGCCATAGCCGATGTAGGCCTTGGTGCCATCATGCCGCAAGACATCGCGGGTGAAGTGATTGTTGCTGGTACGCGAACCACCACCCGCATTCCACCAACGGAAGCCACGATACTGCTGGTCGCTTTCTACCTTACCATCGGCTCCGACGATCTCGTGCCCCTGGTTCACCGGGGCTTCGAAGTCAGCAGGTGTGATCCAGTTGTTATGAAAGTTGATGCTCATGCCATTGTCGAAATCGACCCGAACTTGCACCGCATCATAGGCATTGATGCCATCGCGGACGAGGCGCTTCTTTTGGCCAACGGCGGTCAGGCTGACCGGTTTTGATTTGTAGTAGCTGTAGATCAGGTCAGTCCAGTGAGGCCCTACGTAGCTGAAGGGGTCGCTGCTTTCCACCCACTTGAAGGTACTGGTGGATACCTCCAGCGGTTCCTCCAGGTAGGCGGTGCCGTAGAGCGGAGCACCGATGCGGTTCTGGATATCGTCGCGGATGCGCAGGTGATCAGGGTCGTAGCGCTTATGCATGTCCACGCCGACAATGAGATTGCGCGCCTGAGCCGCAGCGATGATCTCGTCCGCCTCAGCGGTGGTGAGGCACATGGGTTTTTCGGTCAAAACATGCACGCCTGCGGCGAGGGCCGCTAGGACCGGCTGCGTGTGCAAATGGTCGGGCGTGGCCACAGCCATCACGTCCAGGTCGGGAAAGTCACGGAGGATGTCATTCCAGGGCTCATCGCCATGGTAGCACTGAGGCGCATGGCCGGTGATAGCCTGGAAGGCAGCTGCGGATTTCTTGGCCGAAGCCTCGGAGCGGGTGGCCACGGCCACGAGGTCAAATTTCACGGGGGCCAAGGCGCGGGAGTGCGCATCTAACCCGACACGGGCCAACTGCCCTGCGATGCCAAAGCGCTGAAGATCCGCATAGGCACGCAGGTGTACATCACCGCCGAACATGCCGGCACCGACGAGGGCGAGTTTCAGAGTGGGAGGGGTGGCTTCAGGCATGGTGGGAGTGAGCGGGGCAAAGTCAGGAGAGCAATGGCTATGGAAAGCGCTATCCAGCCACCGCTTCAAGGAGGGCTGCGCACGGTTTCCGGTATTTTTATCCGGGGGCTCATCCGCATCCGTGCCTTTTTTGTTTTCGCAGGCTGAAGGTTTCGTGATTGCCAAGACGAGCCGCGCTTCCCATCATCCGCAACTCATGTCTGAAAATCCTACCGCTCACGAACATCTTTGGGAAGGCACAGGCGTCTCCCACGGAGTCGCTCATGCGGTGGTGCATGTGCTGAAAGAGCACTTTGACGAACCCGACACCACGCCCATCACGCCGGAGGAGGTGGAAAGCGACCTCGCCCGCTGGCATACTGCGCTAGAGGTGACCCGAACAGAGATTGAGGCTCTGCAAAAAGCCATGCAGGACGAACAGGGCTCTGTCGAGGCTGAGATCTTCGAAGCACATCTGCTGATTCTGCACGATCACTCCATCCTGAAGCAGGTGGAAAAAACCGTGCGCGAACAGCTCATCTGCGTGGATGCGATCTATTACCGCCTGATGTGCAAGCACATGGATGCCCTGCGCGGCCTGGCCGATTCTTACCTACGGGAGCGCTTCCTAGACATCAAGGATGTGACCCAGCGGGTCATGCGCCATCTGCGGGGCGAGATGCTGGACCACCCGATGTTTGAGGAACCGGTCATCATCGTCGCACATGATCTGACTCCCTCAGACACAGTCCAGCTCGACCGCAGCAAGGTGCTCGGGTTTGCCTTGGAAATGGGCAGCGCAAACTCCCACGCAGCCATCATCGCACGTTCGCTCAGCCTACCCGCTGTCGTGCGGCTGCATAATATCTGCGACGAGCTGCATTCGGGAGATCCCGTCTTACTGGATGGCGATGAAGGCGTGCTGATCCGAAATCCCAGTGCTGAGACACTGGCGAAATACAAGACCCGTGAAGCCCAAACTGATGCGCGGGATGATGCACTGCTGACGACGCGGCACCAGCCCTCCATCACCCGAGACGGCTGCACCGTGAAGGTCAGTGCAAACGCTGAATTCATCGAAGAAATGGATGCCATCCGCGACAGCGGTGCCGAACACGTGGGCCTCTTCCGCACGGAATTTCTCCATCTGTCTGACCCGGAAGCGGGCGAAGACTGGCTGGCAGAGTGCTACACCCAAGCGGTAAAAGCCATGAAGCCTGGTGAGGTAATCTTCCGCACCCTAGACCTTGGGGGGGATAAGATCGACCCCGTGATGGCTTTGGAAAAAGAGCCGAATCCCTTCCTCGGCTGGCGTGGCATTCGTGCCTCACTAGGCTGTCGTGAGCTATTCCGCCGTCAGCTGCGCGCGCTACTACGCTCCTCATCCGAAGGCCGCGTGGGCATCATGTTTCCCATGATCAGCGGAGTGGAAGAAGTGCGACAAGCGCGTGCCTTGCTCGACGAATGCGCGCGTGAACTGCTGCATGAAGGGGTGAAGATCGGTGATGATATCGCCATCGGCGCCATGATCGAAATTCCCAGTGCAGCCGTTTCAGCGGACCTGATTGCCACGGAGGTAGACTTTTTCAGCCTGGGCACGAATGACCTCATCCAATACACGCTGGCGGTGGATCGACTGAATGAGCGCGTGGCTGGCCTTTACCAACCTACGCATCCAGCGGTGCTGCGCCTGATCCGTATGACCGTAGAGGCCGCAAACCGTGCAGGCATTCGCGTCTGCATTTGTGGAGAAATGGCATCTGACATTCAGCTAACGCCGCTGCTCGTCGGGCTGGGACTGCACGAGCTGAGTGTCACCGCAGGTCAGGTAGCCAAGGTTAAACACGCGGTGAGGCAGCTCAGTGCCGCCGAATGCCGGGCGCTGGCAGAGGAAATCATGCACCATGGATGCATGGCGAATGGCCTGGAAAAAACCCGTGCGATGGCCCTGGCGAAGTATCCCGATCTACTGGGGTAGGCAGGGATAGAGATTTTTCTTCGCGATACGCACACAAAACAAGAGCGTCACGACGTTAAGCTGGTGAAACGGCATACTCGCGCCTTTCCCCACTGCACCGACCATGAAACTCAAGCCCACCTCGCTGTTTCTCGTTCTTAGCCTAACTACCCTTTGCGGTTTACTCCAGGCTCAAGAATCCCCACAAAACCCTCCTGCAGAGACTGAGCGTGCCGCCGAAGTACCACGTTCGTCTCCCAAACGCGAGGAACCCGCCGTGCGTGCTCCAAGCCCGGAAAGTCGTCGTGGAGGTCGTGAGGCCCGAGAAGCAGCACCGGAAGTGCGCCAGGATCAACCGGAACGCCGTCGGCCTGAAATGGGTTCTCGTGACGAAAACCGCCAAGAGCCCTCACGCGAACGCTTTCAACCGGAGCGTGGTGGCCCGACCAGGGAGGCACCTCGTGACTCAGGCCCACATGACCGCCGTGATGAAGATCGCAACCCACCACGCGACCCTCGGGACATGAATCGTCTTCATGGCCAAGAGGGGCATTCACGCGATGGCGAATATCGTCGAAATGAACCCAGCCACCGCGAGCTTGGTGTTCCTCGGGGAAGAGAACACGGAGATTTTCACCGTCGCGACCAATCCCGCGATCCTGGTGGTCCACGTGGCCCTGAAGGCCGATTCGAGCTAGGTCATCGCCGCTCCATGCATAGGCCGATGCATACCCCACGCGGTCAATTTGACGCACCTGAAGCTCGCCACCCTATGCCACCCATGCACCACCGGATGCCAGCCCCTCATCCTACGCATGATTTTCGCCCCGAAATGGGCCGTGCTCATCCCCATCACCGGCCGGAAAGTCACCATCCACGCGGACCTATGCCTGAAGGCAACCGCTATCGTGGCGATGACTTGCGGCGCGATCGAGTTCCACAACACCGCAGTCCTCGCCCCGAAGATCACACCCGCACACGCGGTGACTTACGCGGGATCTAAACTGTGAAAACGATCAAGAGCCGGGCCACATCCTGGCCGTTTTGGGTAAGATCAGCCAACACAAACGTCAGCATATTCGCCTCCTGCACCTCGTTGCTTCACGGTTCCTCTGGCTCAGGCGTCTAGCCTCTCCTCACCATTCCAGCCATACACAGCGCTGATCGAAATCTAGCGTTACACGGTAATCGCGAAGAAACCTCGACCCCACGCGCGGGATGCCAGGAGAGATGGCAACCTCGGGCTTTTCATAGCGTCTGCCAAACATCTGCACGATCGGGAGCTGTAGCGAACGCAGCCGAGCATCCTTTGACGACATGGTGCCGCCGACAGCAATAAGCACGAGGTCTTGCACCACTTGCCCCTGATCTTGCACACCGAGCTTTTTTGCGATGGCCTCACTGATTTCGATACCATTGAAGGAACCGCTATCGAGAACCGCTTGCCACTTCACCTTACCGCTTTGCAGTTCGATGAAAACGACCCCTTCCCTGATGACAAAGGGGGCTGAAGACCGCCGATTCGACTCTGGCCGATAGGCCTGCCCAAAGCCAAAAACGACCTCTTTTCCTAGGTAATCTAGCGTCAGGTAGCGACAGTAACGCGCGGGCAAATCGACGCCGAGGATGTTATCTGGATAGGCAATGTCATGCCCTGAGGTGTGGTAAGTCCGCACAAAGCAAGGATAAGCCGGGATCTGCCAATCGCCGATGCAGAGAGGGCCGGCCATACCCACGAGACCCGTTTCCTTTCCGACCACTCCAATCATGGTGGCCTGCACCTCATCTGCCTTCACCGTCGGCAGCCCAAGTTTAGCCGCACTTTTCGCGCCCATGACCATCCGTGCCGCTCCAGTGTCCAGCATGATCTGCACCGGACGAGCTTTATGCGACCGCACCTGAATCACTGGCGGATGAGTCTGCAAGAACCAAGGAACATGCACGGGCACAGTGGGCAAAACCTCGCGCATGGCACGATCCACCTCATTCAGACGATTCAGGAAAGCCTGCTTGGACTCTGCTCTGCGAGTCAGTGCCTTCAGCGTACGAGCAGAGACAGGGCCATGCTTCGGCGCGTCCTGGCAGCTAGTGAGTAGCATCACCAGAAAACCAGCCAAACTCCAGGAGCGCGGGCTCATAAAGCAGCGGTTTGCGATCTTACAGGAAGCGCTTCATGCGCACGGCGACATCCTCTTCCAAACGACGCACATAACCGAGCGTGAATTCTTCCACATCAAGCTGATCGTTTTCGGCCAGTGGCGTCAAATCCATGGCAAACGTAAGCAGGCTCGTGTTGTCCGTCGTGTGAGAATCAAAGTAGGTCGCATTGGCGTGGCGCAGGCCTTCTTCAGCGAGATCGTAGCGCTTGCCACCACTGATCTGACTGTCGAAAACGCCCAGCAACGGGCGGAGCAGGTGCGGATACTTATCCACCCAAAGCATCGCTTTGTCCTGAGTCAGTAGCCAGTCCAGCTTTCTCCAGACCTCACAGCCATAGACTTTCTTCGGCCTCATCTCCGGAGGCAGAGCGCGAATTGCCTCGAGACAGCGCAGGAACGTGGCCACATGTGTATCATGGCGATCGCAGGGATTGTGCACGTAAAGAGTATGAGGCTGAGCGTGCTCAAGTATGAACTTCAGATCATCCACAACGGAAGGACGATTCTGATGCTTCACATCATCGCTCGGATATCCTAGCTGAATCATCACACTATACTCACCGACAAAGGCTGCCTTCCGCTGCTCCACGAGACGCACCTTTTGCATCTCTTCGTCCGTGTAATTCTCGTAGGGCCCCTTGCGCGGACTCCCCGCTCCATCGGTGACCACCACTCCACCGAACCATTTGTCACCACTATGAAAGCACTCTGTGATGCCATGATAAGCAGCAATTTCTAGATCGTCCTGATGTGAAACTATGCCCAGATGGGTCACCCGATGCAAGGCTGTCCAGGGTTCCGTATTGTCAGGAATAAAAACGTCGTTTTTAGGATGGCGAAAAGTCACAGCCATGGGATTAAGCCCACGAACGAAGTCACTGCAACTCAGGACAGCTGCTCATTTTCTCACCGGAACTCCCATCAGGAAACCTATCCATTGAGGGCCAATCAAGGCGTTGCCTGCATAAGATAAGCGAAGAAGTCCTTCAAATCGGTGTCGCTCATGCCTGCGGTCATGCCTTCGGGCATCAGCGAAACCATCGAGGCCTCCAGCTTCTCGATGTCGGCTTGTTTGATAGCGGTTTTATTGCCAGCGAGGTCTTTGAGGACGATGCCCTGGGCGTCTTGAGCATCCATGAGACCCGTGAGTATCTGGCCGCCTTTGGTTTTCACGATGTAGGTGCCGAAGCCTTCGCGGATTTCGAGGCTGGGGGTGAAGAGGTTGTCGAGCCAGAAGTCGGCGTTGCTGCGGTCGTAGCCGGTGAGCTCGGGGCCGATCTTGCCGCCTTCGCCAAAGAGACTATGGCAGACAGCGCAGCGGGCGGTGAATTGCAGCTTGCCTTTGTCGGCATCGCCGAGACCGGTTTTGAGGACGGCTTTGATGCGCTCGGCTTCCTTTTTCTTCTCAGGCGTGGGTCCGGTGCCGAGGAGGCCCTTCCAATGCTTTTCGATGGCGGCGTCGATGTCGGCATCTTTATGGAGGCTGAGCTGGCGGACGATGTCGATGGTGAAATGCTTGGCGGGCACTTTCCATTCGTTGACGAAGTTCATCAAAATCTGCGCCCATTCTTTGCGTCCGGCCATGACGCGCAGCGCGTCTTCGCGAAGGGCTTTGTCGCCCGCGATTTGACCTTCCCAACCGAGCAGGAGGGCCTCGGGGATGCGTTTGTCGTCAAACTTGGCCGCAGCCTGCAACATACCGCGTTTGAGGCTGGGAGCTGCGCTGGACTTCAATACGGCCACCATGGGCATCACGGCCTCTTGCCTGCCAAGTTCCGCTAAGGTCTTCGCGATGGCGATGCGGGCGGTGTTGGTCGCTTTGGTGTCGGCGAGCAGTTTGAGGGCGTTTTTGAGCGCCTCGGCGTTTCCGCTGCGCAGCGCGAGCGTGAGGTCGCCGCCGCTTTGTTTCGCCATGTAGTCGTTGAGGGCCTTGGTGAGCGAATCCGGCAGTTTGGGCATCTCCGCGCCTTCGAAGGCGGACGCGATGCCCGCGATGAACTTGCCGCGCAGGGCTTCATCGTTCGTGAGAGCGAGCAACTCGGCGCAGGAGTTGAGGTTTTCTTCGCCTCCAGCCAGTGCGTAGCGTTTCGCGAGCTTCTCGGCGAGGTGGTCGCGGAAAAGTTTGGTTTGGAGAAAGGCTGGATCGGCTTTGAGGAAGGTAAAGACGGCCTCGCGTTCTTTCTCGGCCTTCGATTCGAGCGCCCACCAAGCGAGGAGCGGCAGATGGCCGCTTTCGTCTTCGATGTCGCCAGCTCGCAGCAGGTGCAATGAACCAGCGCCGGGGAGCCTCTTCGCAGAAGCTAGGATCTGAGCGCAGACCTCCAGATGCTTTTCCTCGGTCAAAGTGGGAAGGATTTGTTTTTCACCCGCCATCTTCCAGGCCCAGCGACGGATGTAAGGATCGCTGGAGGTGGTTGGCAGTGCTTTGATAACACCGAGCGCATCGAGTGACCAGATTGATTCCATTGACGTTGGTGACTGGGCGAGCTTGGGAGCGAGTTCTTGGAGGTTTCGCCACCCGATCTCCAAAACCGCCTGCTTCCTGAACCACTCATTCGGATGGCTCAGGTAGCCGAGAAGCTCCTCACCACTCGCTTTGCTCAAATCAAACGGCTTCAGCTTCGGCGCACCACTC
>JBIKYV010000255.1:0-3502 GCA_044355075.1 Prosthecobacter sp.
ATCGCTCGTGCTATTGTTTTTCGTGAGCGTGTTTTTCAAAGTTAGCGTTTTCCTGCTGTTTCCGTTCCTGCGGCTTTTGCGGATGTTATTTGTGATCAAGGAATTGCCATTTCGCGGACTAGCCTTCCCGTGGTTTCTTGTTGAGTCGCAAACCCATTGACTCACCTTGCTGATGATCAGTGACTGAGGCAGAATAAATTTATTTTCCGCATCATTCGTTATTCGAATCAGCATGTGGCAAAGATTTCACATCACAATATCGTCAGAGTAAATTAGGCGAAGATTCTTAGCTCATGAGCTTAAGGGCGCGGCGTGTGGAACCTCTACCCAGGTTTCAGCACTCAAACCTCAAACACACGCATCCCCCCCATCTCATGAAACTGCACACCGCTTGGTTTCGTCTCGCCATGAGCTCCGCACTCATCGCTGCACCGGCCGCCAAAGCCGGAACTGACATCTGGTTCACTCCCCTGACCCAGTCAGCCCCTGTTGTCGCTCCCAACGCCTTGCAAGAACTCAGTTCGCCCTGGGTGACACCTGCCAATATTAGCCAAGTTAACTGGGTCAGCCTGAATGAAGTCGAAAACCAGGTGTTAAGCCCTGGACAATCGATCGTCCGTGTACCTGGACAAAGCACCAGTGCGTCTATGTTTGACATGCTGGCAACTAATCCCGAAGGCACCCACCTTTTCATCCCTCATGAAACACCCATCGGCGCGGGCTGCACGCGTTATGACATCGAGGCTCGTAAAGCCGAAACTATCTTTGCAGGTGATCAGCAAGGTGCATCGGGAAATTGGACCAATGACTACGGAGCCTTTGATCCATGCCGCTGGACCCCTAATCGCACGCTTTTCCTCGCTGAAGAGTGGGCAGGCCTGGGACGTGTGGTCGAGATTTTGAATCCAATGGCTCCTGTGGGCCAGATTCAACATCGCGTCCTGGAAAGCATCGCCAATGTCTCACATGAAGGCATCAACTTTAGCGTCAAATACCGCAACACCATCTATTTCATCGACGAGTGGAACTCAGGCTCCATCTACAAATTTGTCATGAAGCGCGTGGGTGATTATACGGTTGGACAGACATTCGTACTGCGCGTGGACAACTTTCTATCGAGCGGCGGTATAGCGGCTGCGAACTTCAATCAACAACCCGCAGGTGTACAGCGCGAAGGCGCAGCAACTTGGGTGCCTTTGACCGACGGCAATGGACAGCCGCTTCCCGGTGTTACGAATCCATTCCGTGATGGTCCCACGAATGATCCACGCACCAATCCTGACACAATGGGCGGCCGTCCAGCTGCCGACGATGTTGGTGCTACTCCTTACGGCCGTCCTGAGGACATGGTCGTCACCCTACTACCAAACAAACGTGAGATAATTTACGTCGCCATCACTTCCGAAAACAAAGTCATCGCGATTGAAGAAACTGGGAGAAATAAGGCGGTTGTTAGAACACTCGTCGATAACAACACTCCCAAGAATCTTGGACATCCCTCTACTACCGGTGTCCTGAATTCTCCTGATAACCTGGCCATCGACGCAGCTGGCAATATCTACGTTATTGAAGATGCACCTAACAGTAGCTCTACTGGTGGCGATATCTGGTTCATTCGTGACACGAACAACGATGGCCAAGCCGAATCACTCGATCACTTCATCAGCATCCGTGTCGGTGGTTCTGAAGCTACCGGCATGATTTTCAATCCAGCGATCCCCACTGAATTTCACATCTGTGTGCAACATCCAGATAGTACAAATCTAGCCTCTGTGCCGAATGGCCTTGGCGATGCCGTCTGGACTTTCGATGTCTCGAAGATCGAGAACACAAACCTCCTCAGAAGTCTGCGTCGCGGCGCCTTCAGATTCATCACGAACCAGTAAGCCATAACTTCGGAAACGGCATCTGATTCATTTGGGGCGGCTCTTCTGAAGAGCCGCCCTTCCCTTTCTAAAAACGCTTTCTTGTTATGCTTCAGCATTCTTCCACATTATTGTTCTCTTATCTGATTAGCCTGATTCCGATGTGCGCATTTGGCGCAGACTCTAAGCTAATGCATGAACAGATGCTAGAGTCACTCCGCCAGCTTCAAGACGTGCTGCCGCCAGTTCCAGATACACATCCAGTGAATACGGTTTACAATCGTGAAGCAGTGGTGCCACCACAGTGCTACACCCGCACGGAAGCCAGAGCCAATCCCTGCTACGTTTGTCATCAAGATCATATAGTTGGTCGTGAAAACAGCATGAACGATGCCGATCTCCAAGAAGCTTACAGCTTCAGCGAGCTAGGCATGACCAATCATTGGACAAATCTTTTTGAAGACCGGAGCCAACGTGTCTCTGAAATCACGGACGATGAAATCCTGCGCTACATTGCCGAAGATAACTATAGCGCACTCGCCCCCCGGCTACGTGAGCGAGGATTCAAAGGCTGGGTTCCGGATCTCAAAGATCTGCAAAAAGGCGAATTTGCCTTTGATGCCCTCGGGTTTGCCAAAGATGGAAGTCAATGGGTCGCCTACAGTTACAAACCGTTTCCAAGTACATTCTGGCCAACCAACGGCTCGACAGACGATGTGATGATCCGTCTTCCGGCTCCTTTTCGACAGCAAGGAAATGGCCATGAATCGCGCGATGTGTATTTGGCTAACCTGAGTATTCTTGAAGCGCTGATCAAAGGTCGAAGCACGATACCCACCCCACTTTTGGATGAAGAAAAAGTCGGCACTGATCTCGATGGTGATGGCAAGCTAGGAAAAACTCAACGTATCACGCGACTGACGTCTTGGGTTGGTGCGGCGAAACGTCTCCCGATGGAGACATTCCTCTACCCTGAAGGCACTGAATTTCTGCATACCGTGCGTTACCTTGGCATTACGCAGCAAGGGGAGATCCAAGTTTCTACCCGAATGAAGGAAGTGCGCTACATGCGCAAAGCTCGTGCCTACTCTAAGCCGATGTATGCCAGAAAATACGCACTAGAAGCTAACGAAAAGGAAGCTGGTAACCTCCCAGCGTACCAGAGCATCGGGCAGCACGGCCTCGACAATGGCAATGGCTGGGCGATTCAAGGCTTTATCGAAGATTCGCAAGGACGACTGCGAGGGCTGACCTATGAAGAAAACTTTTCTTGCATGGGCTGTCACAATTCCGTGGGTTCCAGCATCGATAAGACTTTCAGCTTCGCCCGCAAACGAGAAGGAGCCGCAGGCTGGGGATATATCCGCTTGCGTGGCATGCCTGATGCACCTAGCCAAGGAGAAACACGCGGGGAAATCGTGACCTATCTCGAACGTGCAGAAGGCGGCAGCGAATTCCGCAACAATGAAGAAATGCAGCAGCGATGGTTCAACGCGGATGGCAAACTCGATCAAGCCAAATTGAGCAAAGCTGCCGACGTTTATGATCTGATCGTCCCCTCACGCGAGAGAGCCTTGATGCTCAACAAAGCCTATCGCTGCATCGTTGAGGATCAGGACTACATCCACGGCAAAGAC